>JBNMNB010000082.1:0-28974 GCA_051270635.1 Verrucomicrobiales bacterium | reverse complement strand
CGGTCACTGCTTTGATAGCGGCGGCCGTTTCTTGTGGAATATGATACAGGTCACCTGTGAATGAAGCACTGTCCGTCAATTTTTCAGGAGGTATCATCACTTTTTTGGTATTTTTTCCCTGCTCGTGGATCTTCGTGCAGTGGATTCTCTCCCATATAGGGGGATGGAAGCGATTGGCTACTCACTACCGTGATGAAACGGCAGTGCAATATTCGCACTTTGGGCAGAGTGGTAGAGTCGGGTGGGTGTACTATGGACTCTTGAAAATTGGGGCCTCGGATGCCGGGTTGCATCTTGCTGCGGTGCCGGTCTTTAACTTCTTTCATCCGCCATTGACCATTCCCTGGGCGACCATAGGCGACGTCCGCTACTACAAGTTCTTCTTTTCAAGCCGGGTGCGCTTCGGCGTGAATACTTCTCCTGCAACACGGCTAGATCTCGCTGAGAAACTGCTGAGGCCAATGCTTGAGTCGCACGGAGTGGCAAAGTGATGATCAAGCGCTGCCAGATTTCAGGGCAATTCTAGTGCTCGCGGTGACTCGACTTCTAGTTCCTCGAGTGCTGGAATTGAGAGGAGAAGATTGAGCGGTTGCTCAATCTGGTCTGAAGTAAATCGGAGAACGCTGTAAGTCCAAACGCCACCAGATTTAGAAGCAACCACATTGAGTTGGCCGTTTCCATTTGGCCCACTGATTGGGATTGAGATGTCCGCATTGCCTGACGAGCCTGAGAGATTGATATTTCCCATCAGGAACCAGCCAGGTTCAATGGGTTCACCGAGAGCGGTGACCACTTGTGGATTGTTTCGTGCCTGCGCCAGCGCGTGGTTGTAAGGGTCCGAGTTCTTTATCATTGAGAACACAAAACCGACAATGCAGCAGACGAAAACGATCACTCCTACGACCGCCAATAGGGCGCAGCCACAGCCGAGTGCTGCTCCAAGGGGCGTTTTCGAACGTGCCATAGCGCTATTAAACGCAACTTAGCTTCTGACTGTCAAGACTTCGCGGCGGGCTCAGATTTGCCTTCCCTTCCGACGCCAGGCAGGTCTCGCAGCGCAACGGCCCGGCCACTGGGGCATTACTTCGCGTCCTTTTCCTTCTTTGCGATCGACTGGATGTAGATTTCGCGCAGCTGCTTGAAGTCAACTTCTGCCGGGCTATCGCTCATCAGATCGCCACCTTTGTTGTTCTTTGGAAAAGCGATCACCTCGCGGATGCTGTCTTCGCCACAGGCGAGCATGGCGATACGATCGAGTCCCAGGGCAATGCCGCCGTGCGGAGGTGCGCCGAACTGAAAGGCTTCCAGGATATGCGCGAATAATGTTTCCTGCTCTTCCTTGGTGACGCCCAGAACGTCGAACATTTGGGCCTGCAAATCGCGTTCGTGAATTCGAATGCTGCCGCCGCCCAGTTCGTAGCCATTGAGGACAACGTCATAAGCTTCTGCCCTGACTTTGCTATATTCGCCAGCTGCCAGCAGTTCCATGTCCTCGGCTTTCGGGCGTGTGAATGGGTGGTGCACGGCATTCCATTTCTGATCTTCCTCGCTGTAGTCAAGCAGCGGGAATTCCGTTACCCAGAGGAAATTCCACATGCCTTCTTTGCCTTCGAGAACCTTGCACATCGTTGCGTATTCCAGCCGCAGTCGGCCCAAAACTTCGCACACGGTCGGCAATTGGTCACAGCCGAACAGCACGAGGTCACCTTCTTCCAGCGCCAGCTTTTCCTTCAGTGCCTCACGTTCTGTATCCGAGAAAAATTTGACGATTGGTGACTTCCACTCACCGTCTTCGACCTTGATGTAAGCAAGGCCGCCGGCACCAGCTTCCTTGGCCAGTTCTTCCAGGCGCTTGATTTGTCCTGTCGTGATGCAGGCAAATCCTTTGGCGTTGATCGCGCGAACGACGCCTCCTTTTGCCAGCACCGACTTGAACAACTTGAACTCAGAACCCGCGAACACGTCGCCCAAGTCAACGATCTCTGAGCCAAAGCGCGTGTCTGGCTTGTCGCTGCCGAAGCGATCCATCGCCTCGCGATGTGTCATGCGCGGGAATGGTGCACTTACATCCGCACCACATGCCTCGTTAAATGCACGAGCGAGGAGACCTTCGATCAGTTCGATGATTTCTTCCTGATCAACGAAAGATGCTTCCACGTCCACTTGGGTGAATTCCGGCTGGCGATCGGCGCGCAAATCCTCATCGCGGAAACACCGGGCGATCTGGAAGTAGCGTTCAATGCCAGCGACCATGAGCAATTGCTTATATTGCTGAGGCGCTTGCGGCAGTGCGTAGAACTTACCCGGCTGGCGGGTCGGCACAAGAAAGTCGCGAGCACCTTCAGGAGTGCTCTTAGAAAGAATGGGTGTCTCGACCTCGAGAAAGCCATGGTCATCGAGGTAGTCGCGGGTCAACTTGGTGATGCGGTGGCGGGTGCGCATGTTCGCTGCCATGCGCGGACGGCGCAGGTCGAGGTAGCGGTATTTCATCCGCAAGTCCTCGTTGCTCAGTTCCTTATCCAGTTGGAATGGCAGCACTTCAGACTTGTTCAGAACGACCAATTCTGACGCGACGATCTCGATTTCGCCCGTCTCGATATTCGGATTCACTGTCGATGAGCCTTCAAATTCCGGACGGTCGGCGATCTTGCCAGTCACCTGAACCACATCTTCAGCGCGCAATTTGTGGCTCATCTCCGCTGCTCCGGCGCTCTCTTCCGGACGGAAGACTGCCTGCGTAACTCCTTCACGATCACGAATATCGATAAAAATTACGCCGTGATGATCGCGCTTGGTATTCACCCACCCTGCCAGCGTCACGGTCTGGCCTACGTGTTCTTTCCTGAGTTCGTTGCAGTGGTGCGTTCTGTACATAATAAAGTGGTTAACTGCCTTCATTGGCTCGATTCTCGCTCCTGTCCAGCAGGTTTTGGGTGCTGGCGCATGGCTGGATTGAGTGAAATTGCTCGCCAGGGTCCCAACGGTGCAGGCTGCGGTTAGCGCCGTGATGCTCAATTTCATCAATCATCCATTCTCCCTGTGGCGCCCGAGCAGCAGCAAAATCGATCCAAATTCCCAGAGTCGAGGCTTTTCCCGATTCCCCTTGACGGTCATGGAGGGCGTTCCTATTTTGCCGCTCCCGTTCCGGCTTCGGACTCGGGCTTTTTCGCATTCCTATGAATATCCACGAGTACCAAGCTAAAGATCTGTTTGAAAAATTTGGTGTCCCCACTCCAAAGGGGCAAGTCGCTGATACAGCGGAGGCTGCGAAGGCTGCGGCCAGCGAATTGAGTGCTGCAGGGCAACTGGTCGTCAAGGCGCAGGTGCACGCGGGTGGCCGCGGCAAGGGCACCTTTAAAAATGGCTTCAAGGGAGGCGTTCATCTGGTCGAAAGTCCAGATCGGGCGGGAGAAGTTGCCAGCCAGATGATCGGCCAGACGCTGGTAACTCACCAGACGGGCGAGGACGGCAAACTCGTGCGTAAAGTGCTCATCGCAGAGTCGGTGGACATTGAAAAGGAATACTACCTGGCGATTCTGATGGATCGCGAGGCTCGTTCGCCAGTCATCGTCGCCAGCACCGAAGGCGGTGTGAACATCGAGGACGTGGCCGAGAACACGCCGGAGAAAATTTTGAACGAAAAGGTGCATCCGCTCCTCGGTTTGCAAGCCTTTCAGGTGAGGAAATTGGCATCGAAACTGGGTCTGGCCGGCGGCCAGGGCAAGGCGTTTGGAAAATTGCTCGACGCACTCTATAAGTTGTTCATCAGCTGTGACTGCTCGATGGTGGAAATTAACCCACTGGTGGTGACGAAAGACGGTGACGTGCTGGCGCTCGATGCGAAGTTCAATTTTGACGACAATGCGCTTTACCGTCATCCGGACATTGAGGCGATGCGCGATCCTGAAGAGGAAGATCCGCGCGAAGTCGAAGCCGCTAAGTTTGACCTCAACTATATTGGGCTGGATGGCAGCATTGCTTGTCTGGTGAATGGTGCAGGTCTGGCGATGGCGACGATGGATATCATCAAGCACTACGGTGGTGATCCAGCGAACTTCCTTGACGTCGGTGGCGGTGCTACAAAGGAGCAGGTTACCAATGCCTTTAAGATCATCATCGGTGATCCTAACGTGAAAGCAATCCTGGTGAACATTTTTGGTGGAATCATGGACTGCAATGTCATCGCCGAAGGCATCGTTGCTGCTTCGAAAGAAGTAGAATTGAAGCTGCCGCTCATTGTCCGGCTTGAAGGCAACAATGTTGCTGCGGGCAAGAAGACGCTGGCAGAATCAGGCGTCGACCTGATCGCCGCAGATGACTTGGGCGACGCTGCGCAGAAAGCAGTGAAAAGCATCCAGGCCTGACCTGGCACTATTCCCTAACACTTTCCTACCCGAACACTGAACACCGAACACCGGTAATCTAAATATCTTTTCTATGGCCATCCTCGTTGACGAAAACACCAAGCTCCTCATTCAGGGAATTACCGGTTCCTTCGGTGGGCGGCATGCGCAGCTGAGCCTTGACTACGGCACCCAACTAGTTGCCGGTGTGACTCCAGGCAAAGGAGGGCAGAAATTCGCTGAGACCGTTCCTGTATTCGATACCGTGGCACAAGCGGTCGACGAAACAGGCGCAACTGTATCCGCGATTTTTGTGCCGCCACCATTCGCTGCCGACGCCATTCTTGAGGGAGTGGATGCGGGGCTGGAGTTGGTCGTGTGCATCACCGAGGGCATTCCAGTTGTCGACATGATGAAAGTGCGCGCTGCGATGGAAGGCAGCCCGACTCGGCTCATTGGCCCGAATTGTCCTGGGCTGGTGACGCCTGGCAGAGGTGAAAATTCTCACGGTGGCTGCCGCATTGGTATTGCGCCTGGATACATTCACCGCCGCGGCAATGTAGGCGTTGTTTCGCGCTCAGGAACGCTTACTTATGAGGCCGTCTGGCAATTGACCCAGGCCGGGCTCGGGCAGAGCACCTGTGTAGGAATCGGCGGCGACCCGATCAACGGAACATCGCACCTCGATTGCCTGAAGATGTTCAATGATGACCCGGAGACGGAAGCAATCATCATGATCGGCGAGATCGGTGGCACAGCAGAAGAAGAAGCTGCAGCATGGGCAAAGGACAACTGCAAAAAGCCAATCGCTGGTTTCATTGCGGGTGCCACAGCGCCCCCCGGTCGTCGCATGGGCCACGCCGGCGCGATCATTTCCGGTGGCAAGGGCACAGCGGAGGCGAAAAAAGAAGCCATGCGTGATGCCGGAATTTTCGTTTCAGAGACACCAGCACAAATGGGCGAGACGCTGATCTCCGCCATGAAGCAACAATCTTAGACTTCCCCCCAGGCAGCAACTCACTTTATAAATCGATTATGGCAACCGTAGCAAAAGGACTTGAGGGCATCGTCGCGAATGAATCGCGGCTGAGCAGTGTCGATGGCAAGAATGGCAAGCTGATGTATCTTGGCTATGACATCGACGATCTGGTCGAGAACTGCACCTTTGAGGAAGTAGTCCACCTGCTGCATCGCGGAAAATTGCCGAATCAGGCTGAGCTGGATGAGATCACGTCACAGTTGCGCTCACGGCGGAAATTGCCGGACGGTGTGATCGATTTTCTCAAGTCCGCGCCCAAAGATGCCAACCCGATGGATGTTATCCGTACTGGGGTGTCCATGTTAGGGTTGTACGACACACGCGGGAAGAATCAGGATCGCGAGCTCAACGAAGATCGCGCTCTGACAATCTGCGCGACCATTCCGCTGATGGTCGCCTTTTTTCACCGCGCTCGCAATGGTCAGGAGCTTATCGAAGTCCGCGACGACCTCAATGAAGCTGCACACTTTCTCTATCTCGTGACCGGAGATGAGCCATCGTTCGAAGCTGCGAAGACTCTCGACGTTGCCTACATTATTCACGCCGAGCACGGCATGAATGCGTCAACATTCAGTGCCCGCGTTACCATTGCCACGCTGTCTGACATGTATTCCGCGATCACCTCGGCGATAGGCACTCTTAAAGGCCCACTGCATGGAGGAGCGAATGAAGGCGTCATCCAAATGCTCGAAGAGATCGGCAGCGAAGGTGCTGTCGATGCCTATGTCGAAGGTAAGTTGGAGCGCAAAGAGAAGATCATGGGCATCGGCCATCGCGTCTACAAGGTGCTTGATCCTCGCGCTCCGCATCTGCAGAACATGGCAGTGCGGCTGACCGCTCAATTGGGCGAGCCGAAGTGGATCAACATGTCCGAACGCATCGCTGAAATCATGCGCGAGCGCAAAGGCTTGAATGCCAATGTCGATTTCTACTCTGCAACCGTTTACTATTCACTGGGTATTCCAACAGATCTGTTTACACCGATTTTCGCGATTTCTCGCGCCGCTGGCTGGACGGCACAAGTTCTGGAGCAACTGGAAAATAACCGCCTTTACCGCCCACTCACCGCCTACACCGGTCCAGCCGAGCCACAGGAAATTCTGCCAATCGCCGATCGCCCATAAAAAGTGGATAGTAGGATAGTGGAACCGGCGTCCCGCCGGTAGCAGAGCCCAAGTATTTTCGTTAGAATGGGCAGCAAGTGAAGTGATGCTCGACTTTGTCGTTGTCAGTCGTGAATCTGTCGAGCGATGTCGACTTTTGATCGTTCAAGTTCCTTTAATGAGACGCGCTGGAGTCGGGTTCTGCGAGCGCGCAGTGATGACGCCACGGTTGCTCGTCGCGCACTGGAGGAATTGTGCCAGCTCTACTGGTTTCCGCTCTATGGATTCATCCGCCGCCACGGACATGGGGCGCATGATGCCCAGGATCTGACACAGGAATTCTTTCGCAGGTTTCTTGAGCGTCAGGATTTTGATCGCGCGGATGAGGGGAAAGGCCGATTGCGTTCTTATCTGCTGGGAGCCGTGAAACATTTTCTATCGAATGAAATGACTAGAGCAGAAGCATTGAAGCGCGGGGGGAACGAGGAAATCATTTCACTGGATCAGGATTGGGCGGAAAGCCAATTGCAACTGGAGGCGGAGAGCGATACTTGGTCGCCGGATCGATTGTTTGATCGACGCTGGGCATTGACCCAACTCGATGCCGCCAGGCTGCTGGTGCGTGAGCGCTTTGTCGGGCGTGGGAAAATTGAGCAATTCGAGGTGCTTGAAAAATTCCTCGCCTGGAATGGTGGCGAAGACTACGCCGCAGCTGCCAGGGAATTAGCGATGACGGAGACGGCGGTGCGAGTCGCCGTCCATCGCCTGCGTGAGCGATTTCGAAATGCTTTGCGACAGGAAATTGCGCACACCGTCGAGGCAGAGTCAGATTTGGAAGCAGAAATGCGAGCATTTGCGCAACTTCTGGGCTGAGATTTTTCTCCATGGAAACTGTAACAATGGATGAGGGATTCGTCAGGAAACTGTGAATACACCATTTTTTGACCTATGAATGATATGACCCAATGCCCCCAGTGCCCGAATTGTAACGAACCGATCGCGCCGGACGCGCCCGGCGGGATTTGTCCAAAGTGCGTAGCGGCAGGTGCCATTCCACCTTTGCTCGAAGGCGACGAATCAGCGTCAACGTCAAAGGGCAGCTGGCAACCCGCAGCGCCAATGACGACCGAGCAACTGGATGCCATTTTGACCGAATACACGGTTGAGGAAATCCTTGGCGCCGGTGGCATGGGCGTGGTCTATCGCGCCGTTCAAAAGAATCTGAACCGAGAAGTGGCGATCAAGGTCATGCCCAGGGAACTCGCAGAAGATCCGGCTTTCGTCGAGCGTTTCTCTCGAGAAGCTAAAGCGCTGGCAGCATTGAATCACCCTCACATCGTCACGGTACACGATACGGGAACGATCGACGGCATCTGCTACATTGTCATGGAACTCGTGGATGGCGCGAATCTTAGAGAAGTTCTCGCCGCTGGGAAATTGCAACCACAGGAGGCGCTGGCCATCGTTACCCAAGTGTGTGCTGCCCTGCAATTTGCGCACGACTCAGGAATCGTCCACCGCGATATCAAGCCTGAGAATATTCTTCTGACCCACAATGGTCATGTTAAGATCACCGACTTCGGATTGGTGAAATTGTTAGGCGAGCGTGATCTCCAGGTAACCCTGACCCAGACTCGGGAATCAATGGGCAGTGTCCGCTACATGGCACCTGAACAAATGGCTGGTGCGGGAGATGCGGATCATCGCGCCGATATTTATTCGCTGGGCGTTGTGTTTTATGAATTGCTAACTGGTGAGGTGCCGGCTGGTCGATTTGATCCCCCGTCTTCCAATGTACAGATCGACGTGCGACTGGACGAAGTCGTCATGCGAGCACTCGATTTCAAGCCCGAGCGTCGTTACCAGCAGGCCAGTGAAGTCAGTACGGAAGTCGAGAGCATCAACCGCTCATCTCCTCAACTGCAATCCGCTCAGCCTTCTGTTGAACCCGCCCGACGCATTTCAAAAAAGGCGGTCATCGGCGCAGCATGGGCTCCACTATTTTTGATTCCATCAGTACCCCTTGTGATCGCGGCTTCCTATCAGTTGGCATCTGAGGATAACACCGGCTTTGGCGGGATTGGATTGATTGAACTGTTGATTATCCTGTTAATAGGATTTCCGTGTTTTCTAGCACCCATTGGCTGCACGCTCCTGGGCATCAGCGCGATCAAGGATATCAATTCATCGCAGGGGCGCATCTATGGGCTTCCTCTCGCGTTCATCGATGCCGTCCTTTTCCCGCTGCTGGCCATTGCCGCCGCACTAGTGATTCTCGCCATGAATTTGCTCGGCACGGATTTCGTTCCGGTGGTGGCAGTGATCGCCATCATTGTCTGCGGATTCATCGCAGTGATGGGCTGGAAAAAGGTCAAACGGCTCGCGAGTAACGCTTAGTTTCAGATTGCCCATTCCTTATTGGCTCGCTACAACGGCGAATGCTGCGTCGATCTTTTCTCTACTATTCAAGCGCTTGTCTCGCTATGGCAGCTCGGGCTACTCCGGCGAATTCGCAGGAAAATACTGCATCATTAGATTCAGGATTGGCAGAAGCCGAGCAATCTTTCGGTGCCTATCTCACACCGCAGGGCGACTTCTACAACGTCGAGCGAGGTGATCCATTGCCCTATAAGCTTCCACGAGAGAAGCGCCTGGAGGTGGGCCTGGAACGGGAGACTTGGACGCTGGATATCCTGGCAGATCCGCAAGAAGAGGCAGGTGGTGATATGTCTGCGCAGTTAGACTCGCCGCGTTCTAACAAGGGTGGCAATCCCTTCAAGTTCGCCGATCTCATGGAGCTGGCGAAGACAAAGGCGGTGAGTTACTTAAAGGTCGTCTCCTGCAACAACATGTCTGAGCCGCTGGGAATGGCTCTTTGGGAGGGGGTACCACTCCGTGACGTGCTTTGGTTAGCAGGGCCACGTGCCAATTACCGCTCAGTATTCTACGATGGCTATCACAATGACGATCCGAAGCAACTCTTCCAGTGCTGGCTTCCAGCCAATCGCGTTCTGGAAGATCCTCCAGGCTTCTTGCCGATCATGTTGTGCTACAAGATCAATGGCGAATGGCTAACGGGCGAACGTGGTGGCCCTGTGCGTATGATTGTGCCAGAGGCGTATGGATTCAAATCCGTCAAATGGCTCAAACGCATTATCGTGACCAATCGCTATCAGGCGGAGGACACCTATGCGAAGCAGAATAATGCGGTGAATGATAGCTGGCTCAAATCACGAGCGTCCTTCCATGAAGTTCCTGACGAGGCGAAAGCGAATGCTGCAGTTACGATTTCAGGAGAGGCGCAAGTAGGCATTGGCGGTCTTTCCAAAGTCCAATGGTGGGCCCATCCGAAGGATGATGCCTGGCCGGAGGATGACCCCTATTTTATCAAGGCACCATGGCAAGATGCCACCATTCTGCCATTGCCTGATGCCTGGCAGGGTGAAAATACTGTGGGAAAACTCCATCATCTTCAGTTTGATGTAGAATCGGGGAAACCTCGCGAGTGGCCTCTACGCTACACCCTTTGTCGCTGGGCCGGTGAAATCAAAAATCTGAAGCCAGGTCAATACACGCTTCGATGTCGGGCAGTCGATCTCGCTGGAAACGCCCAACCGATGCCCCGCCCTTACAGCAAGTCGGGTCGTGTAGGGATTGCCAAGGAATCAATCACGATCGTAGGCTGAACTCAGTAGTAGGGTGTCAACATTGATATGATAGGAAAAAATGAATGCGCAGTTGTTGGCATGTCGCGGAGCGACACCACATTATTAGCCGGGCGTTTTAACGCCCGGTTGCCATTGAACATCAATTACGTCGCGGAGCGACCGTTCAATGGCGAAGGTTAAGTGGCCTACTTTGACTGCCAGAATGTTGACGCTACGCGCTGAGGTTTGCCTCGCATTCATCTTAGGACGCGATCCAAATCCTCTACACGCAGTGCCGAGGTTTTGGGCCGTTCGAAACAGGCATTTTGACCGCCAGTTTAGTCTTGGCTGAACACTAGTCGTGCTAGACCAAGACTAAATCGCCAGATCGCTGCCTATGCGCCTGGCTCAAATAGCCCCGTCCGCAAGATCACCAATCCACGTGCATGGTCTACTTCAAACTTCGCCGCAGGAACAATTGAATACGGTCACGAGAACGATATATTCCCTGCCAGTTCTCCCAGCGGTAGAAAAATCGCCTTCTTCCGTTCGGTCGATCGCCTTGTGAGTTCACCTCAGTTCACGGGCTACCTTCGTTCACAAGTGTCGCTTCGAACAATCAACTCAGATGGATCCGGCGAGCAAGTGTTGTGGAATTTCAGAGAAGGGCAGTTTCCTACGGGCGTTTCCTGGTCAGCTGATGGATCCCGCCTCATTTTAGGTATGGGAAATCAAGCGGTTGCCAATGGAGCTGTGCTGAAGCTCATCGATCCAGCGACTGGACAGCTTTTGATGATCCCATCAGGCGGCGGTGACCTGACACCAGTCGGAACCCGTGGCAGTGCAAATCCAATGTGGGCACCCGCAAATGTCGGCAACTCCAACAATGGGGGAGCAAATAATAATAATAACGGTGGCAACAACACCTCCAACAACAACGGCGGTGGCAGCAGCACGAATGGTGGCAACTCTGAATCTTCCAACTCTTCCTCAGCGCCATCCATGGAATTCATCAGAAAGCCGGGCACCGCATCATTCATCCTGCGTGCCGCCAATTCTAAAGCCGATCCAGATGCCAGCTTTCTCCTGCAATCCTCCTCCGATCTCAAGAACTGGAACTCTTCCCTCACCGTAACCGGAAAGATGGCCAACAGTGGAATCACAGTCGCAAACGGCGGTCGCCACGCCTACTACCGCCTGGTAAAGCAAAATTAGAAAACTTCGACTAAGGTTATTGCTCCAAACCGGAAGATCGCGAAGGCCCGCAGCCTCCGCGATCTTTCGCGTTAATGAAAGTGGTTGGTGAGATCGCTCAAACCAGTCAGAGCCCGACTACTGCAGCCGAAACGTTGACTCCTTGCGCTCGCCATCGCGTAGGTAAGTGACCTTTATTTCGGCATTGCGTTTGAGAGTGGAGGCGATGTTTTTGATGAGGGCGCTTTCGGTGGTGTCGCTGTTGTTGCCGTTGAACTCGATGATGATGTCGCCTTTTTTGAGGCCGGCTTTCTTTGCTGTAGCGTGTTCGCCGTACTGGCCGACGTTTTTTGCGAGCAGTGCCATTTTGTCTGCTGCGGGCAGATTCCTCTCAGCGCGTTCTTCATCGGGGATTCGCTCCAGTCGCATGCCCCCCAGTGCCATGCGTCGCAAATCCCATGTCGATACTCGCCAAGTGATGTCGGAGGATTCTCTCCATTTCTTCTGCGGCGAAATTGAAATGCGCTGGGGTGTGCCATTGCGCGTAATGTCGAGCGAGAGAGCCGCATTTTCAGCCATCTGGTGCAGCGTCCACTGCAGGTCTGCGGTCGATAGGAGTGGTTGACCATTCGCTGACAGAATGTGATCTCCGGATTTCAGTCCGGAGGATGCGGCGGAGGAATCCCCTGTGACGGTCAGCACGGTTGCCCGTTGTTTTGGATCCATACGAATTCCGAGAACCGATGGCATAGGCCAGGGCGAAAGCTCACGTAATCCTAACACTTCTCCCGCATCACGGACGATACGCCTCTGCTGATCGCGGATGGAGTGACAATGGATACAACTGCCTGCCACTTTGCCTTCATAGTCGAGCACTGACTTGTACTTGCCCATGGTCGGGATTTTCTCCGGCACGGGATACTTTACTCCCTGCCGCGGTTGCTTATCTGCGAGAGTTTCGCGGTTCTCAGGATAATTCTTGTGGAGCTGAAGTGCCGCAGTCATTGCCGCGGTAAGCCCTTCTATAGAAATGTCGTCATCGGCGGCTTCGGCATTGCCATTGCGAGTGCCGAAGCGGCCATACACAGTTCGATCTGCGTTGAGAAATGTCACCGCGAAGGACATGTCGTAGTCGAATTGGAATAACTTCAAGTCCATCGCGTTCGCCTGAATGACACGGACGGCGACAAAATTACTCATGAGTTCTCGAATCTTTTCATCATCACGACCAACAACCTGCTGGTCAAAGCCTGCGCAAGCATGTCAGGGGATACATCGATGCACCACTATCAGTGGGCGGTCACTGGTCTTGGCTTCTGCAAAGGCTTTGCTGAGATCATTGTAAATCCATGCCGCGTTTCCAGCCAGAGCGCTACGATCGTCGAGCACCATTTCGTCGCGCGTTTTCTTTTTCTCATCTTCGGCAATGAGTGGCGCCGCTAGAATGCCGATCAAGAGAGTTTGGGTGAACGTTGTCAGTCGCAGAGGTCGAAAGGATCGCTTCATGGAGGGCATCCTATCGTAGCGTTGCCTGCGGCCCCAGCTTGAAATCAGTTTTCGTTGTGGAATTTGACAGACTCTGCTAGAGAACGCTCATGGGCAACGACGACCGAGACTACATGCGCGGTGATCAGGCTCCGTCGGGAAAGCTGCGGCGGATCCCATCGCGGAAGCCAGATGATCCTACGCCACGCCAGTTGCTGGTCGCGGTCGGGCAGATGATTATCACGTTCATTGGCATTATTTTTTCACTCAGGTGGCCCACTCCTGGCATTCTCAAACTGGCTATCGTGGTGATTCTTCTGGTGCTGGGCGCTCGCTGGATCATACGCACTTACCGCAGGAGCTGAGTGCTTGTCTTATTCGGAAAGGTCTGGATACATTTCGCTGAAGGGTACCCAGCGATCTCGCGTGTCGTCCGGGTGATTCGATCGGGCGATATTCAGGGTGATTTGCAATTTCTTCAGCGCGGTGTCGAATCGGCTTTTGGTGCAATCGGTTTCGCTCATCACCACTTTGCGCAGATCTCCGGTGAACCAGGGTTCCATCCTGATGTGGCGATAGAGACGTTTTGCGAGGGGATTGATGGTTGAGACGTCCTTCTTTGCCGTGGCGTAATGGGTATGGCGCAGGTGGTCCATTTCCATCAGGACGGCGTCGCCATTGGTAATCTTGCCGTAGAAGATTTCGTCAGGAAATGTTGCCGGTAATTCGTTCTTCCACTTCCAGATGGCCGTAACTTTTTCACCCCAGCCGCCTTCTCCTTTTTTGCGATCGGGTAGATCGACGTTATCCCAAAGCGATGGGTGGGGAGAATTTTTACTGCCGAAAATCGTGCACACTTTCTCTTTGAGCACGAATTGGTATGCGTCATCGAAAGTGCGGATCATAGCTTTTGCTTGCGTTGTCGTTGGAAAAAGAGAGGCGAATACCCGCTTCGCTGGGAAGCAGGTATTCGCCAAAGTGATGGATGGGTTGAATTCTCAACCGCCGAAGAGTTCCTCGGCGCGTCGGGCCATTTCTTCAGGAGACATTTCCTCAAGCAATTGCTTAATGACCAGCGCCAAGTGGCTCGACGACGCGTTGCGTGATAGACTCACTGAGTTTTCCAATGTAATCCCTGCGTTCTGCTGGCAGGACAGTGCGCACTTTCAACATGACAGATCTGCGGAGATGGATCTTCCCAGAAGCGCAAAGATCGATGCTGTCGTCCACCTCGCGGGTGAAAGCATCGCTGGCGGGCGCTGGAGCGAATCTAGGAAGCGCCGCATCGTCGAGAGCAGACAACAAGGGACACGGTTGCTCTGCGAAAAGCTGGCCGCACTCGACAACCCACCCGAGGTTCTGGTCACCGCTTCTGGTGTTAACTATTACCGCACGGGGACATCTGATGCTCAGGACGAATCCGCTCCGCGAGGAACGGGATTGCTGTCCGATGTCTGTGACGTCTGGGAACAGGAAACCTCGATAGCTGAAGACGCCGGCATCCGCACCGTGCGAATGCGCTTGGGAATCGTGCTTAGCCCAGCCGGCGGCGCTCTCGCCAAGATGCTACTTCCGTTTCAGTTTGGCCTGGGCGGAAAACTGGGCGCGGGAACTCAGCGAATGCCGTGGATCGCACTCGACGACGTGATCGATGTCATGCATCGCGCTCTGTGCGATGATCGGTACGAGGGGGCGGTGAATGTGGTGGCGCCAGACATCATCACCAATGAGCAATTCACGAAGACACTCGCCGATACGGTCAATCGACCAGCAATGATTCCAGCGCCCGCGTTTGCCCTCAAGCTCGCGCTGGGGGAACAGATGGCGGAAGAAACCCTTCTGGCCGACCTTCTGATCTCGATGGCTGACTGCACACTCATTTTTCCCTTCCAGCTCTTCGATCCTCACCCTGCGGTGACGAAATCGCGGGCTGTCGTGTTCATCGAAGAAGGGCTCGTTTTTGGCGATCCGCACGTCGGTCTCAAGTTCCATCAGCAGAAGATCGTCCTGCACCGGGCGTCGATGAAGACTTACGCAGCGGCGCTGGAACGGCGTGATTTCGACGTCCGCTATCGCGACTTCGCGAAGGGAAAGACGATCCTCGACCATCTCCGTGCGTTGCGACGGGCAGGCTTCGATACCTTCCACTACTGCGAGACCGTTGACTTCCTCTTGGAAAAACGGCTCAAGCGTGCGGCGAGCGAACTCTCGGTGAAACTCCATGCACACGATACGCCGATGTTCCTCTCCTCCGGTGAACTCTTGCAGGAAGAGTTCGCTGGAAAGAAGCGCCCGCTCATGGCGCGATTCTACAAGAACCAGCGGACGCGCATGGGGATTCTTCTCAACAAGGACGGATCGCCACGTGGCGGGCAGTGGAGCTTCGACGAGGACAACCGCAAACCGATGCCAAAAAAGGGGCTCGATGTGCCGGCCGATCCATCCTCACGCAAGACAGAATCCATCAATGAGGCGATCGCATACACGAAACGAAGGTTCTCGGACTACTACGGCGATGCGGAAGGATTTGCCTATCCTGTGTCGCACGATGCTGCCGAACGCTGGTTCGACAATTTCCTCGAGCAGCGCTTCCAACTCTTCGGCGACTACGAAGACTCGCTGAGCAATCGCGAACGCGTGCTCTTCCATAGCGTGCTTACGCCGATGCTGAACGTGGGACTGTTGACTCCGCAGAAGGTGGTCGATCGGGCTTTGGAATTCGCCGAGGCAAACAACACTCCACTGAATTCGCTTGAGGGCTTTGTCCGGCAGATCATTGGCTGGAGGGAATTCATCAGAGGCGCCTACGATCACAGTGGAGTGCAGTGCCGCAACGGCAACTTCTGGAACTTCGAGGACCAACCTATCCCGGCAGCGTTCTACGATGGCACAACCGGCATTGATCCGGTCGATCTAGTGATCCGCCGAACCCTTGATCACGGATGGGCGCACCACATCGAGCGCCTAATGATATTGGGGAACTTCATGCTGCTCTGCGGATTCCACCCCGGTCGCGTCAACGACTGGTTCATGGAACTCTTCGTGGATGCCTATGATTGGGTCATGGTTCCCAACGTCTTCGGCATGAGCCAATTCGCGGACGGCGGCCTCTTTACGACCAAGCCCTACATCTCGGGTTCGAACTACGTCCGCAAGATGAGCGACTTTCCAAAGGGAGATTGGTGCCAAGTCTGGGACGGGCTCTTCTGGATGTTTATCAAGAACCATGAAACTTTCTTTAGAAAACAGCACCGACTCGGCATGATGACCCGACAGCTCGACAAGATGGGCACCGAGAAACTGAACGCGCATCGAAGCAACGCGGAGGAATTCCTCGCCGGCCTCCAGTAGTCCAGGTTTTTGCGGCCGAACAGGCAAATTTCTCGAATGCAATCTTTCAACCGAATCTCATGATGAAGAAAAAGCTTATCGGCCACTTTTGTTGGGGTGTTGCCGCCATTGCCGCGTATTGGCTGGGCGGTGTCGGCGGGTCATCCTCATCACCAGAGTCGTCGCTTTCTGACGGATCTGCTACTGGCGAGCTCGGCTCGAGAAGCGCCCTATCTCCGGATGCTCGGATGCGTATCAGCCAATCAGAGCAAGATACAAGGGCAACGAGGGGCGAGAATTCACAGACCGCCAGTGGGTTCTCGACGAGCGGTGCCACATGGGAAACTTTAGCAACGCAGGCGATGCGAGATCAAAATCCGATCAAGCGTCGGTTAGCCTTCAGTAAACTCCTCCAGTCGCTCACGCCAGAAAACGCACTCGATATCCGCGAACAGCTGGTAAGTCTCGGAACCAAAGGCGATGAATGGCGAGACTTCAACTACGCGTGGGGTGCGCTAGCTGGTGAAGAGGCATTCCTGTTTGCTGCCAGCTCCGAGGAGGATGACATGTCAGCAGCGGTGGCCGGATGGGCGTCTGCGAACCCCGGCGAGGCAATAGCCATGCTCGACAATCTCCCCGAGGACATGAAAGGCCAGCGCGCCCGGCTGGCAGAAAGCGTCGTCCAAGGCCTCTCCGATAGTGACCGAGGGGCTGCGACAGAACTCGTGCTACGCCTCGCATCCGAAGGAATGGCAGAGTCTGGAAAGCTGATGACGCTCGTCGCAAACGATGCGCTTCGTGTCGATGGTGTAGAGGGTGCCGCCCGTTGGTTGGATTCCTTACCAGACAATCCGGTCAAGGGAGCGGCCATGCAACGTATCGCCGGTGCCTACGTGGAGAGGGATGCCGAGGCTGCCGCAAGATGGGTGGAAGCGGTGGCTGACCAGGACTATGCGACCTCAGGTCTCAACTCGGCCTTCGGTGACTGGGAGGATCGCGATCCCTTAGCCGCCACAGAATATCTTTCAAAGATGCCCGAGTCTACTCAGCGGGACGCCGCAATCAGCGGCCTCTCGAGGGGGTATGCATGGCAAGATCCCGAAGCAGCGATTGCGTGGGCGCACGAGATCTCTGAGCCGACGCTCCGGCAAGAGTCTCTAACAAGGGCTGGACAGATCTTCTTCCGAAGGGATCCGACCTCCGCCGCAGCATGGCTCCAGGAAAGCGAGCTTCCCCTGAAGACACAGGAAGCGATCCTGAACACTCGCGGTTAACGCAAGGGGAGCCTCTATATCCATGATCCTTCGTGGCGGGAAATAACGCCTGCGAGGTTTTGGGGAGCGTAACCTATTCCCGTATGAAAACGATTGTTTGTCTTGGGCTTCTGGCTCTCACCATGGCCTCGTGCACCACCCTGCCTCGCCCCATCGTAGAACCGAAGTCGAGTGGTGCCGCCGAGGCCACTCGCCTCCTGCGTGAGTCCTCGAAGAAAAGTGGAGATCCGTGGCAACGCCTGAGGCAGGTCGAAGTTGCTTACGATGGCGAGTGGTCGCGGTTCGCGGAACGCACCCAGCCCGTACTTGTCGATTCGGGTTACCGCAAGGCATCGACTGAGACTTACACGCCTGATCTCAAGAAAGTATTGCAAGTACATCGAGGAGCTGAAGGGACGAAGCGTGTCGTGCGGACGCCAGCGAACATTCGCGTCTCCCGGAACGGCAATGCTGTTGCAGATGAAAACGAGCTTCAGGCGGCTGCGTTGGTCGCAGACGCCTACGTGATGTTCACCTTTGGAAGCAGCGTGCTGCGGGAGCGTGGAGCTGGCTGGCGAATTATCGGGCAACGCACGCTAAATGGAGAGCGATGTTCGCTGGTGTCGGGAACGTTTCGCCCGGGATTCGGAATGAGCGATGCCGATGGAATCATCGCCTGGATTGGCGAGGAATCGAAGCGGTTGCACCGCGTGCAGTTCACTCTCAACGGGCTGGCTTCGACAGCCGGAGCAGACGTGGACGTCACCTTTGGAGATTTCCAGCCGGGACCGAACGGCACAGAGTGGCCGCGGCATTTCGTCGAGCGCGTCCGCCGACCGCTTGATCTGAAGGCGCACGAATGGCGGATGACCGGATTGAAAGTCTCGCCATGAATTACTCCACCTCATCGCCGAAATGGATGCGCAACGCCCTTCTCGCTGCCGGCGTCTACAACATCCTCTGGGGAGCATTCGCGGTGCTCGCCCCCAACGTGATGTTCGATCTGCTCGGCATGGCAAGGCCGACCTACCCGCAGTTCTGGCAGTGCATCGGCATGATCGTTGGCGTCTATGGGCTGGGCTATGGCATCGCCGCTTTCGATCCGGTGCGCCACTGGCCGATCGTCCTCGTGACATTCCTTGCGTTTCAAAGGGCATTGTACATCATGCCCAGGCATGGAATTCGCCCTTTACTCAGTTCAGATCGTCGTCGCTCTCGGAATTCTAAATGTCTGTTTTGACCGTTTCGGACGGCGATCGAGTTGGCGCGGCGGCGAAGCCAATAATATGAGGGAGGAGTTTGAAGTCTACGGGCTGCCTCCGTCGTTCATGTTCGCCGTTGGTGCGGTGAAAATTTCATTAGCCGCTCTCCTCATCGCCGGTCTTTGGTTTCCCATGCTGACACAGCCGGCCGCAATCGCCTTGGCCATGCTGATGGGTGGCGCGGTGGCCATGCACCTGAAGGTGAAGAATCGGCTAAAGCGGTCAGTGCCTGCGATGGCTATCTTCGTTCTATGCACAGCCGTTGCCGCTTTCTAGCGCCTTCTCTTCCGCAACAGCTGCCTCCATGGTCCCTCCTGCCGAAAGCGAACGGAAGACGAAAGAGGGCAAGTTGGTCGCCCTTCAAACGGAGCCGCAAAGCAGGCGAGCGAGAATCACCTCCTCTGGCACCTGCGCGATGGCCGCGGCGAGTCTGAGGAAGCCTTCGTTTGGCAACGACGTTTTGCCCGCATTCGGGTCGTGGTGCGTTGCACTTTTAGTCTGCTGCTTCTGGGCAGATTCCGTTCGGTTCATGATTGCTGGTTTGTTCGTGGTTTAGCGTTAGAGATTTTTGCGGGCGATGGATGCGGCAGCGATTCGCTGCCGGTCACGTGCTTCCTCCTCCTGAGAGGCGTGGCAGAGGGCGATGAAGCCGAGGAAGGTTGCTGCTGCGATGAACATGGCGGGAAAGGCGAAGATGATAGATAGGGATTCAGTCATGGTCTTGAATTGTTAATTGCGGTTGTTTTGTTCAACATCAATAACGCTCAATCGAGATAAAAGGTTTCACAAAGTATCGACAAATTCATTCTGTTTAGCTATTCGGCGATTTTGTTTAGCTTTCATGGCTCAAGGTGAGTTCATGTATCGACTGGTATGAGGCGTTGGACGGATCGCCCAGTGGAGATCCTCACGCTACGCTCGTTGCCAAAAGTCGAGGTTCCACAGCTCTACGAGGAGATTCAGAGTCTGCTACGTAGTCGGAAAACGTAGCAGACTCGTTCCCACGATCTTTGCAGGGCGCGACCTTGGCCGCTTCAGCCGACAGTCAGTTCCGCATAAGTCGTCGCGAACACATCCGATGCTGAGGTTGCAGCGTAACGGTGTACTTGAAACCTCCCCAACTGAAACTTCTCAGCCACACCTGCCTTGTTCTCGGCTTCGCTTCGATAGTAGGCTCGATTGCGATCTGGTACTTCACGGGGGGATCGGAGCCGGAATCCCAGGCGCACGCAGAGCGATTCGGCATCTTCGTCGGCCTGTGGGCGCCGACCTTCTTCATTCTATCCAATCGGTTCGATCGCTACGCAGAGAAACAGGCATAGGCACCCGACTCAGGTTCGCGAATTGCCGACGCGGAAATCAGGGATACCGTTTGCGGCTCCGACCAGCTAGGGGAACGCTGGCACTCTAACCCTCATTTCTTGGCGCGCTCCATTTCGAGCACAAGTAGTCCTTGGCTAAAGACGCTAACCGTGCCCGACGACTCCGATATCACGATCCCAAGGCAACTGGCCTTGGCAGAGATTGCCGCAGCTGCCGTATGCCTCGCACCGAGTCCTCTCGAGACCTTTACTTTCTTGTTAAGCGGCGCATCGAGATAGGCTGCAGCTCGCGCGACGTTTCCCCTGCGATCGATCAGAAACGCGCCGTCTAGCGCGGCAAGCTCGCGGATGGTCTCGATGAACTCGGGGTTGTGGATTGATCTGCTGCGTTGGGGATGCCCCTGGAGGGGGTTGAGGATCAGCTGGTGCGTGTTCTTCTCCACATCGTCGATATCCCCAAGCACGAAAATCGTTCCTATGGCCTTTCCTTCCCGACCCTCGGACGAAAACTTCACCGCAATCTCGATGAGCCGCGCGAGTTCGAAGGCGTGTTGGACGAGGAACCGCGACTCAGCGGCCTCTGTGACTCCTTTCGAGGCTCGGTTTTTTTCATCGCGCGACTTGAATCATGTGAATCCTACGTCAGGCGCGCGAGAATTCCACAGGATCCGATAGTGAACCTGCCGCAGCAAGCATGGTATCCAAGCTCGACCGGCTCCCGATGCCGCCGTCGCTAGTAATCGTGATCGTGATCGAGGTAGCTGACGCGCACGCGCTCCGCCTGCTTGAGCATCTTCTCGCTGCTCCGACGCAATCGCTTGCATAACCTTTGGGACAGCACCCAGAACAATCGGACACCGTCTTCCGGATAGTCTCTCACGAAATCCTCGAAGGCATCTCTACCCAGACTCCAAACTCGGGTCGGTTGCGTCGCGATTACGGTGGCGCTGGCGTTTCCCCGGTCAAGCATGCCGATCTCGCCGACAGTTTCGCCCGGATCGAGTTTGGCCAGTAGGATCGCCTGACCGTTGGCTTGGCAATGCACCTTCAGCTGGCCGGTGAGAATAATGACGAGGTCGCTTTGGGGCTGGCCCTGCCGAATGCAAGTCTCCCCGGCACCGATATCTTTGAAGCGCCCGAGATTCATCAGCTCGATCCCTGCAGATACATGCAGCTCTCCGAAGATCTGGGATGCGACATGTATCAGACGCTGCTGGTTGTCCTCGTCAACCAAACAACCCGACTCATCCAGTATGCCGACCATGATTCAGCTCGCCCCCTTTTCGTATTCGAGGAGAAAGCCTTGGAACTCGCGGCGGTGTTGCTCTTCCCCGGACAACAAGGTGATCGCCATGTCTTGGGTCACGTAATCGTTACCGTCGGCCAGACGAATGATCTTATTGTACTGGGTGATTGCCGCATTCTCGGCCTCGATCACACCTTTGATAACGCCGACCACATCGGTCGTGTCGTCGAGCGGCTGGAGAAAGGTCTGGCTGCGCTCCAGTTCGAGAGAGCCGGGCACTGCGCCGCCGATAGTCTTGATACGCGCTGCAAGCGTCTGAGCGTGCATGAGTTCCTCTGTGATGTCGGCTGCGAGTTCCTTCTTGATGACGTCAGACCGGACGCCGTCGAGGTTGGTCGAAGCCGCCAGGTAGTTCTGGATCGTCTCCAGCTCCATCGCGTAAGCCCGCTTTAGTTCGATGATGAGTTCGTGGTTGGTTTCCATAGTAGTGTCCTTTTCATCCCTTACGAACGTAGAGAAAGAGTGGATTCTCTCTTTGCGCTGGAGCCCATCTCAAGAATGCCTACCCATCCTATGACCATGTTTCCTAAGCCCGTTGCGTCCGCTGCCCTTGTAGCGCTTCTTCTGATCGCAACGATCCACTCTGCCCCAGCGGCAGATCCACTCTCGAAGTACAAGTGGAAGCATCGCCTCATTGTGATGCATCTGCCCGAGGGCGAATCCGGAGCAAAGGCGCAGAAAGCCCTGAAACAGGCCATGCGCCGCGAAAAGAAAGGCCTCTCCGACCGCGATCTCGTTGTCATCGATTCTTCCGGCGCCGCTCCCGCCGTCGGAGGTACAGTGAGCCAAACTGCAAATGAAGCCAAGGCCGTCCGTCGTCAGTTCGGTTTGAAGGGGCTAAAGCCGGTCTTTGTCCTGGTCGGCAAAGACGGTTCCGCGAAGTCCAGACAAGTGGGCACGCTTGACCTCGGCAAGTTCTTTGCCCTGATCGACAAGATGCCGATGCGCCGAGCGGAAATGAAACGGAAATCATCTCGGAAGTGAGTGAGCCGGAGACAGTTGCTATCGTTGGTGCCGGGCTTGCTGGCTTGGCCTGTGCGGTACGCCTTCGTGAAGCGGGCGCGAAGCCGATATTATTGGAATGTTCTGATGACGTCGGCGGGCGGGTCCGCACCGACGTCCAAGACGGGTTCCTGCTCGATCGCGGGTTCCAAGTCTATCTCAGCGCCTACCCGCAAGCAGGTCAGTTGCTCGACCTGGAAGACCTGAATTTGCGCAGCTTCAGACCCGGGGCACTGGTCTTCGAGGTGGGAAAGTTTCGGCGACTCATGGACGTCTTTCGTTGTCCTCGGCACTTGGCGGGAACGGCACTCCAGCCGATCGGAACGATCAAGGACAAGCTGCTGGTCGGATTGCTCCGGCTACGCGCGAGGCGCTCGTCGGTCGATGCCATCTGGAGTCGAAGAGACACCTCGACCGAGCACTACTTACGCGAGTTCGGATTCTCCGAGCGGATGATCGATTCGTTTTTCAGGCTTTCTACGGTGGCATTTTCTTGGAGCGAGAACTGCGCACTTCGAGCCGGATGTTCGAGTACACCTTCAAAATGTTCTCCAAAGGTTCGGCCACGGTTCCGGCTCGCGGGATGGGAGAGATCCCCCGCCAGATCGCGCAAAGGTTGCCCGAAGATTCGATCCGGCTCGGCACCCGTGTAAGCAAGGTCGACCGAGATGGAGTCATGCTCGGTGACGGACAACGGATCGAGGCGGATGCGGTGGTCGTGGCAACTGATGGCGAGAATGCGAGCAAACTGATACCAGAGTCAGGCAGCCCAGCTCCGAGCTGGCGATCGACTGTCACCCTCTACTTCTCGGCACCAAAGTCGCCCCTCAACGAACCGATCATCGCCCTCCGTGGGAGTTCGGATGGCATCGTCAACAACGTCAGTGTCCCCAGCGACCTCTCGCCTCACTATGCCCCTGGAGGGAAGGCGCTCGTTTCCGTGTCGGTGCTAGGGAACCCAGCCGAACCTCAACTGGTTGATCGAGTGCAGCGCGAACTCACCACGTGGTTTGGCTGTGAAGTTGATCAATGGGAGCACCTTGCTTCCTACCGGATCCGAAAAGCTCTACCCGAGCAGTTGCCTTCCCAGCGACCTCCACGGGCACCGTTTCGAATCTATCACGGTATCTACGTGTGTGGAGACCATTGCTCCACCGCTTCTATCGAGGGCGCCGTCAGCTCGGGACTGTCCGTTGCTGATGCGATTCTAGCTGCGCCCTAGTTTCCTACGACTCGAGCTCGATGCCCTCGAACTCGACGAGAACGCCAAGAGCGTCTTCGATGACGGCTCGAGCGTGCGCCGTCGTCTTGTGCAAGTGAGCATGCATCTTGGCATCGGCCTCGTTACGGTTGGCGCACTCAGCACTGTAGCGCTCGAAGCCGATCAAGTTGGAAAGCAAACTGGCCACGTGGTTCGGGCATTCGCACTCGATCGCTGTTGAGATCTGTGAGATTTGAGCCAACTGGATATCGGAGAACTTGCGCTCCGGGATCTCGTCGGTGCTCTCACGAATCTCAGGGGCGTTGGACAGGATCCGGTTCGCTCGACGATTCGCCAAGGCGACGTCTGCCGCACAGGCTACCCTCAGTTCATCGGCCGAGATTGGAGCGCGAATCGCGGTGATTCGATGGATGCCCTTTTGCATTTGCTCGACCGCTGCCGCTTGCGCGAAGTCGTAGACGATGATTGCGCGTAGCGCCTCAGTCTGATCGATCAGTCGCTGCACGCGATCGACCGTGTCGACAAAGAGGGCGGGGCATTCTACGATGAGGAGATCCGCGACACCGGGGATATCACTTCCCTCAGCGCCGTCGACGTCGTCAAACTGTGCGATCGTCGTTGCGCCGTTCAGGTCGACTTCGGACGACGACAGGAGCCTGCCAAGCCGCTCGCCGATCACGACAACCCGGCAGCCGTTCTCGCGACTTTCGCTCTGGTGCGCTGTTGCGTGCCCCCCATTGCGCGCCTTTGTGGCGAGAAAGGCTTCTTCCAGCTCCTCGATCGAGAGGCTGGATGTAGTGCGAATCGGATGACCGAGATCGGACAGGTTCTTCAGCAGCGTCAACCGGTGGACGTCGGCCTCGGAATATTGCCGGCGACCAGACTCTGAGCGAACTGGATCGGCTGCGTTGTGGCGCTTTTCCCATGCCCGCAGGTTGGCTGTGGAGAGTCCCGTCAGGCGCGACGCCATGCTGATATCGTAGTAGAGACGGTCGGATTTCGCGTCTTCGGTGGAGGGTTCGTCTGGGTTCAATTCGGCCGAATAGAGTTTGTTGTTCAGCCATTACGTCTCGAAAGGGCAACCAGAACGCAAACTTTTGCCCAAAATATTAAACAACGACGGACAAAGACGGTAAACCACCGTGTTTGTTCAACTTTTCTGGACGAAACAGGTCGGCCAGATCTGCTGTGGCAATTGCCGCTATCCGCTAACCATCAAGATCGATCCCTTCCAACTCAACGAGAACTCTGAGCGCATCTTCCATCGTCGCGCGGGCGTGTGCCGTCATCTTGTGGAGGTAGGCGTGCATCTCAGCATCAGCCTCGTTTCGGTTCTCGCACTCCGCGCTGTATCTCTCGAAACCGATGAGGCTGGAAAGAAGGCTCGCAAGGTGATGGGGGCACTCGCACTCGATCGCCGTGGAGATCTGCGAGATCTTTGCCAACTGGAGATCGGTGAACTGTCTCTCAGGAATCTCGTCGCCGACCGACCGCAGTTGGGGCGCATGCTCCAAAGCTTTCCTCGTCGATCGATTGGCCAGTGCGATATCCGCCGCGCAGGCAACCTGCAGCTCGTTGGGCGAGATCGGCGCCCGGATTGCGGTGATGCGATCGAGTCCATCCTCCAGTGCTCTCACAGTCTGGGACTGCGAGTAGAAGTAGATCAAGATAGCCCGAACGGCGTTGGTCTTGTCGATCAACTGCTGCACGCGACCGACGGTATCGGCAAAAAGTGCCGGACACTCGATAAGGAGAAGATCGGCTTGCGCGCTTGCGGCCTTAGCCTCGGCCGCATCGAGATCGGGAAACTCGGCGATCGTTGTCGTACCCTTTAACGGAGATTCCACAGCTCGCAGCGTCTCGCACAGATGCTCACCGACCACGACAAGGCGACAACCGCACCCGGGCTTCCGGCTAACGTTGTCGTCGCGCTTCGGTGAGCCTTTCGAGATAGTCTCCAGCAGCAACTGTTCGAGCTCGTCGATCGACAGAGCGCACGTCTTGCGAATCGCCTTACCCCGGTCGCTGAGGCTCTTGAGCAACGTGAGTCGATGCACATCTTCGTCGCTGTAGAGCCTGCGGCCTGACTCCGAGCGCTCGGGAGCCACCACTTCGTAGCGCTTTTCCCACATGCGCAAGTTCGCTGCCGAAAGGCCAGTGAGCCTGGCGACCACGGAAATGTCATAGGGTGGTTCGGAGTCCGCAATCGAGGGCATGACCAATGTTTCTGTTTAACTTAGGAGCGGGGTCTTGAGCGATTTTCAGGCGCGGAAAGCAACTTTTAGAGAGTGTTCAGCGTATTATACCATGCGGAACTCAACAAGAACCGAGTTCGTTCAGCTAGAACTACAACACGATGACGCCACTACCAACAGTCGCTGGCAAGGCCTTGGGTGAGACGGCAACCATGTTTGTTCCATTCGCTACGCTCTCTTGTCCGTGAAAAGCATCGCTATCATCGGCGCTGGTGTATCCGGTTTAGCAACCGCCATCGCACTCAGGGACTCCGATTGCGAAATCACGTTCTTCGAAAAGAGCCGTGGTGTCAGCGGCCGCGCGGCATCTCAGACGCGGGAGGGAGTCCGCTACGATCACGGCGCCAATTACTTCAAGACGGACAGCCCTGAAGTTGAGCGCCTCGTCCTCGAAGAACTATCCCGAGATGGACTCGCGATATCGCCAAGGACGTCTGCACCTTTGACCACAGCGGGGTCATCCTTCCGGGTGATCCGGCGCAGAACGCCGAGCCGAAGTGGACTTACAAGGACGGCATCAGCACGCTTGGCAGACGCATGGCGGCCGCCTCAGGTGCCTCTTTTCGAACCCTTTCCCGAGTCGAGAGCGTCCAGCGCGTCGGCGACCGATGGGGGATCCTCGGCAATGACGATGACGTAGGCGGTCTCTTCGACGCGGTCGTCTTGACGCCGCCCGCGCCGCAGGTCAGTCAGGTTCTGGCTCAGAGTTCTTTCGACACTGAGATCAAGTCGCAGCTGATCAAAGCTCTCGAACAAAGCCGCTACCACTACCAGCTGAGCTGTGTGCTGGCATTTGATTCTATCGTCCAACGGTGCGGCGATTTCTATGCGCTCGTCAGTACGGACAGGCAACACGCCATCGCCTGGCTCAGCTTCGAGGAAGACAAGCCCGGTCACGGTGCCCGAAGGCAGAAGTGTCCTCGTTGCCCAAATGGCGCCCGATTGGAGCGATGAGAAGAGCGAAGTAGACGACCCGCTCGTGGTCGAATCGGTCACGGAGTCGGTAGGGAATCTTCTTCAAGTCGAACTGCCCAAACTCTCCTGGTTCGATATCCAACGCTGGCGCTTCGCCCATCCTGCCTCAGCCGTGGATGTCTCGGCTCTCCGGTGCGGTGAAGAAGTGGGATTGTTCTTCGCCGGAGACGCCTTGGTCGGTCAGGGCAGAATTCCCCGAGCGATGGAAACGGGATTCGAATGCGCTGCCCGGATTGCGCAGATCCACAATCTCTGACTCCCGGAGTTCCTCATCCCAAGCTGATACGTTGGACGTTCGAGCTTGGCACTCTCCCTAACGCTTCCTGTCCTCAGCCGCCCTCGAACGAAACCGCCTGTTCGCCAGCCGCGTATAAAATTGTCGACAGCCCTCGATGAAAGATATGACCGATAGCCTCCGGCGCTACCTGAATGACATCGGCTCGATTCCACTCCTGGAACCGAACGAAGAGCGGCGTCTCGGCAAACTCGCCACGAAGGGTGATCAGGGAGCGGTCGATCACCTGGCCGGTTCGAACCTCAGACTTGTTGTTACCATCGCCAGAGACTACGAAGGCTATGGCGTCGGCATCGAGGATCTTGTCGCCGAAGGCAACATCGGGCTGGTCACGGCGGCGAAGCGTTTCGACCCGACGAAGGGGGCGAAGTTCAGTACTTACGCCGGTTTCTGGATCCGACAGGCGATTAGGCGAGCTATCGACAATCAGCGTAGCTCCATTCGGATCCCAGTCCATCTAGGCGAGAAGGTGCGCCTACTGAAACGCGTCGAAGTCCTCATCGAGGAGGAGCTCCACCGGCCGCCAACACTCGATGATGTCAGCGAGACTGTCGGCATCTCTAGGGAACGGCTGTCGGAACTCAAGACTGCTGGAATGCGTCCAACTTCATTGGATTTGTCGATTGGCGAAGACGGCGAGGATTCCATGGAATCAATCCTCCCCGATGAGCGCGCCGAGACCGCCGCCGAATCCATCGGCGCCCGCGAGATCATCGAGCTGATGAGCGAGTGTGTATCCGATGATCTCACAGATCGCGAGAGAACCATCATCCAACTCCGTTTCGGTCTTGGTGGCGGGACGCGCCAGACATTGGAGGATATCGGCACGCAGTTCGGCATTTCACGAGAACGCGTTCGACAGGTGCAGAACATTGCGCTGGAGAAGCTCCGCGAGGGGATGCGGCAACGCGACTCGGGAACCCCCGCAATCAAGGCACGAGGCAGAGACCTGGCGCACTGCAACTAGTGGCCGATTGACGACTACCAACATCGGTCGGATCGGGAGTCTCACGGCTCAACAAACGGCACCAATTAAACTATGAAATCCACCCTTCGATCAGAAGGCATCGACCTTCGCGACCGCGTTCGGGGAGCCCTGCTCGGCCTCCTCATCGGGGATACTCTCGCAATGCCGGTGCACTGGTACTACAACCGTGCAGCACTTCGCTCGGACTATGGCATGGTCAGCGATTACGTGGAGCCAAGGTCTCCCCATCCTGATAGCATATTCTGGAGGTCTCGTTGGGAAGCACCGAAACCCGAACTCGACATCCTCGGAGACCAACGTCGGTTCTGGGGGCAGCGGAACGTGCACTACCACCAGAATCTCCGCGCCGGCGAGAACACGCTGACTGCAAAACTTGCCTCGGACGTCTGGCAGTTCCTTCTTGAGCGAGGCGGCTATGATCGCGACGTCTACCTAACAAGGTACATCGATTTGTTGACGCACCCGGAGCGCCATCGCGATACCTACATCGAGGAATGCCACCGCGGGTTCTTCTCCAATCTCGGCCTGGGGCGAAAGCCCGACAAGTGTGCCGTGCTTGAGAAACACATCAGCGGACTCGTGATGATGTTACCCGTTGCGCTCTTCTACGCGCATGACGAGGAGGAAGGTCACGCCCGTGCGGTCGAACACCTCGCCGCGACACACTCTGGGGACAAGATGCGCATCGCTGCGGAGGCGATACTCTCGATCTTGTATCCCGTACTCCGCGGAGCCTCCCTCGCCGAGGCAATCCGCTCCCAATGCGCCAAACAGCACAACCCCCATTTCGGATTCCCATTCTCGAAGTGGGTGGATCAGCCCGATGAGAATATCATCGGCAGTCAGCTCTCCACCGCGTGCTATGTCGAGGACTCCGTGCCAGCGGTGATCTACCTCGCTTTGAAATACGGCGACCGACCGGAGGAAGGGTTGATTGCGAACACCAACCTGGG
>JBNMNB010000081.1:0-29357 GCA_051270635.1 Verrucomicrobiales bacterium | reverse complement strand
GTCACCGTCAACGAGGTCGTGGTGTCGTCGGGAGCGACCAGTGCTACCGTCAATCTCAGTATTGGAAGCAATACGCTCTCGGTAAAAGTCACTGCCGAAGATGGCGTGGCAACCCAGTCCTATGTCGTGTCAGTCACGCGGGAGTCGAGGCCTCCCGGCAGTAATGCCAGCCTTGCCGGCCTTGTGCCCGGCGCCGGAACGCTGAGTCCCGGGTTTGTCGGGGGCACACTGGCCTATGGTATCACGGTTCCGAATACCACCACTTCGATGACCCTGACATCCACCGTCGCTGATCCCAATGCCAGCATCACCGTCAACGAGGTCGTGGTGGCATCGGGAGCGACCAGTGCTGCCGTTAATCTCAGTGTTGGAAGCAATACGCTCATGGTAAAAGTCACTGCCGAAGATGGCTTAGTAACTAAGACCTACATCGTGTCAGTCACGCGGGAGCCGGTGATTGAAAGCGAAGCTTTCGAGATTCTGGAACTCACCTATGTTGCCGCATCAGGAGAGTTCCGTATCACTTGGAATTCTGAATCCGGTGTAATCTACGCGATTGAACGATCAAAGGACTTGCAGCTGTGGGAAGCGCTAGGCAGCGATCAGGTTGGCAGCCCCTCAACATCAACTGTTGATGTTGAGGTTCCCGATCCCTCTAGAGAAGGATTTTACCTTCGTGCAAGGCGAAAATAGAGTCTATCATTCAATGTCAAAGAAACTGAACCGGGGGGAGCGAACGCGAATCATAGGAAGGCTGATCGACTGTTAGTTTCTCACTGTCGTCAATATACTGAAACCATTTGGCCCAGTGGTGGTGCTCTCCAGATTCAGTCCTGCTCGGGCAAAGAGTGCGCCGTATTCTTCCAGGGTACGTTCCTGACCACCGTTAAGGACGAGCATATTGAGGTCTCGCTGCACCATGTCTTCGTTCGGGCTGGTCGTTTCTGGCATGAGGCGCTCGATGACGAGGAGTCGAGTATCGTCGGACATGGTTTGTGCACAATTGGAGAGGATGCGAAGGCAAGCTTCGTCATCCCAATCGTGGAGCACCCACTTGAGGAGATAGAGATCAGCTGGTTCGTTGGGTTCGAAGGGCTCAAAGATGCTGCCCGCCTGGAAGCTGCAGCGGTCAGTGAGTCCGTTCTCGGAGAGGAAGCTCACAGCGTCATCACGGAGGGCAGGCAAGTCGAACACGGCTCCCTGGAGGCCGGGATGGTGGTGTAAAATTTGGCTGATCAACTGGCCGAAACCACCTCCAATGTCTAAGATTCGACCAGTTTCAGGAAATGGATGTGTGGCTGCAATCGCTTTTGCGTCCTTCGCCGTCGCCGTCTTCATCTCACCATGAAATAGATCGCGCAGGTCCGGGTTTTTGCTCATGTGGTCGAACACTGGTTCGCCGTTGAAGTTTTCAAACGGAATAGAGCCAGATTCAGAAAAGGCCCGCAGCGCGCCCCAACCGTGGTAGTAAATCTGGCTGTTGATACGAAAGAACGAGTCGATGGTTGCTGGCCCTGAACCTACGAGGAGCATCCCCACTTCGGTGAGCACGAAGCCGCCTGCGGAGTCTTGCTGTAAAATGTCCGCCCAGACCATACCGCGGAGTAGTCGGCGCAGCCTGTCAGGAGGGCTCCCGGTTCGTTCAGAGAGTTCCTCCAGCGACAACGTGCCAGCAGCGAGGTGCTTCGGGACATCGAGTTCGAGGGCAAGAGACACAAGTTGAAAGCGTCGAAAGCCTGTGAGCATTTCCAGAAGCCTGGTGCTGGGAGGGGGTGATTGGGAAAGCGCGTTGGCCATGATTCAGATGATAAGGGAGGTGCTCGCCCTGTCAATATCAGGTGGTAGCCGAGCCATCCCTTTAGTCCTTGGGAATCTCGCGAGCGATCTTGGCAGTGAGTTCACGCACGGTGTCCGGATGTTCATCTACAAGATTTGTGCGTTCATCCGGATCCGCAATCAGATCGTACAGGCGCAAAGGCACGTTGTCCCACTGGTGAACCACCTTGTAGCCCGTTGTATCTGAGCCGTGATGTCGCAATAGTAATTTCCACTTGCCAGCAATGCACCATCGATACTGTAGCGTCTCGGCTGGTTTGCCTACCGTGAGGTTGTGGATCGAATAGCTGGCGCCGAAGATGGCATCACGGGATGTTCGTGCGCCTTCGTCCAGTAGATCGATCCCGGGAAGCGCATCTGGAAGTGCGCAACCAGTAGCCTTTGCTATGGTCGGGAAAAGATCCAGACTGCTGGCCAGATTTTGATCTCTTGCAGGTGTGACAACTCCCGGCCACGAGACCATGATTGGAGTTCGGATTCCGTTCTCGAATGGCGATCCCTTTGAGCGCGGTGCGATGCGTTTCGCCCACATGTCAGGCAGAGATTCGTCCGCCTCCCGGGGCGCCCAGCCATTGTCACATACGTAGAGCACTAGCGTATTCCTGGTGAGATTCTTCTTTGCAAGCTGACCGAGAAGGTCTCCGCATGTTTGATCGAACCACTCGCACATAGCGTAATACTTTGCCGCGTGGATACTTCTTCCATCCGTGTGGTATTTTTTGAATAACGCTTCGGGTGGATCGTGTGGCGTGTGCGGGAGGAACGGCGCATACCACACAAAGAAGGGCTTCTGATCTGTAACGGCCGCATCAATGAAGTCGGCTATAGGTTTGATACCATCGCGCCCGATGCGCAGTCCTTGATCGCCATGGCGCCCGCCCTTCTTCGGATCCCCGTGGGTCATTCCATCGGTAAACCCTCCGTCTTTCCACGAGCCTTCCCACCATTTTCCTGACTGAAATGCGACGTAGCCCCGATCAACTAACGCCTTCACCATTGACGGATGTTTGTGAAATGCCGCTCGCAAGGGGCGATCCGACCCAATCCGGTATTTGGGATCGACGTCGTTGCCACAGTTTCCGTGCTGGTGCGGATAGAGCCCGGTCAAGATCGATGCTAGTGACGGCCTGCATAGCGGTGCCGGGACGTAGCCACGTTCGAATATCAGGCTTTGCGAAGCGAGTCGATCGAGATGTGGCGTCTCGACCACTTTGCTGCCCATAAAGCCGTAGTCACGCCAGCCCTGGTCATCGCTGACAATAAGAACAATGTTAGGTTTTGATTCGGTAGCCATGCAGGTGCCAATCGAAACAAGGAGGGAGAAAAGAAGAATGATTCTGAATGTCATAGTGAGTGACCCTTGTTTGAGGCTTTGGGACGTGGATTGCAATCCTGGTCAATCAACATCAAAACCAGGCATCTTGACTAGCAGTCGGAAGTGAATTTCTCGCCTGACTTCAGTCGGCATGATTCCGATCAACGATATCGTCATGCCGTCGTCGTCCGGGTCTGCCAGAGGATCCGCTTCAGGATCTTCTGGCTTCCAGTTGGTTTCCTCTAGGAGGTAGCAATTGTTTACTCCCGATTCACGCGATAGTATCCGAACAATGAGTCCTCTATCGGCCCAACTGTAACTGCGGTCGTCCTTCCTCCAGAGGCGATTCCATCTTTCAACATGTTCCACTTTTCCAGGTTGTGAGAGGACTCGATGGCGTAAATAGAATTCGCAACCGATGCCCAGGTGATAGTGATGCCGTCAACATTTCGTTTGATTGCAATGATTTCAAATCGGCGACTGCTTGGTGCAGGAGAAGCATCAATTTGTAGAATTCCAAGGTAAGCTTCCTGGTTGCCGGATGGAGGATTCTTTGTGGGGGCAACTGTCAGTGTAATGGAGCCGTGGCCATCCGGCAATACCGTGCCGATGGTAACTGTTCTACGGTCATTGTTCCAAGGTTCCAGAGCGCCGACAAGCTCAGCACTGCCCGCAACAGTGTAAGTGGTATCATAAGACCTGTCACTTTCGTGTCGTGAGGCAAACACTGTGAACGTGTACTCGAGCGCACGATCGAGATTACAGAGTTTAAATTGAGGGCTGCTTTCTGTGCCATCACGCGCCAAGGGGCTGCTTATGAGCGAATCTCCCGTCGCAGACGCAGGCCAATCGGGATGTTCTCTCGTCCCATGGGTGTCAGTTCCTGTAAATCGGCGAATCATTTCAAGGTTCACATTAGTGCCAGAACCAGTCGCTGTGAATAGTCTGCGCAGTACACCATGGTTGGTAGCGCCGACCTCAGTCGAGACAACATTCCAAGTGTTCGGATCATCGTTCCCTGCCTCTATCGGCTCTGGATCTGCGCCGAAATCGATCAGCAGGGAATGTCCGGTGACCAGCATTTTGGATTGAACAGTATTCCAAGCTACGCGTTCAAGCATCGCCGCATCCACTGTCAGCTCAAGTTTCAATGCCTCTACTTCCGAAGTGTCCGATAGGCCTTCGGGACTCTTGCGGTAAATAGTCGCGTAGATCACCGCTGCGGTAAGGTAATATCCATTGTCGTTGCCATGATATTCATCACTGCTGTGAAGATCGACGAATTCTTCTGCATCCGTCGGCAGCAACCCGCCTGCCCGCTCCCATGCCGATCCCACGGGAGCTACCTGCACATGCAGTAACTCGGGGTTTGCCGTAGATAAATTTTTTGCCAGATCAGCGTATTGGGTGCGGACTTCTTCCTGAAATTCAGAAGTGCTGGCGAAACTGGTGGGGCTTGACGTTCCTGTTATAAGAGGATGCGCATCTGCGCGCGCGAAGGTCTCAAAAAGTACGACCTGTGTCGCAGCATTGTGCGCGACCACCTGTTCGTATAGTTGAGTGCCAAACGAATGGTGATCACTGACACTTCTGCCAGCCAGGTGCGTCGGCTCGGCACTGCGATTCTGTAGCACCACATGGGTCCACTTCCTGGAAGTGATCGCGTGCTGAGTCGTAGGATTGTCCACATGGAATTCAAAGTTCATACCTGCCACGGCGCTCATCACAGTATCAGGATCATCGTTTTCGCCGGCACGCGCAAGAGCATCGAAGATCACAGGAACGCCACCGACCGTTTGCGTGACTCCATTACTCCACCCAATCGTAAAGCTGTTGCCAATGAACAAGACGCGATTCTGAGCCTCCGCTGGCGCGAGAACGCAGGACGTAATGATCGGGAACAGGAAACGTGTTCCAACAATCGTGGGGCAGAAAGCCAATAACGTTTTCATCGTAGCAGGGGTCTAGAATGCTAACCGTTAAAGAACAGCAGCGGGCCCACCGCCACCACGCAAAGAATCGCACGGTTTGGGGAGTGAATGCAACAGAAATCAACTTACTGCGTGGAGTAGATTCCCGTATTGGCGGGTGAGAAGCCGCCACAATAACACTAGAATGCCAAAGGGAGAACAAGTTACGAATATTGACTAATCATTAAATGCTTCAATCTTAATACTTGTAATAACTTTATCATTGTAGTCCAAATCGCAATATCGATGCCTGTCGGTTCTATGGAAGGTAGGTTATTGCCACTTCGGGAGAGAGTGCCATTAGCTCCCGATACAGATTGAACGAATGCATTGTGGGATCAGCAATCACTCGTTAAGTTCAATGATTGACTCCCTTCGCATGAAAATCATATCCCTCATTGTTGCATTATTTCTGGCACCGCATCATTCTTTTTCTGCGGTCTATACGCTCAGTCACCAGCGCGGATTCTACGATGAGCCATTTGATCTGACGGTTGCGACCGATCTAGAAGAGGGGGCTGTCATCCGGTTTACAACTGATGGCTCTTCTCCATCCAGAGGTCATGGTGAAGTGTATGCGTCTTCATTAAAGATTGTGACGACCTCGACCATTCGATTGTTTGCCTATGCTGGTGAAGAGGAAATCGCTACGACGCACACGTTTCTTTTTGCCGGGCATGTTGCGGATCAAGAAGCCCAACCTGAAGGCTATGTGAATGCCATTGAGTCCGGGCGAAATGGATCAGCACGGCCCCATACGTTTGATTGGGCAATGGATCCTGAGGTCCTTGAGGATACCACGAATAATGGGAATCTTGTGGAGCACTTGCTTTCGATTCCATCGCTGGCGCTGACAATGGATGTCGAAGATCTAAATTACATCTACACCAATCACACGAGGCGCGGCGTAGACTATGAGCGAGCTGCCTCAGTTGAATTGATCTATCCGAAGCTCGAGGGCTACGCAAGGTTCAAGGGATTTCAGATTGTGAGCGGAATTCGAATGCAGGGTGGGGGTGCCGTCGATCAGGCGAGGAAGAAGAGTTTTCGCCTTCTGTTCAAAGAAGAATACGGTTTCCCGAAACTGGAGTACCCCTTGTTTGAGAGCGCGGTGCATCACGCCGATTCTGCTGCAAGGCGATTTGACAATGTCGTGCTCCGAGCTGCCGGGAATACCAACTGGTCGAAAGATGATGCCTGGAAGCATGAGCCGAGCACCTATCTGCGTGACCCGTTTGTCCGTGACAGCCAGGTCGCTATCAGTGGATTTGGAGCACGCAGCACATTTGTCCACCTTTACATCAACGGATACTACTTCGGCCTCTACAACATTGCCGAAAGGCCGGACGATAAATTCATGGCGGAGTATTTTGGAGGAGATCGTGAAGACTACTATTCGATCAACCATGGCGGCACAGTAGAGGGATCATCTTCCGAGTGGAATCGCTTGACGCGATCGTCGAGCCTTCGAGATTTGGATGAAGATTTGCGCTATGCAGACTTCATCGAGCGCTTCGATGTGGCGGGGTATTGTGACTATGTGTTGCTGAATTGGTCGGTTGGGATGGGTGACTGGCCGTGGAACAATTTCTACGGCGGTATTCGAAATGAACCAGATGGGCGGGCGCGATTTTTTTCCTGGGACAGCGAATATGCATTCTGGACGATTGACGGCTACCTGGGCTCCAATCCCACTGGATGGGTGCATCCCAGGTTCGCCAGCGACGGCGGTGTGATTTCGGAGTTCTGGAGAGCCCTCGAGGTGAACGATGATTTCTTAATGACGTTTGCGGATCGCGTTTATAAGCATTGCTACAATGACGGTCCGCTGAGTGATGCAAATATGCGCGCTCGTTTTCAACGTCTGGCAGATCACATAGAAGGGGCGATCGTTGCGGAGTCTGCCCGCTGGGGGGATTCTGCTTGGGGCAAAGAAGAGGAACCGCACACACGTAAGGACGATTGGGCGCCTAACGTAAAAGATGTCCTCGACCTTATGGATGGAAATCTTGTGATCTTTGTGGAGGAACTGCGCCAGGCTGGCTACTACCCGGACACGTTGCCGCCTCAATTGCCTGAATTACTGTCGTATCCAGTGTCGACCGGGTTTGCATTCAAATTGGAGAACCTCAATGTGACTGGAACACTTCACTACACGGTCGACGGATCTGACCCGCGTGATCCCAGTGCTGCAACATATGCCTCCGGCGAGGAGATCGTCGTCGAGTCAGAAATGAATTTTCGCGCGCGTGCGAGAACGAACGGCGAATGGAGTCCCCTGGCAGAACAGTTGATCACAATGGAAGGTATCGGCATTCCACTGAGAATTACGGAACTGATGTATCATCCGGCAGGAGGAAATGAAGCGCTGGAGTTTATCGAACTGCAGAACATTGGAACTGTTCCGTTAGACGTTTCTGGGCACTATTTTCGAGGGATCGACTATCGCTTTCCACCTGATACTAACATTGCGCCATTAGAGATCGTTATTTTGATCCCCAATGATGATCCGGAGGCGTTCGCAGTGATCTATCCGGCAACTTCCGTGTTCGGAACATATCGGGGGCACTTTGACAACGGCGGTGAAACGATTTCGCTGATGACTCCTTTCGAGGAGACGGTGACAGAGCTTTCTTATGACGACGCTGACCAATGGGAAAGTGCTGCCGACGGTGGTGGTCGTTCGCTGGTGCGTGTAAACCTGCGTTCAAACGACAGTGAGCCGACCAATTGGGTGAAGAGCCCAGCCGAAGGTGGATCGCCAGGAGTTGTGACACCCGTTGAGATCGACGCAAATCGGGACAGTGACAGCGACGGTTACACCGACCTTCAAGAGGCAATTGCAGGAACCGATCCCAACAACAGTTCCAGCTATCCGCTCCTCGACCCGACAATTGATCTGGTCAGTCGCACCGTAACACTTTCTTTTAATGCCTTTGCAGGACGGCGCTACATGGTCGAATCCGCCCCGGCGCCGAACGGCCCATGGGCCGCGCTTGAAACGAAAGGTGCGATGGAGGCTGATCGCAGCGAGTCCGTCATGGATCCAACTGCAGTTGAGGGCAGTCAAAGGTACTACCGCCTGGTGATCGATAATCTGTAAGCGAACGGCCAGTCGAAGGTCTTACGTCCTCACCGGGGACTGGCCGGCCGTTTAGTGGACACAAAGACTGTCATCATTCATAGTATGAGCAAGTGAAATGCGACGTGCATCCTGTGGCTGTGACGGGCGATGCGAATCTGGATGGTGATTTTGATGCAGCCGACGAACGGTGGACTTGAGGTGTGGGATGTGGGGCACACGCAACACAGGGGAACAACGAGAGACAAACCGTATGGGATTTGCTAGGCTGATTTATGAACTTGCCTCTACCTGCCGCCGCCGCACTCGCTCTCATGCCAGTTTGTTTCACTCAAGCGACTCCTGTTACTGGCACAATCACTGACTCCGACACTGGAAGCCCCATCGCCGCACGAGTTTATATTCAATCGGACGCTAGCAAGACCTTTTACCATGTCACAAGTACGGTTGCCGAAGGATCGGCGGAGCCCTATTCGCGGAAGAGTGGTATCGCCAGCATTGAGATGCATACGGCGGTGTCTGCACACCCTTATACCGCCGATCTTCCAAAGGGCGACTACACGTTGACGGTTGAACGCGGCAAAGAATACTTCACAGAAACTCGGAGATTCAGTGTTCCGGAGTCGAAGGAACTTAACGTAAAGCTCAAACGGTGGATCAACATGGCAGAACGCGGCTGGTTCAGTGGCGACACTCACGTCCATCGTACTGTGGCCGAACTTCCAACCGTGCAGCTCGCCGAGGATCTCAATGTTGCATTTCCTCTTACGGCCTGGGTCACTGACAGTCGCGATGCACCTAACGTTGAAAACAAAAATCCTGAACCGGTGCCAGCGGCACAGCTCAATAAGATCGATTCTACCCACGTCTTCTGGCCAGTGAACACGGAGTACGAGATTTTCACAATTGATGGGAAAAATCACACGCTCGGTGCGGTATTTATTCTCAATCATAAGTCAGCATTCCCACAGACTGCTCCTCCTGTGGCACCCATTGCCGAAGAAGCGCGCAAGCAGGGAGGGATTCTTGAACTTGATAAACACAGCTGGCCGTGGTCGATGATGATTGTGAAGAAAATGGGCGTGCAACTTTACGAACTCAGTAACAATCACGTCTGGCGCACCCGATTTGGTTTCCGCTCGTGGTATCCCGAATACGTTGGGAAAGACATGGGGATCGAAATGGAGGACGGCGCATTTACCGAGCGTGGCTGGATCCACTTTGGATTCGAAAATTACTACGCACTGCTGAACTGCGGACTTGATCTCAAACCGACTGCTGGAACGGCGTCGGGTGTTCACCCTGTTCCGCTTGGGTTCGGGCGTGTCTACGTCAATGTCGATGGCGGCTTCACTTACGACAAGTGGCTTCACGGCCTGACCACTGGACGAAGTTTCGTAACCACCGGGCCAATGCTCTTCACCAGCATGAAAAAAGTGGGCAATCAGATAAAAATCGATGTCGCGGCTGAGACACCTGCGATTGAAGAATTCGCCAACATTGAAATCGAGATCATTGGCAACGGCGAAATTGAACATCGTGCCGTTTCTCGAGGGGAACTGACCGCGTCTGGAGCTCGAAGAGCGGAGTTTCGCGTGGAGTTGGCACTGGAGGATTCATCAGCCTGGTTTGCTGTGCGGGTCTTCATCAGACAGCACGGGCGCCTGCGTTTTGCGCACAGTGCTCCAGTCTACTTCGAAGTCCCAGATAAACCGCTCCGGCCGCGAAAACGCGATACCGACTACTTGATCAAGCGCGTCGAAGATGAACTTAAGCGCCACCAGGACGTCTTGCCGGACTCAGCACTCAAGGAATACCGTGACGTCCTTACGCATTATCAAAAACTCGCAGAGACTTCGGAGTAACCAGCAAATATCATACCCGGAAATCTTGAATCTGGTGGCCGCCATCATAGTCAGGATGGAACCTGAGGGAGGGGATAGTTGCGCATAGGGCTTGTTCGGAAATTAACTGTGCGAAGACGCGCGGGATCGTGTATATGAACGCCTCGATTTTCTGAAGTGGTGCGTTCGAGTCATCGATTTCTCCGTAAGGATAAGCGCGCTCGATTTCTTTAATTTCGTTCATGATCAATCAACTCTCGTAGGCTTTGAAGCATCTCCCAAATTTGGAATGTGCAAGACGAGGTCGTCTGAACCAGACATATCGAATGGTTGGTCGGAATTCTCAGCTCCGCCATCATCAATTGCGTCCGAGCCGAGGCTGTATACAATGCGGCGCGAAGAATCGTAGCGAAGCTGTTCCCCATCAGCTATGTCAAGGGGCACCGCGGCAAGAAAATTGGGAACTAATTCGTCCAACTCATCGGGTAGATTTCCTTGTGTGTCCTCAAAGAGTCGGACTGCTGCGGTGACACGGAGTGCCTCTAGTAGAATGTTGCTGCGTAAGTTTTCGTCACACGTTCCATCAAAGAGATTGTAGCTCTGATGGGCGAAGATCTTCCCAATCGAATTCGGATCCCATGGAGAAAATTCCACCGAGAACTCGTAAAGTTCGTCATAAACAGGCCAATCGCGTTCACAAATTGGCACTTCAAGATTAGCCACGATTTCCAGAGTGAAGGACGCGTACAGATTCAGGCTGCGGTTTGCCTTTCGGAATGGAGCCGGGAACTTCCAAACAAAACTGTCAGGTTCAGGCAACATCAGGTATTTCCGCAATAGGTCGTAGTCAGCCACTACTCCGCCATTTTCGTGGACGGTGAGAGCCCACTGGAATTCAGTTAGTAAAGTTTCCTGGAGCGCTGCGGTGGTCACTTGCAGTGTAGGATCATTCAGTTCTTTGAGGACAGCACGGTCAATGTCCAGGCTGTTTGCGCTCACAAGTATTCGCTCTACTGCAACGAGACTCCGATAGCGTCCTTTTGATGCGAGAAGCAGATTCAAGACCGTTCCTCCGCCAGATGCAAACGACGAAGACAACCGCAGGCCATCCAGTGCATGATTCAACGCCTCTGCGTGATTGCCAGTTGCCCTGGCGATTGCCGCTTTGTGAATCAGCAGCTCGGGAAGCTTCCACAATCGATCCACTGGGTGATCCGCAGCAAAATCGTAGGTCGTGTACTCGGGGAATCGCAATGTGTTGTTGCTTTGTAAGTGACTGTAGATTGCCGCAAATGCATCGCTTTCGCTGGCAACAACCAACTGAAGGCTACGGAGCGCGTCCGCGTCAATCTCGCGCGCCAACGCCCAATCGGATAGGCGCTGTTCCTCCTCTTCTGTTCGATCTCCGTCCGTGAGCTCAAGCGATAGAAGTGCGATCACATTTTCCGCTCCTGCAGAATCACGTGGAATCGAGGGCTCGAGTTCAGGCGGAACCATAAGTTGATCGTCAAACGCATAATATGCGATTACCCATGCAACAATGAACAGGGCCGCAACAGCTGTAAAAATACCCCTTCGTTTGGCCCGGTCTCTTGTCATCGCCAGTTAATTTTGCAGAATACTTGGTGCGAGATCGGCCGTAACATGAATTAAAGCATCCATGCCGTCGGCGTCACTTGTCAAATGCGGGCGGGCTGCGGGCGCTCTTTTTCTAAGCAGCCTTCCGGATCCAGCATTCGGCGATCGCCTTTAGATTCGGTTCTTCTGTTTCGCTTTCGCGATTGAAGAAGTGGCGTTCGAGTTCGGCGATGGACTGGCCTAGTTCATTGCGTTCAGAGTCAGAGAGGTGGGCGTCGGTGTGAATACGGCGGAGGAGGGTGACGATGGAGAATGGGGTGATTTCTTCCGGGATGCGGTAGCCGGCTTCTTCGGCGGTGTCATCTTCAGGCGCTGCGAGAAGTATGCGGTAAACTGCAATTGCCACGAGAATCATGAAGGCGAAGATGACTGTTCCCCAGATCCAGTCGTTGCCTGTATCACCGTATTGTTGTTCGAGTGAGATGGTCTGAGTTGCGGTCGCGAGGTCGGCGTCCTGGTATCTTTGAAAGATGTGCTCTTCAGTATCGGTCTTTGCTTTTGCAAATTGGAATGACGACGGTCTGGTCTCGAGTTCTTTTTTTGCAGTCAGTTCGATCATCCAGTTGCGTTCACAGATGGCTGCTCCGTCGTCACGTTCGGCATCGAGCTCGACGACGGACAAGCCCTGATCATCGAGCGAGGCGATGTCAAATTGCTCGGGAGCAAAGTCCAGGAGGTCATCGAATTCCGGCAGGAGTCCGTGGGCACTGGCGCGCACTTCGAGCACTAGCTTTCCGTCCTTTGCCTGTCGCTCGTCAAGGGTTTGCGTGATTTTGAGATTCTCGATAGGGCGTGCTCCGGGCGCCACGGGGCGTGAATCGATGGGGATGCGTGGGGACTCGATTGGCAGGACGGCGAAGCCCGAAGTGTCGAGGAAATCGAAGTCCAACTGCAGGGCAGGAATGCTGTCGACTTCCGGGCCTTTCGGCTTCAGGAGAAGATAGGCATAGGGGGTGACGCGCCAGCCGTCTTCAATGTCACCGCGCGATTCAATTTTTTCGCTGTGGTAGGTGACCGACATTACGTCGAACTGTTCGCTCAGGGTTTCACGTGCCGATTCCTCGAACTTGTCGCGATAATTCTCCGGAGGGCGACCGTAGTTGTAGGCGTATGGGCTGTTCTGCTGGTTTACCAGATACTTGCCGAAGCCGCCGGACTCGCGCTCGATGTGCTGGGTGTGGCGAATGTTGACGAATAGACCGAATGGCAGTGAATGGCCGACCGTGGCCGAGCCATCGAGTCGGGCGTCGAGTTTGATCTCAGTGACCAGGTCCTGATAGTAGTCGAACACTTGTCTCGCCTGGCGCGCCTGCTTGTGTTCGCCAGCGATGGCCAGTCCTGCCTTGAGGTAGCGATGTTTAAGCTCCGGCTTCACCGAACCCACCCGCGACGACAGCGAGTTGGCGAACCTACCCATGTGGTTCTCCCTGTATTCCAATGGGAGTGCTTCCAGGGCATCTCTGATTAATTTCTGTTGATGCGTGTCGGCCAGGTGCTCATGCTTCAATGCGCCGAGGTCACAGGCGCCCAGGCTGGCGTAGAACCAAGTCTCGAACGCTTCCGCAGTATGCTTGTCTTCCTCCAGGTTGGGCAGCTCGGCGAGGTAGAGGTCAGCGCCTTTGACAAAATCTGCGAAGGCGATCTTCTTCCTGGCGACAAAGTCGGAACTCTTCTCGAGTTCCTGTTCAAAGTTATTTCGATCAAACAGCACCGCCGCTTTGGCGACTTGGAGTTGCCAGGACGTCGGATGTTTTTCCGTAGCATCGCTCATTACTGCATGGGCGACTTCATAGCCGCGCGCAATTTCTGCCTGAATTTCTTTGTCTTTGCGTTTCGTTTTTTTCTGTTGTTGCAACTGCGGCTGTTTCCACACGGTGGCCAGGTTGCGCCGCATCGTCTGCACCAGTGCTGCAATCGTTTCCGGCTTCAGGCCATCGAGAGAGCCGAACACTTCCTCGATGTCCTCGAGCCGATAGACCTCAGCTGTGCTATGCGTTTGCATGAATGCCTTCGAGAGCTTCTCTTCATCGAGATCGCCGATCTCCATGGCACGTAACCTGGTGATCCAGCCCGCGAGTTCCTTGAGGTTCCGCACTTGCTTCGAACGCGTCAGCGGAATCGATTCCGATCGCGTGTTGAAGCCGTAAGAGTAGTAATAGAAACTGGTGCGGTTGCGATTGGTGTTAGGATTGTGATTGGTTGTCCAAATGTCGAGGAACTCGTGCGCTAGATCGAGCGCCTTTTCCGGGTAGCTCTTGGCGAGTGCTTCAATGTAAGGGAACGCTTTCTCGTCCTCTTTCACTTTCAGGTGCAGCTGGGCAAGCATCATCGAGAACTTCGGCTGCATGCTGCTGGCGACAAATTTCATCCACGCCTCGCTGGGCGCGTTGTCCAGGATGTCGCCTGTGGCGATCGCTTGCTTGTTGCGCCCCGGTTGAGGGGTGTTCCCGTAGCGATTGCCGTAATACATGTTCCCGTAGCGGTCGAACTGCAGGTTCGGCTGGCTCGAATTGGACTGATCGCGCAGGCGTGAGTATTCTGCTTCTCCGAGCCAGTTCAGTGCAAGCAAGTGCAGGGTGCTCGCCCAATCTTTCGCCTGTCCCGGTGCTGACTGGAGCAATGCCTCAACAGCAGTTGCCTGAAGTTCTAACTTCTTCAGGCGAACTTTTGGATCTGTCTGATTCTGGCTGCGGGCGGTAAGCGCGCCGACCGTTCCCAGCACTTCCATTCCGCGTTCGGGATTTTTGGTAAAGCTTTCCGTAAGCCAGACCAGGCCGAGTTCCTCGCGAATCTTTGGAGCTAAATCGAGCGCGCGTTCCAGTGCCTCTTCCTTCTGCTTCGGTGCAAGTTTGTCTGCGGCGAGTTCTGCCTGAGTGATTTCCCACGCTTTCTCCAGACTTTCTTTCTTCTTCTCTTTGTCGTGGAGCGCGACGTAATAGAGTGCCAACAGATTCATTCCCTCGAGGTTCTGGTCCACGATCGCCTGCTCTGGAGTCGGTAGAAACTCGCCAGCGGCTGCGGCCCGATCGACCGCGATGAGCAACCTCGCAGCGGCGCGTTTGTGTTCTGGATCTTCACCTCCCAGTCGTTTGCTTCCTTTCCTGAGCGTCGCCAGTAGATCATCGATGAAATCGCCACGAGCAAATGCCTGCGACAGCAGTGGTGTCAGCATTTGAATGGTCTCGCGATCGAGTGCTTCGGGCGACGCATCTGCGAGTCCGACAATGTCATTCAGATCAAGAAATTGCAGCTCTTGGATTTTTGGATTCGGCTGTGGCTGGCCAGGCAGTGGGGGCATGCCAGCGGATGGACTGCGCTTTGGAGGCGGTGGGCGCAGCAGGCCACGTAGTAAATGCTGGTAGGCTTTCTTGCGATCCGCTTCAGCAAATTTCGTCGCGATGAACTCGCCAACCTCGGACCATTCACCCAGTACCAGCTGGCGCTGAAACACCTTGAATTCTTCTTCGATTTGCTTAACCACGGGATCCACTTTCGGCGCGGCGGGAGTCGCTGCAGTGGTCGCCGTTGCCTCAATTGCTGCGGGATCAGTCGTTAGTTCCGACTCGGCAGGTTGATCGGGCTTTTCCTCATCCTTCGCTTCAGGAACTTCAGGTGGAGTGGCCCGTGTTTTGAGAACGTTCGACAGGCGGCGATCAAACTTGAGGGTGACAAATTTCTGGATGCGCTTCTGCGCGGGCGTGACCTCAGGCGGGGGAGGAGGAGTGGCTGTTACTGGCAGCGTTTTGGATTCCTCTGCTTTCGCCGGTTTTTCTTTGTCAGCCGTCGCCGAGTCCTCGCTTGGGACTGTTGCTTCGACTGGGACAATCTTAACCGCAGGCGTCGCTGTTTGTGCTCCTGCATTGGGGGCTAACGCCGTCAGCGTGGCCAGAAATAATGCTTTCCCTGATAGGATTCCTAAGGCGGTAGTTTTACTGCGCTGCTTCATGTATCTGTGTAAGTCTGGACACCATCTGTGATCGTGGGCTGATTCAGTCTGCATCCACAAAATGCCAATTCGGATACGGTTCTCGGCCGCTGCCGATTATTTCGCCGGAACGATTCCCTGCCTCTTGTGCATTGCCGCCAGCCTCCTTACCGGCAAAGCGATGTTGATTCCTGAAGCTGAACAGTGCCAATTCAGGAACCTGAACCAGAAGGTGGCGCGCCTTCTCCGGCTCCACGAGAATCTTTTGGAAGTTGTCCTTTGGGTGATTTTCCTTTGCCGCGACCGCGACTATTGCCACTACAGCAGCCTTGTCATTGGTTGGGCAGGGGAAGTCCCTGCAATTCACCCAGATCCATCCGTGCGAGGCGGATAGTTGATTCTAGGTCTTCGCTGACCCTTTTGCCGAATGCTTCATCGCCAGACTTTACGGCATCCTCAGCGAGCAAGCGGTATGTCTGCCGTGCAGCTTCGATCTCCAGGCCCCAGGTTTCTTTGCCGATGCCTTCGAGGCGCATCAGCCACGTCAGGTAATACTGCGAGTTCGCCAGTGACGATCGGGCGTCTTTTAAGACTTTCGGATCAGCCTGTTTATCAGCGGTCATTTCATCCACCAGGACGTTCAGATCCTGATGCGCTGTGGGTAATTGATGGACAAACATCTGCGCCTTAGATTTGGCCAGACGCACTTGCCGCATTTCGGCGATATTTTCTTTCGGCAGGAGCTGTAACACTCGGTCAAATTTTTCGACCGCTTGTTCCCATTGTTGCTCACTGGCAAATTGTTTCCCCAGTGCTAATTCCGCTGCCGCGTCATCTACTGTCATCCGTACTTGTCCCGGGCCATAGTGGTAAGCCATCACAACCACAGGAAGAAGCAGCCAAAAAGCGATAAAAATCTTTCTCATGCCTGACGCAGTTTAGCTGGATTGACGTGTGGGTTCAATGTTTAAATCGGTGCTAAATCCCAGTCGGGATCATTCAGCTGGTGCGAATGGATCTGCATGTTTCCTTCGAATCGCTTCGTCCTTGGGAATGAGCGAGTTCCGATACCTCTTGCCGCTGATGGGATCGTTACCAAATAGCTGCGAAAGCGTTGTTGCAAATCCGGCAGCGGCAGGCTGTAGCGTCAACATGCTGTTGACGACTTCTCAGGCACTGCTGGCATCAACAGGAATGTTAATACTACTTGGGCCTGATTGGTTCGACTCGCGTGCCGGGGCGCCAGCTGGTGCCAAAAAGATGGAGAGCCAACGGAAGTAAGGATAAAATAAGCGTTCCAGTGGCGCATGCGATCAGCGCATATTCACGGCGAGTCAATTTATCGAAGGGGCTTTCACCTTCAATTTGAGTCAGTTCTGCGAGAACGTCTGAGGGCAAGTGTTTCAGGTTGCCGTCGTGGAATTCGCCGCCCAATCGCAGTGCTATCTGGCGCAAAGTTGAGGCGTCCTGGCGAGACTGGCGTCCATCGATGAATTTGCCAGCCCGGCTGTCGCCAAACCCGACGACCAGGACATGGTCTACGGAGGCGGGCATTTTTGGAATACCTGTGGCCGGCACGGTATCGCCATCGCTTAGGAGGACGACAGTGGTGCTGCGCGGCTTCCATGGTTTCGCGATTTTCGCCGCTTCCTCGAGGCCACTGAAGAGTTTGGTTTTGCCCGTGTCGAATGCCTGATACATATCGAGGCCATCGAGAAAATTGCGCACGACATCGGCGTCCTTGGTGTCGACGATCACCGGCTTCGCGCCATTGTAGACAGCAATCAGTGAAAGTCGCATTTGCTCCATCGAGACGCGCTTGAAAAACGACTCCATCACATCGTAGGCGCGTTTGCTTCTGGTTTCGTTCATCTCCGGCCCGGCATCTGCCAGCTTCATGCTGGGCGAGACGTCGAGGACAATGACGATGTGTCGGATCTCGTCCTCATCGACTGCTTTGGCCTGATAGACTTTGGGTTTCACCGCAAGTATCAGGCTCATCAGTCCCCATGCGAGAAGGCCAATCGCGGCGATTTTGAGCACCGGCGCCAGGAATACCCACAGTGCCGGCCTGCGTTTTGGGCCGAAGGCCAGAGGTGCCAGTCGCTTGATGCGATGGGTGTGCCAGAGTTCCGCCGCTGCCGATAGGATCACGACGGCTATGGTGACCAATTCTACTACCATGGCGTGAACCTCAATCCGAACAACGTCAGCACGTTCATTCCTAACAATGTCACACCAATGATGGCATAAGGCGTGAAGTGATCCATCGATTCCGAACTTATTTTCTCCAGCTTGGTATCCTGCATGCCATCGATTTTCTCAAAGACAGACTTCAATGCGGTGGGGTCACCGGCGCCGAATACTTCTCCACCCGTGATACTGGTGATGGTGGCCAGCTGGTCTGGCGGAGATCCTCCGGCAACGTGGATGGCATAGACGACGATTCCATTGGCCTTGAGTTTGCGGGCGATCTCCTCGTCCTTGCCACCGTAAAGATCTGAGCTGTATCCGTCCGAGAGCAGGATGATCATCCTATCGCCTTCTTCTCGCTCAATAAGAAGCTTCAGGCACTGATCGAGGGCCATGCCGATGCTGGTGCCGCCGCTGAACCACTGTGGCAATCGGCGTGGGCCAAGGAATGGTGTGGCGTAGCGAAAGGCCGATGGATCCGAAGTAAGATGAATCCAGTGCAGATAGTGCCCGCCAAAAACCGTGAGGCCGAAGGCATCGCCTTCGCGGAAGTTGAGGAATTCATTGATCGATTCCATCGCTGCTTCATAGCGATCGCCGTCGCCGTATGAGGCAGTCATACTGCCTGATACATCGAGGCAAAATTGGATATTAGTGAGTCGTTTTTTGGTTCTAGGTTCCCCGAATTGCTGCGGGCCGGCGAGCAGGAGGATAACAACGGCGCAAATGAGTGCCGGCAGCGACTGCGCAAGGTTGACGAGAATTTTTAACCCGGTGCCCCGTGTCTGCGTGCCATGATCGAAGGGGAGGACGACACGGTGGCCGTGCCGCTTCCACGTCCAGATCAGCAAGAGGACGGGAATGACCAGAAAAAATAAGACCCATGGATAGGCGAACGGCATCAGGTGATCATGGTTCGACGCTAACGTTTTCGTAGGGACTCAGGAGTTGCGCAACATCTAAGCCAGCGCCGTGGTCTGGGCTGTGCAACCACTGTTCCAAGGCTGACAGCAATGCGCCGGCTTCGTCGTGCTGGCGCAATGTTTTGATCGCGGCGGTCATACTTTGGCCTTCAAGGTTCAAGCGCCCGCGCCAGTAGCCGATTAGCAATCGCTCGAGTTCCGCTTGCTCGTTTATTGATAGCTTACCCGTTTGTGCATGTTCCACAATCGGACGCAGTCGATCGGCCAGTGAGGGATTCTTCGCACCCGATTCGCCATCCTCGAGGCGTTTCTTTTTGCCCAGGAAAAGCAATGCCAGCAGGCCAATGATCCAGAGGATGCCGCCGGTCCCAAGTAGAGACCGATAACCGCCAAGGCCCGGAAGTTCTGACTGAGTCAGAGTGTTCGGCTGAATTTGTCCCGGACCAAGGATGCCTCGAATCTCAACAGGAATCGCCGGAAGATCGCTGGTGTCTGATCCATTTTTGCGCAGCAAGTAGTCGCGCAAATCGAACTTACCTGGTTCCAGGCCGTAGAACTCGAGATCGTAGCGGTTCGACGTCCCATGTGGGAACACGGCTTCTACACGGAGCACGATGGGTGAGCTGTCGTCATCCAGTGGTTTTGCGATGAGTTCGGAGCCGGGCAGGACAAGTTGCTCGATACGCCCGGCCATTCCAACGGATGGTGAGAAATTGTCCTCGCTTGATGCAGGGACGATCAATAGCACGCACACTAGTAAGACCACTGCCTTCATCGCGTCCCCCTTCCGAGTAAATCTCTGGAACGAAAGAACAGCCGCAGCTTCGCTATGAATGGCTGGTCAGTGGGCAGCAGGAGGTGATCGATTCCTGCTCGCTTCAATTCACGGCTGACGTGATCTTGATCCAGCCACTTGCTGCGCCCATGGGTAACAAATGTTCGACCGGTCTCTGCCTCCTGGCCGTGGAAGAACCCGCTGCCGCGCAGATTGACTTCGGCAGGATCCTGGAATTGCAGGACAACGCAATCGTGCCGATGTCCAGCGAGCTTCAGAGCAGAGAGCGCCTGTGGATCGTGCATATCACTGAGAACGATGATCAGCGATCGGTTGCTCAAACTCGGGCTTAACTCGCCAACTCTTGCTCCGAGAGTGGTCGCTTCGTCATAACGGTAACGTCGCAGGCGCAGTAACCATTGCAGAATTTGATCACGCGACAGACTCGGCTGCATTTTGAAATCGCGTTCGCCGACTGCCAGCACACCCACGGGGCTGACTCGATCGAGCGCTGCAAACGCAAGTCCGCCTGCAACTTGCAACGACCAGGCATACTTACTCAATCGCTGCGATGAGACCATCATGGAAGCCGAGCTATCGATCAAAATGTAGATCGGCATGCGTTTGGGTGCTTCGTATTCTTTGACGAAGTACTTGCCTGTGCGAGCAGTGACTCGCCAGTCGATCGACTTGACCGGATCTCCCGCCTGATAAGGGCGCGACTGCACGTATTCGATTCCCGACCCTAGGAACGGCGACTTGTCAGTTCCGTAGCCAAGACTGTCGGCCAGTCGCTTCACCGCGAGCAGGAACTGTCGAGAGTCCAGTGGATCGCAGGTTTCCAGGAAGTGTTCCATACTGCGAGTGGCTTAGCCCATGGACTCAAGAATTTCTTTCAGCACATCCGCTCCCGAATGTCCTTCCGCCAGCGCTTCATAGTTGAGGCGGATGCGGTGCAAAATAATGTCTTCCGCCAGCGCAAAAAGATCCTCAGGGATTACGAATTCGCGGCCGTGCAGGAATGCGCGTGCGCGCGCTGCCTGCACCAGTGCGATGCCTGTGCGGGGACTGCCACCTATCTCGATGTATCGGTGGTTCCGTGTTCGATTAGTGACTTCTACGCAGTGCTTGATAAAGACCTCACTGACATAAACTTTCTGCACAGCTGCCATCGCCGCATTAAGCGTATCGTTGTGCGCTACTGGTTCGTCATTAATAACATCGAACGACGTCTTTGCGACCGAACCACCGTCTTCCTCTTTCAGTCCAAGCCCAAGGATGCGCGACAGAATTTCCTCTTCCTCCTCCTGTGTCGGGTATTCCAGTCGATTGCACATCATGAATCGATCCAGTTGTGCTTCGGGCAACTCGAACGTTCCACTTTGTTCGATCGGATTCTGTGTGGCGATCACCAGGAATGGCGTCGGGAGAGAATAGGATCGGTTACCGATGGTTACCTTCCGCTCCTGCATCGCCTCGAGCAAGCCACTTTGCACTTTCGGAGCGGCGCGATTAATTTCATCTGCCAGCAACAAATTGGTAAAAATCGGGCCCTGATGCGTGCGAAATTTGCCCTTCTTCTGATCCAGAATCTCGGAACCAACAATGTCAGAGGGCAACAGATCGATGGTGAACTGCACGCGGCTGAAGCGAAGATCGATCGCTTTCGCCACGCAATTCACAAGTAGCGTTTTCGCCAGGCCGGGCATGCCCTGCAGCAGCAGATGACCTCCAGTGAGCAGAGAAATGAGCAGTCGTTCGACCACGACATCCTGCCCGACCACAACTTCTGCGACTCTATCCCGAACCTTTTGACCGAAATTCAATAATTCCTCTGACATGATGCTCTAACTGAAACGAAATCTTCAGCAACGCTATCATGTGATCGAGATCTCAGAAAGAAAAAGATCAGCGGGGCACGGTGCGGACCTTTTCGCGCTTCCGAAACCTCTTCACTCGTGCTTCCATTTTATCTGGAACTCGATTTCTTCTTCTTCGCCGCAACGTTCGTGTTCGATTGTGAACTCGGCGCGCACGGGAACGTAGATGCGCTCGTTGGCGATTTGGATCTCAAATTTATCGCCAGTTTCGAGGGCATCGGCCAGGCGTCGAAGTTTCGCTACGAACTCGCTGGTGGAGTAGACTTTTTCAATATCGCGTTCTGGTTTGTCTGACATGGCAACAATGCTAATTCGTATTCGCGTAATATCACAAGATTTAATGCCTGAGTCAGGCGCGGTTATTGAAATGGAAATTGTCCTGATTTATCTGAAGGAACCAGGTAACCTTCTGTCCACGGTTCTGGAGCTGTTGGACTATCCCGCAAGTGGTTCTGCCAGTATTGGTCAGTTCTTCGTTCCATGCTGCCTTCTTCGTAAAACTCATAGTAGGAAAGCACTGGTCCGGCATAGACGACTTTCCGGCCGTTCTCGCGTTCGATGGCGATCATCAGCAGATTCACGCCACCTACGCCTTCGTGAAGAATCGTTCCTGGATCGCCTGAGATTTGGTCGGGAAAATCGGTGTGCACATCAGTGACCAATGCATCAAATTTGTCTGCACCTAGATCGACTTCGTCATAGATGGTTTTGTAGAACATTCGGGGGTACCATCCGTCGTAACGACGTTGGCCACCCGATGTGGCTGCACCACCACCTTGCATCATTCCATCGATGAATTCCAGATCAGCGGGGGTGAATGCTTCATCTGCCAGTTCCTTGGCAACCAGGCTTTCCAGTTGCGCGGTTGTCGAGGCAAAATTCTTGAACACGTTAGAGAGCGATTCCTTCCATGTTGCCAACTTAATTTCGAATGTTTCGGTGGATCCAAATATACTAACTCGATCATATGTCCTGGTTCCTTCACCGGGAAGAGTGGCGATCAAGTTCTGCATCTCGGCCGCCAATGTGCGCAGACTTTGCCAGAAGGCAGGGCGCGGTTCAACGTAGCCATCCGGATACAGGCAAATCGTGAGCGCGGTGGATGATTGCTTGGCATAGAGAATCGTATCGTGACGTAAGTGCGTCCACGAGGCGAGCTGAGTGGTGACATCCTTCATCGCCCAGGCTTCCGTCTGCATCGCGTGGGGAAGGTTAGGGCTGTCGGGCAGATCTGATAGTGTGCGCAAGGTGCGCAACCAGTGATGGTAAATGTTACCTTCCCACGCACTCGGTGGCTGGTTATCGATGACGAATCGTGTTGCCGCCAGATTGTTTTGGTAGGGAAGGCCATCGCGCCAGCGGTTGCCATTGGTGTCCTGCATGCGTTGGACAATGGTTGGCAAGATCTCGTCGTTGGCCAATGTGCTGAATGCGACATCCAGACCGCTGGGAATGCGGCGCTGAATTTTGTCGCTCAGTTCGGGGATTCCGTTGTCGTCATCGATGATGCTGTCGAAAACCACCTTGCTCATCGCCCAGGAATCGAGCACAAACCGCTGGCTGAAAAATGTGAACGACCGGGGCAGGACAGCTTGCTGTTGAGACAACGGGGAGATGATCGCGTGCGAGCGAATGTTCTGAATGCCAAGCGATCCCTCTAACAGGCGAGCCTGCAGCGTATCGGCGATCTCGGTAGTCGCAACTGCCCCAAATTCCTTTAGCTCCGCAGCTTCGAGAAGCTCTGCCATTTGTGGTGGCATCAATGAGTCGGCAAAGCCTCCCACAGCAGCGATCACGTTCTCCATTGATTCCCAGGAACCATTCGAAGATGTCGCGTTCACTAATTGCGTCAGAAGTGCAGCAGCGCCTAATTGCCGAAGTGCAATCGCTTTTGCTCGTTCGCTGTTTTCGTTGGAAGTGAGCCTGAAATCGATACGCAGACACCACATCATGCTTTGGAAATACCGCGTGAGACCCAGGGAATTCACGTAGTGACCTCTGGGTGTGAACTGGGTAAAATCGACAATCCTGTCTCCCCCAAAAACGGGCAATGATAGAACGCCCTCAGCTCGTTCCGCCCTTTGCTCGAAATCCGAAACCGCAGCACTATCGGCAAAGCTGGGAGCTTGGAACCCGACTTTAAACGAATCTAAAACGAGGTTATGCGCTACCGTTAAAAAAAAATCGGTGTCTTCAAACGCCTGTTTTAGATAAGCATCTCCACTTTCATAAAGTGATCGTTGAGCTTCCAATCCCGCGCGCAGGCTTGAGAGAATCTGTCCCAGCTCATGAGCCATTACAATTTCATCCACCTCTTCAAGGCACTTCTGAAAGCTGTAGTGCCAAGCCTGAAGTAACGCATCGGTCGAGATGTAGACGGGAAGGTCGTCAGTCCACAGATCATAAAACGCATCTCCAAAGCTGTAGGTGCCGAGGCGCTCGCTCACCACGAAACCATTCTTATCGAAAATCGCCCGCTCCTCTACGTTTAAGCGATAGTCGACCGCCCGCCAGCCATCTTCCATTGGATCACGCCCTTCATTGTTTACAGCGGGATCGGTATCGAACATATTCCAGAATTCTGCAGTGGATACATCCCACGGGAGATCGTTCAGGTATGATCTGGACGGATAAGCGGTCAGGAGATCGACCGGCTTGTCAAAAAAACGTTCCAGCAATGCAGATGTGAAAATTCCCTCGAGTCCAAGGTAATCGGCAGCGTTGTCTGATGTGTAGTGGTAGGTTTCATCGGTGCGAAACCGAAAGAACCGCTGCTCGCCTTCCGTCAGTTCAGATGGAACACGGAGGCCACTCTGGTAGGCGTAGGCATTAGTGAGATCAATCTCGTCTACTTGATCCCAAGTCGCCATGTCGGGACTGCTCTCAAGAAAGAATTTTCGAGAAACGGCAGTATTGGGAATCGACGTCGGGCGCGGGCGAAAATCTAACCAGAGACCACCATCCCCAAGGTTCCTGACACCTGCCGATTGTCCCTGCGCGCCAGTCAGGCCAACGCATATCAATCCCAATAAGATAAACCCCGTCCGTTTCTTCATACCTCTTACAATATGAAGACGATGCGCGGTAAACAAGCCGAATCAATAAAATGAACTATCGGCCTGACAAGGAAACTGGCTCGGCGCTACTTGACCGATTCCCAACCAGTGACGCGGTTTTTGTGGAAGTCGACACGGGCGGCGGTGAAGGGACGGTAGTAGACATCGGTGCCGTAGCCGCATTCCGGATAGTGGCCGTAGCGACCGTATCTTCCGTAGCCCGGGCCGATGGAAATACCGATCGACTGGGTGTAAACTGGCTCGTAAGCACGGTAGCGCCAGGCTTCAAATTCTTTGCCGTCGCGGTTGCCTCGCGTGACGTGGTCGGGACGCCCCCAGGCGAGGAAGACTCCGCTCTTGGGCATGCCCCTGTCGATTTTCCCCTGCTGCACCAGTTCTTGTTGCTTGGGTGTAAGGGAACTGAATTGGCTGGCGTTTTTCTCGATGCGGGACTGCACGGTGGAGGCGCAACTTGAGAAGAAAAGTGCGGCTACGGCGGTGGCACACAGCGGGAAGGAGCGTTTCAAAATCAGTGAAGGCTTCATGGCAAAGGTAAAATATCAGAGGTTCTGTATCGATTGCAACAGCGAAGAGACAGTGGTATTGCGTCTCGGGTCATTCGAGTGAAGAATAGCGCAGAAAGTCACATTGCCAAAATTCTCTTCATCGTCAGTTCACCTCGCTAAACAGTGCAAGATCCCTACGGCCACCGCATCTCCTATCTGCGCGTTTCGATCACCGATCGATGCAACGAACGCTGTCGCTACTGCATGCCACAGGAGTTGCAGGAATGGTTGCCGCGCGATGGCATTCTGACATACGAGGAAATCCTGCGCGTCGTGCGTGTGGGCGTAGAACTTGGAGTGAAAAAGGTGCGCGTGACGGGCGGTGAACCGCTGGTGCGCCGCGATGCTATTCCATTTCTGCAGCAGTTGTGCGCGATCGATGGAATTGACGAAGTAGGCATCTCAACCAACGGAACGCTGCTGGCCAAGCCTGATCCTGATGCTGCTGGAGAGTCCGGGGAAAAAGTGACCATGGCTCAGCGGCTGGTGGAGGCGGGAGTGCGCACCTGCAATGTGTCGCTTGATTCACTGAACCGGGAAACGTATGCGCAGAATACCGGGCGAGATTTTCTGCCGCGCGTGTTGGCGGGACTGCAGGCTGCCCACGACGCGGGCTTTTCATCGGTGAAAATCAATGCAGTGCTCATGAAGAATCAGAACGAGCATGAGTTGCCGCAGTTGGTCGACTTTGCCCATGAGAAAGGGCTGTTGTTGCGTTTCATTGAGCTGATGCCCGTCAGCACACGTGAGATGCTGAATGACAACAATTTCCTTGCCACCGGAACTGCGAAGAAACTGCTGGAGGCACACTACGGCACGCTTACCGCAGACCCTGACTTTCGCACCAATGGCCCCGCCAGTTACTTTCGTATTCCCGGCCGCGATCAGCGGATCGGGTTCATTGGTGCCATGACCAACCTGCACTTCTGCGAGAATTGCAATAAGCTGAGGCTGACCTGTGATGGCAAACTTCGCCCCTGCCTGGGCAGTTTCCTGGAATTCGATTTGCTCAAAGTGCTGCGCGAAGGTGCCGATGACGCGACGCTAAAGCAGTTCTTTCTGGATGTCGTCGAGCGCAAGCCGAAGGAGCACGACTTCCGCAACAACTACCAGCCGAATCGTCGCATGGTCGCGATCGGTGGCTAGAATTAGGCCGCAATTCTCAATCCGTTAGGGATTGTACTGCGGCGATGGACTTGGTCCGTCTGAATTGCTGCCGCGAGATTTCTTTCCTCCATCGCCGATCGTTTCCAGATCACCTGCTTCGATGAGTGTCATCAGTGGCTTGTATTCCAGTGCTTTCGGCGTGACCTGGCCGGTTTTTCCCGGGCCGAGGAAGAGTTTCTTGCCACCGGGAAGTGGCAGGCTGAGGGGCTTTTTCGTGCAGTTCTTGATATCCATCGGTGGTGCGACCGTAGCACGAACTGGTGGCTAGTCCAGCAGGACGACAAGGACGTCAGCTGCTCCGTTGCAGAGCTGCAAATAAAGAACTGGGAATGCAGGGCGATCACTGAAACTCTGGCGGCATCGTTGCACTTCACTGACTCACAGCGCATGATTTACTCGCAGGCAATTTTCGATTGCCTGGCAGACACGCCGTCGTTGGTCACTGACCTGCCGGGCGCTCGGATATTTGAACGCTCACTTTTGGCCATGCCAGCGGCTGGGACGTGCTTGAAATTTGAGCAGAAGCTGGGGCATCTGATTGAAGATGCGGTGGCGGCAATGATTGAGGCGTCAGAGTCATTGCAGCTGATCGCTCGCAATTTACAGCTTCAGGGGGAGGATGGAAATACGCTGGGCGAGATGGATTTTATACTTCGCGATGACAGCAGGAAAGTGCATGTGCATCTCGAAGTGGCGCTCAAGTTTTACCTGGTGCATAAAGAGCACAAGGGCACTGACGGGGCTTTCAGTTTTCCCGGGCCGGATGCGCGTGACAATTGGCCGCGAAAATTGCAAAGGCTGACGACACATCAGCTGCGACTGAGTGACAGGTCTGTAGTAAAATCAACTCTATTGCAGAGTTTTGGGATCGAACAAATTGAAGTGGCACATGCGATCTACGGCTGCCTGTTCGATCATATCGACGCCCAGGTTGCCGGAGTTGCGCCAGCGATCGACAATGCCGGCTGCCGTCGCGGTCGCTGGCTTCGGATATCGGAGATCGAGAAGCTTGGATTGCGCGGCGGGGAACGTATGACGATCGTTCCAAAGCCGCTCTGGCCCGTTCCTTTAACCGGGCCACTGTTGGCGACGTTGCCTGATGTCTCGCAGGAGCAACTGTTGAGTAGTGCGCAGCAGCGTTGTGTCATGTTCACCACTTCTAATCCTGAAAAACCACACCAGCCGATGTTCATGGTTGCCGATTCCTGGCCCGGCCAGATGGGAAGCTAATATTTGCATATTTTCCAGAAACTCATGTCACTGCAAGAAATTTCACTGGAGCTTATCGAGCGCGACCCACCGCAGAATATTCAACGGATTATCGATGCCTCGGATGATCGGATCGATGCGCTTTTCTCTACCGGAGAAAACAAGCGGGTGCCGAAGTTCATCCCCAGTGATCCCTTGCTGCTGTATAACGCTCTGGAGTATCTAACGATACAGGAGTTGCCGATGGGCAGAGTGTTCTGCGAGTGGGGATGTGGCTTTGGGACAGGGGTGTGCCTTGCAGCAGCGCTTGGCTATTCGGCTTATGGGCTGGAGAACGATGCCACTTTGGTATCCGCTGCCAGGGAGATGGCGGCGGAACTTGATCTGGCTGTGGATATCCTGGAGACCAGCTATTTTCCCGAGGGGTTCGAATCGTATTCAGGCATCGGTGGCGAGTACTTAATTCGCGATAATCAATTGTTGTCTGCTGACGGTGACCTGGACTCAGAAGCGACTTACGATGGCATGGAACATGAGATCGCAGAGATCGATGTGTTTTTTGCTTACCCGTGGCCGATGGAGCAGGAATTGATGCAGGAACTATTCGACGCCGTTGCTGTCGAAGGTGCCATCCTGATCAGCTACCACAAGGCAGGGGAGATCTGCGCATTTCGGAAAGTGTCTGACGAAAGCGATGACTTCGATGATCTCTAAGTCAGGTAAGTCAGGTATAGATTACGGTGCGGTTGCAGCTGCTATCTGTTTAAGGCGTTTGTTAGGGAGGCAGAAGATTCTGACAAGTGGCTCATGCGTCTCTGGCTCTAACAGTGCGAGTACGAGTCCCTCATCTTTCCGGTGCGCTGACAGGAGGATCTCGCCGTCCTCGGTGTTGCAGATAACCAGCCCGCTGCCCATGATTTCGTAGCTGGCCTTGAAATGCACCTGCAGGCCCATGGCCTCGGCCTCAGAAAGTGGCTGTCCGTCCTTTCTGCCAGGGCTAATCAGAGTTTTCAAGCTGCCCCAGCGTTCGAATTGAAATGCAGCTCCTGGATGGAAACCCTGGCTGCGTCCCGCAGGTGGAGTGTGCACTGTTTTGACGGCAATCCACGTGCCCGAAAGCTGTTCGTTCTTGGTTACGGGATAGGTCTCCAGCTGTTTCATCGAGGCAACCGCAGGCTCAATGGTAGAGGTATCTTGCAGCACTGGCTCTACGACCGGCTGTGTGGATTCTTTGTCCTTGGAAAGGAGACTGAAAATGAGTCGATCGTGTTGGGAATCGTAAACCACTCCTGCGGCAACGAGAGCTAACGCCGCAGCAATTCCCACGGAGGGAAGCCAGGCCTTGATGGCCGCGCTCCCATAACCAGATCCTGAAGATCGCGGTGCAAACTGGATGCTGGTCGGTGCCACTTCATGCACCACGGTGGGCGCAGGTGCCTGAACAGGCAGTTTTTCCCTGGTGGCGAGTTGCGGATCAGGAATGGTTTCGGGAGTAGGTACGGGCTCAGGCTTCGCTGCGGGAGCCGCAGGTGTAGCTTCCGGGTTCTCTGCTACCATTGCGGTGGCAGTTGGAGCTGCTTTGGCGCTTTGAAGCTTGCAGCGCAGGGAACTTCCTCCGCGTGCGATCGCCTTCGAGAGCTGCAGCGCATTCGTAAAGAGCCATTTTGCGCCATTCGCAAGTTTTCCGGGTAGAGTGAGCGCTGGGGTTGCAACTCGGCCGATAATGTTGCGCGTTGTCCGGCTGATGATCGCACCAGACTTGGAGCACGTCGCGACGACTTGAGCACGGAATCGCTGACGAGATTCTCGACGTCTTGCCTGCTTGAACTTGGCCTGTTCAAGCTTCGCCTGCCTAAGCTTGGCCTGTTCGAGCCTGGCCTGTTCGAGTTTGGCCTGTTCGAGTTTGGCCTGTTCGAGTTTGGCCTGTTCGAGTTTGGCCTGTTCGAGGTTGTCCTGTTCGAGTTTGGCCTGTGCGAGT
>JBNMNB010000080.1:0-29364 GCA_051270635.1 Verrucomicrobiales bacterium | reverse complement strand
AATTAACGCTTAATCGTCAGGCAAGCGCAAGCTAAACATTAAAAAAATAACGCCCGGGGAAGCTCATTGTGAAATGATCGTTCTAGCGACAATCCGGATATTTCGAGTGGAGCGGAGGATTCTGCACTGGCCTGATGCGTCAAACGCCTCTTTGGGAGCAAGCCAAGGGGCGATTTTTCAGACAATCGCCGGGCAGAGTGGTCAAAATATGCTTTGATATTGCCTCCACTGATCGTCTAGTGTGTCTAAAATAACCCGGACTCTCCAAAATGAGCGAACCGTCGATAATATCCTCACCCTCAGCAAATAAGGCCGATGTCGCGAACGAACGAGATTTGAAAATCTCGTTTATCGACGGCTACCGCTGGATGCTGCTGGGGCGGACGCTTGAGGACAAGATCGCCAGCCTTTACCATGCGGGCAAAATTGTCGGCGGCGTGTATCTTGGACGCGGACAGGAGGCATTCAGCACTGCTCTTGGGTTGAGTTTGCAAAGGGGACGCGACATTTTCGCCCCTCTGATCCGTGATCAATCTGGCAGAATGGCGTTCGGCGAGCCACTGCTGGATGCAACACGCACTTACTTGGGATCCGTCCGTGGCCCCATGCAGGGGCGTGATGGAAATATCCACCGTGGGCGCCCGGCAGAAGGGATTCCAGCGATGATCAGCCATCTGGGTGCCATGATTTCGGTCGTATCAGGAATGTTGTTAGGGCGGCGCTTTCGCGGAATCGAGGGACAAGTGGGTGCCGCAACCATCGGCGATGGCGGCACCTCTACCGGAGCCTTTCACGAGGGCATGAACACAGCTGCCATTGAGAAGCTGCCGCTGGTCGTCGCTGTAGCCAATAATCACTACGCTTATTCCACCCCTAACACTTCCCAATTTGCCTGCGATGACCTGGCTGATCGCGCGGCGGGATACGGAGTCGAAGCGCATCGCGTGGATGGCATCGACCTCTACGAATGCCTGCGCGTCTTTTCGCAGGCAGTGCAGCGCGCACGAGAAGGCCATGGGCCGCAGCTGGTCGTTGGAAAATTACTCCGACTTTCTGGTCATGGCGAACACGATGACGGATCCTACGTTTCCGCAGATCTCAAAGCATCACCACTTGGCCGCGATTGCCTGGAAGTAGCACAGCAGCGGCTGGTAGACGAAGACTGGGCGACCGCCAGTGATCTCAAAGCATGGGAAGAAGAAGCGAAGGACAAAGTGATGGAAGCCGTTAGCTGCGCACAGCAGGAACCGAAGCCTGATCCATACAACGAGCGCTGGATCAACCTGGCATCATCATGGCTCATTGAGGGCACCGCCTCCCACGCGTGAAGGAATTGAATCGTCTCGACGAAGCACTGTCGCGCCAGCACCTGTGAGTATCACTTACCTCGAAGCCATTCGCGAAGCCCAGGCAGTAGCCCTTCGCGACAATCCTGCTGTCTTCCTCTACGGTCAGGACATCGGAGCCTTTGGCGGCGCATTCAAGGCTACCAAGAATCTGGCTGCTGAGTTTCCTGGCAGGGTTAAGGACGCTCCGATCAGTGAGGATGCGATGCTGGGTGTTGCCATTGGCGCTGCCATTGAGGGCATGCGCCCAATCGTCGAAATCCAGTTTGCCGATTTCTCATCGCTGGCCTTCAATCAGATTGTGAACCAGGCGGCGACCCACTTCTGGCGTACGAGTGTCCCCTGTCCGATCACTGTTCGATTGCCCTCAGGTGGCACTGCTGGCAGTGGCCCATTTCACAGCCAGAGTATGGAAGCCATCTACGCCCACTATCCGGGATTGATTGTGCTGACGCCTGCCACTGTTGCGGATGCCTATTCGATGCTTCTGGAGTCCGTAGACCTGGACGATCCAGTGATCTTCTGCGAGCACAAGCTACTCTACTACCACTTGAAAGAGCCCGCGCTGCCGGATGCAAAGAAATGCCTGCCCATTGGCAAAGCCCGCATCGCTCGCTCAGGAAAACACGCGACTATCGTCACCTACAGCGCCATGCTTCACGAAAGCTTGAGCGCTGCCGATGAATTGCTGAAGGACGGCTACGAGATCGAGATCGTCGACCTCCGCTGTGTCAAGCCGATCGATACCGATACCATTCTCGGATCTGTCGCGCGCACTGGCCGCCTGCTGTGTGTGGGAGAAGCCTTCCCCTGGGGCGGAGTCACTGCAGAAGTTGTTGCCAGAGTAGCTGCAGAAGGTTTTCATCTGCTGGATGCGCCACCGCAGCGACTCAACGCAAAGGACACACCGATCCCCTATCATCCTAACCTTTGGGCGGCCCATCGCCCGACGGCCCGAACCATTGCAGAAGTAATGCGGCGAATGCTTCGCTTCTGATTCCCGTAACCAGTATCCACTATCTCCTTCCGTCACTATGCCTGAGATTCCGATTGTGATGCCCCAGCTAGGCGAATCCATTGCCGAGGCCGTCATCCTATCCATTGACATTGCGCCTGGCGATCAGGTGGACACGGATCAAGAAATCATCGAGGTCGAAACCAACAAGGCCGTGATGAGCGTCACCACGCCCTGTGCTGGCAGAGTGACAAAGATTACCGCAAAAACTGACGTCAGCTATCCAGTGGGTGCAACATTAGGATTTCTCGACGTCACGGAGGAAGAAGCCATGAGTTCCGGCGTCAGCCTGACGCCACCACAGGAGACGGGCCACTTCGGTGCTACTCTCGATGACCTGCTCGATGCTGGAGTCGCCATACCTGTCAGCGAGGCGGAAGCGGATGCCGCTCCGGCACAAAACTCAGACGTTCCCACATCCCGCGTAGAACCCACGGTGAAGGGCCTCCCTGTTCCGGCGCATGCGACCGGGGCGTCCTATATCTCGCCACGCATGCGGGCGCGCATGGATGAGCTTCGCTTGAACGCTGCCGATCTGGCAGGCATTGCGGGAACAGGCGCCGCCGGCAGAGTGACCGTCGAAGACTTTGAGGCCTTTCTGGTAAAGCTGGAGACGCAGAAAATGACACCCGCGTCGCCCATGCGCATCGCGGTCGCAGATTCCATGCGGCGCAGCTGGGTGCGGCCACTCGCCACGGTGGGAACCCCCGTCCGGCTGGATGCCGTTCTCAACCACCGGAAAACTCAAACAGCCAAGGCTGGGCCCGCACTTTACACGGTTCGCGCACTGGCGCTGGCAATCGCGGAGAACACAGCAGTCGCGGGAAGACTGGTCGGCGAACGAATCGTTCATCCGAAGGCGATTGATGTCGGGTTCGCAGTCGAAGTCGCAGACGGCGTGCTGGTGCCCGTCATTCACGATGTCGATTCCAAGTCACTGGCCGTACTGGTTCCCATTTACGACGATCTTATCACTCTGGCGCGCGAACGTCGGCTGCCCAAAGAAGCAAGTACGCCCGGCCTCGCCACTGTCACTAATTTTGGCAGCTTCGGCATCGATTGGGCAACGCCAATCCCACTTCCCGAGCAAAACCTTGTCCTCGGTCTGGGTGCTGGGCGCAAGGTGCCATCATGGGATCCGATCAGCGAAACATTTGTGCCAGTGATCGAAGCGCAACTGACACTCAGCTTTGACCACCGCGTTCTCGACGGCGGAGCTGCGGGGCGGCTTCTCGCAAAAATCTCAAAGCTGCTGCAGAATCCAGAAACTCTTTAGTTAGTTAGTGTCACCCGGTTGCACTTTCGAACTCCGACTGAGGAAGGCAGCTCTTAGCTTCTCTTCCACACTCGGATCAGGATCTGTCAGTGGCAATGCATCGGCACCACTCGAGAAATCAAACATTTCGACATCCACCGTTTCGCCATCCTTTTCTCGGTAAACCAACCGATGCCGATCACTGCGAATACTGACTGCAGCGCCCCAGTGGCTCACCGCAATGTCACGCACTTCCGCCGAAGCATTATCAATGACTGGTCGCAGAGAAGCACCATCGAGTGGGAATGCAGTATCGGAAAACCGAGTAGCGCAAAGGTCCCTCAACGTTGGGTATAGGTCCGTCGTTTCGACCAATGCATTGGTCTCCTGACCAGCAGTCGCCATTCCAGGGACACGGACAATGAGAGCACTGCGCAGGGCGCGCTCCAGCGGACTGTGTTTCCCCCATATTTGCTGCTCTCCCAAATGCCAGCCATGGTCACCCCAGACGACAACGATGGTGTTCTTACTTAAACCTGTGGATTCAAGTGTCTCTAACACCTTGCCCACTTGCCGATCGGAATAGCGAACACAGGCGGCGTATCCCCGGCGCGCCAGGGCCGCTGCATCTTGAGCCAATGGTTGCTCTTTCGTAAATGGAAACGCATAGTTGTAAAACTCACCACTGCGATGCCAATAGTCGGTCTCCGACTTTGCTGCGGCATCGCCAAGAAGATGAAAATCGCCTCGATCGTAAGCATCTTGTAACGCATCCCAGTCCGCCTGTGGAGCCACGAATGGTAAGTGCGGCTTGAACAAGCCCAGCCCAAGAAAAAACCGCTCGCCCGACTTCGAAAATCCCTGCAACTGCTCGATCGCGGCATCAGCCATGAGCCCGTCTGGAAGGTCCGCATCGTTCTGCACGGTAAATTCCATCAAATCGCGATGCCCATTCCCATCTTCACGATGATGGCCTCCGGCATAGGCAAAAAAGACTCCCCACCCGCGCTTCCATGCACCCAGTGGCGTCGCCAATTGATTCCATGCATGAGGAAGTTCGTCGCGACCGTCACCCTCGCCATTGTATGCAAAAACTCGCCCATCTCCCGTGTGCGAAATCTTTCCAATCTGCACCGTTCGGTAGCCACTGCGCCGAAACAATTCAGGCATTGATTGCGCACCTGCCTGCATTTCAAGCTTCAGTGCAGAGGCGCCTGAATAAGCAGATTGATTCCCTCGCGTCACACCGGACGAAATCGGGTGTCGCCCAGTCAGCAGAGCATACCGTGATGCGCCACAGGTAGGGACAGCGACGTAGTGTCGATTGAATTGCAACGCCGTCGACGCGAAGCGGTCGAGATGCGGCGACTGCGCCATACCACTACCGTAGCACGCGAGCTCTGGCCGCAAATCATCGATCGCGATGAACAGAACATTGTAGCGATTCTCTTCCGCCGCAGTCAGTGCGCTGGCAGTAGCGAGAAGAGTAAAGACGAGCCTGTGTAATTTCATACGCCCATCGCCGCAGCCACGGCAGCCTTAGTTTTTGCCAGTCCAGTTGCCAGAACAGTTTCTACTGGCAGTTTACCGTATTCCTTATTGAACAACTCTAACGAAAGCACACCGCCAAATCCATTATCGATCAGGCCGGAGAGGATCGTCTTCAGTGGCGCCACGCCATCGCCAGGAAAGACGCGATCCTTGTCGCCGATTTTGTTTCGCTCAATGTCAGGATAGTCATTGATATGCATGACATGCATCTTCTGGCCGGCGATCGTCTTCAGCGCTTCGAACGAAGAGCCACCCTTATAAATGTGGTAGACATCGGTCAAGACGCAGGCGTCAGGATGACCGGACTCGGCAGCCACAAAGGCCAGTTCGCCAATGCGCGATAACGATTTCGAAAATCCCCATAGCTCAACCTGGGGAATCACGCCGATACTCTCCGCAGCCTTGAGCAATGCACGATAGCGTTCAGCTGCTTTGAACAAATTGAGATCCGTCTGATCAGTTGCCCCGACCGGTGGAGCTGCAATGCGCAGTCCACCAATTTTACGCACCTTTTCCATGTCGCGTTTTGCCTGCTCTAGTCCTGCCGCCCTTTTGACATCATCATCGACGATCCAATTTGCAAAGCCGATGGCGCTCTCGACCGTGAGCCCCAGATCCGCGATCATTTTGCCCAGATCCTCCAGACTTCCACCTTCTTTCTGGTGTCGATCCAGTTCGCCGATCCAAGGCTCGATGCCCGCGTAACCAGCCTTGGCGATGAGGCCGATGGACTTAGCCAGCGGTAACTTGTGATCGCGGATAGTGCTGGTATTCAAGCAATGTCGAAACTTGAATACACTGTTATCCCCAGCTTCCTGCGCAGTAACTTGGGAAATTCCCACGGAGGCCGCGGCTGCGACTGTTCCTACGGCGGTTGTCCCGCGCAAAAACGAGCGACGATCAAGTGCAAATGCGGGCGAGGCGGAAGGAATAGTTCGAGTCTTCATGAAAGTGTATAACTCAGTCACTAGACCAATTCGAGATAGATGGAAAGCTCGACGCGGATGCAGGATACTTCTACATCCGGTTGAGGGACACTAAATGGAAACAACTGTAGGTTGCCTCGTGTCGCTTATGATGGTTGACTACCTTCTTGCCCAACTCATCCGCTAGTCCCCCGCCGGTGAACCATATGGGTCGAACGGAATCCTGCTGCTGATGAAAAACACCTTACTGATTGCCCTTGTAGGGGTGGCCACCGGAGTTTCCGGTTTTGTCGCCGGACGAATGACGAATTCCTCACCGGAGGCCGCCGAAGCAAATATTGATCCCCGTTACAGCTCACCTATGGCGGCTTATCTTCCGCCTGGTGATTCGCGCAAATCAAGCGCGGGGAAATCGGGCAAGGGTGCAAGTACATCCGGGGCGATGGCACTCACTTCTCACGAGATGTCTTACGCGCTTTCAAAAGCACTGGCAGAGCCGAACCCAGTGACACGCATGGCGGCGATCACTCAGCTGCTGTCGAATCTTGACGACGGCAATCTTGACTCCGCATTGGAGGTGTTTAAGGACATTCCTATTCGTCCCGACAACAAGCATGAATACCAGATGCTGCTCTACGCATGGGCGCGGTTCGATGGCGAAAGCGCCATTAAGTATGCGAGCGAAAACCTGTCTGCTCGCGGAATCTCCGGGGGAGAATTGCGACGCGCAGCGCTTCCTGGCTGGGCATCGACTGATCCCGCAGCAGCCGCTGCATGGCTTGACGAGAAAACGCTCGCTGACGCCACCAAAGATGGCAAAGAACTGAAAGACGGAGATCCTGTTCGACCAGCCAATGACTACGCTGCCGCGTTGATCAAAGGCTGGGCTGAAAACGATCCCTTCGGCGCTGCCGAATATTTGAAGGAACGTTACGAACATGGGCGCGATCGGGAGAACCTTGTGGGGCACATTGCGTCCAGCCTGATGAAAGAAAGTTCCGCCGCCGCTGTCAGCTGGGCAGAATCATTCGATGATCCTGAGTTTAAGGAAGAAGCTTTCGAAGAACTCGCAGAGGACTGGTCCAGCATCGATCCCGATGCGACTGGCGCCTGGCTGGCCAAGCACATCAACGAACCTTACTCGAAAGAGGCCGTCGAGGACCTTGCCAGAGGATGGGCAGTGAAAGACCTGGATGCAGCAGTATCCTGGTTTGAAACACTGCCAGATGGCCTCACTCGCGGCACTGGCATTTACGAGCTGATGAAAATCTGGGCACCACAAGATACCGAGCTGTCCGGCCAGTGGCTGGCGGATCTTCCTCAAGGTTCAGTTTCCCGCGACATGGGAGTCAGCGCCTACGCATCTGAGATTTCCAAGGATAATCCAGAAGCGGCAGCGCAGTGGTTGGGCACGATTGGCGATGCAGACACCAAACAAGGGGCCACACAAAAAGTACTGGGCAACTGGATGAAACAGGATGGTGCTGCGGCTTTGGCCTGGGCGGAAGAGAATAACGCCCTGCCTGCTGAACAACTTCAGCAAATGCAGCAGCATCAGGCGCAAATGCGTAGTGTTGTGATCAATGGTCAAACCATGCAAATGCCTATCGACCAGATCCGCAACGGCATTCAAAACGAGCTCCCGGCAGATGCGGTGATCGAGCAAGGCGGTGACGGAACCGTGATCATTCGACATGACGGACAAACTTTCCAATTGCCTGCAGATGTCCTTCAAAACGATCCTCCGGAAGTTCGCACATCCATCCGCAGCGCCAACTAGCATTAGCCCCCCATCCGGTGCAGCACGTTCGAGTTCTTCAGGACGGATTCTGGGAGCGCACGACGGTGGTTCGTGACCAGGCGGGACAGTTGTTCGTTTGTAAGGAAACCACTTCCGCAGGAATCGATTCGCCGTGGGGCCAGAACGCACTGCGTGCAGAGATTCAATTTCTAAAGTCAGTTTCCCCAGAAGCCGCACCCTATTATCCACCACTCATTGACGATTGGGAGGACACAGACACGGGGACAATTGGCTACCGGATTCCTTTTTTTAGCGATTACCCAACGGTAGCCGAAGCAGTCTTGCAAGGGACACTGACACAAGTCGAAAGCGACACGATTCAGAGCAACCTTGCCAAGGCGGTTTTCGCCGCAACGCATCGGCCAGTTCCACACGTAGATTTCGTTACGCATGTCAGTGATACCATCGACGATGCGGTCGCTCGTTTGTGTGAACTGCATCAGTTCACTGATTGTATCGAGGCATCAGACATCACCATCAATGACAAGTCCATGCCTGGGCTACGGCAGTGTTTTGCAATGCTCAAAGTTTCGCCTGCGATGAAAGAGCTCGAGTCGCTGCCCACGGTGCGGCTGCATGGCGATCTCATCCTCGAAAATGTCCTTTGGAACGCCGATGGCAGTCCACCGCTGCGGCTGATCGATCCCGTTTCAGTCGCAGGAATCACCCACGGTCCCGCTGCGTTCGATCTTGTAAAGTATGCCTCATACGCCACTGGCGAATTGTATGCACTGCGCTCAGGCAACGTGCCCGCAGGCCCAGTGATTGCCGAACCTCAGACATTCCGCTACGCGCCACCGAGACTACCTGCGTTTTCTCGCGTCGATCTGCTTTCCGTATTCGCCAGCGCATTCGAGGACTACCACGGCGAAAGAAACCCGCGAGTGGAACGCCTGCTCGATGGCTACTTCTCGCTGGTAATGGCGGTCAATACCAGTGGTGTGCAACAATGGGGGCGAATTCTCAAGGGAATCCTGGAACTCAACGCCGCGACGGAAACTCTGGAAACGTGACGCGATTTATGCTCCTATCGCGCTCACATGACACGTTCATTCCTTAAACTACTACCGCTTCTTGCTGTCGCAGCCACCAGCCTGACGACGGCCGCCTCCTCTGCAGATCGCCCTAACATTCTATTTGTCTTCTCGGACGATCACGCCACCGAGGCGATTTCTGCCTACAGCGGCGGGCGACTAAACAAAACGCCAAATCTCGACCGCATTGCCAGCGAGGGAATGATCTTTCGAAATTCCTTCTGCGCCAATTCCATTTGCGGACCATCGCGTGCCAACATTCTCACTGGCAAGCACAGTCACAAGAACGGGTTCCTCAATAACGAACAGATGAAGTTCGACGGTAGTCAGATGACATTCCCAAAGCTATTGCAGAAAAATGGCTATCAGACTGCATTGATGGGCAAGTGGCATCTAGTCACCGATCCAACAGGATTCGATAAGTGGGAGATCCTTCCCGGCCAGGGCAGCTACTACAATCCTCACTTCATCCAGATGGACGGCAGCCGTAAACAACGCGCTGGCTACTGCACAGACATTGTCACAGACTTGGCCCTCGATTGGCTGAAAGAAGATCGCGATCCAGATAAGCCATTCCTGCTCATGTGCCAGCATAAGGCCCCGCATCGCAATTGGTCCCCCGCCCCACGGCACTATGATCTCTTTGATGATCGGGATTTGCCGATGCCAGCGACCTTATTCGACGACTATAGCGGTCGCTCAAAAACACTGGCGAAACAAAAAATGAGCATCGCAAAGGATATGTACTGGGGACACGACATGAAATTTCACGGCAAGAGCCTGTTCCCGGAATACTTTCTGGAAGGGATCAACAACGGTGAATACCGGCGCATGAGTCCCCAGCAAAAGGCGCGCTGGGATGCTTCCTACGAATCAGAGAATCAAGATCTGATTGCACGCATGCAGGCCGGTCGCATGAGCGACCAGGAGATCACCAAGTGGAAATACCAACGCTACATCAAAGACTATCTGCGCACGGTGCAAGCTGTCGACGATGGCGTAGGTCGCCTTTTAGATCACCTTGATGCAACGGGTGAAAGTGAAAATACCGTGGTCATCTACTCATCAGACCAGGGTTTTTATCTCGGCGAACATGGCTGGTATGACAAGCGCTGGATGTTCGAAGAGTCGCTGGAAATGCCCTTCCTTATCCGCTGGCCTGGCGTCATCGACGAAGGATCTACTTCACATGCCTTGATTCAAAATATCGACTACGCCCCCACCTTCCTGGAAATGGCAGGCATCGAGCGTCCAGCAGAAATTCAAGGAACCAGCATCCTGCCACTACTCAAAGACAAAGGCCGGGTGCCCCACGAATGGCGCGACGCCATTTACTACACCTACTACGGCGAGCGCACACACGCAGTGGCAGCACACGATGGCGTGCGCACGACGCAGCACAAACTCATGTTCTTCCCGAAAACACGTGAGTGGAATCTTTTCGACCTGGTTGCTGATCCACAGGAATTGCGCAGCGTTCACGATGACCCAAAATACGCAGACGTCCTGCAGTCTTTAAAGCAGCGCTACCATGCGCTGAGAAAGCAGTATGACGTAAATACTGCCACCATCCCAGTTTCACGCTCTGGCGAAGACTGGTGGCACCAGCGCTGGCAGGCGACGAATAAAAAAACCCAGAAAGGCCCAGGCAAACTCCTCTTTATAGGTGACTCCATCACCCAGGGATGGGAAGGCAGCGGCAAGGCGACATGGGAAAAATTCTACGGTAACCGCGATGCCATCAATCTCGGTTTCTCTGGCGATCGCACCGAACATGCCCTCTGGCGACTGGAAAAAGGTAACTTCAATGGTGTCACCGCACCCAAGCTCGCAGTCGTCATGATCGGCACCAACAACACCGGCCACTTTGAACAGGAACCCACACAGACCGCCGCAGGAGTCGCCGCGATCGTTGACAAACTTCAGACGCAGTTCCCCGAAACCAAAGTCCTCTTGCTCGGTGTTTTTCCTCGCGGAGCAACCTCAGACGATCCGAGCCGTAAAATTAACACTGCCATTAATCAGAAGATCGCCAGCCTGGATGACCGTGACGACGTCGACTTCCTTGACATCTCCGACTCATTCCTGGGAGAAGATGGAACGCTTTCGAAAGACATCATGCCCGACCTCCTCCACCTGAGCGAAGATGGCTACCAGCTCTGGGCCGCCGCAATCGAATCCAAGGTCGCCGAACTGGGAGGCTTCGATCCCGTGTCCGTGAAGTGATTCAGAGACAACTCTAGCGAGCTATTCCTGCAGATCTCACCGAGATCTGCAGGAATGCCGAAATTCTCAACTGGCTCGACACTACCTCCAGCTAAACCTCTTATCATACCTAATTCCACGGCGAAGCGAAGTCAGCGCTAACAGTACACGACAAACGGACGACGTAAGCCGCCTACTTATCCTATAAGGTTTCGATCGGATACCGATCTCTGGAGGCAGGCGCAATCGCCTGTGCCTACTTCTTGGCGCTTGCGCTCAGCTTAATTTTCGCACGGCTCAACTCCTTCTTCCTCTTGAGGTAAAGCTGACGACGGCGACGTTTGATGACTTTTCTATGCTGCTGACCCATGAATGTGATGATATTTTAAAGAATAGCTGACTGGAATCGTATACGTACCAGTATCGGTATCAGTTAACGATGCTCTGCCGGGAGATCAAGCGCAAAAATTGCCTAGAAAACACTTGCGTGTGAGATCTGCTAAGCCTTTACTCCGTCAGCGCGGGTGGCGTTCCGCTTTCGCACCGCCCGCTGAGCATACTGGAGCATTGCGCTTCAGCGATTTCTCGAAAAACCTAATGTAATAGTACCGCTGGTGAAGCGGTTGCTGCAAGCGGACCTCCTTCCATCAGTGATTGGCACAGGTGTCATTTCTCTCTGATGGTGAGACCCGTCAATTGATCTGCGGAAGGCCGTGGATTAGCAGCCGTTCGCTCACTTATCTATTTTCCAAAAAAGAATATCGACACCATTCACTCCGATGTGAAAGGAACGAACAAGACTAAAAGTAGCTGCAAGATTGCACAGATCAGCAGTCAGTCAGCAATGCAATGGCACACCGGAAATCAAAGTGGCAAGACTGTAAGGTAACAACACTTTCCCTTTCACGAGGATAAAAGCCCGCCCCCTACCCCATTGTGTCTGCTTATTTAATGAACAATCACTGGCTCACCAGAGTGCTGCACAATCGAATTTTTTCATGAGCGACGACGAAAAGAAAAAGTCCCCCGCCCCAAAGACTGCTGCCTCCAAGGCAGCGAAAAAAAAGGTGGCGAAGAAAAAGGTAGCGGCCAAAAAGAAGGTGGCCTCCAAGGCAGCTCCGGCAGCCAAGGTTGCCGCCAAAAAGAAGGCGACAAGGAAGGCTGTTAAAAAATCTGCCACTGCTGCGAAGAAAACGACCTCCTCGGAGGCACCAGCAATGAAGGCACCGAAAAAAAAGGCTGCCAGGAAAAAGACCGTCGCTCCCACGGAGTCGGTCGAGCCCGTGAGGAGGAAGGCGGCACCTCGAGGAAAGAAAGAGGAATCAGCCACCCCGGTATCAACAGCACCCGCTCCTGAAATTCGAAGAAAAACCTCACCGTCGCCCCCTCCACGCGAGGAAAGAGCGCAGAGACCTGAGAATCGAGACCGAAGAAATTCACCGCGCCGCAGGGAAGGATCAGAGCGATCTGCTGATGACGCACCCCCTTCCCAAAATCCGCAAGGCAGAGAAGACCGCCGTGAAGATGGCCGGGGACGAAGAGATCGAGGCGGCCGCAATCGATTCAACAAAGGTGGAGGTGGAGGCGGGGGCAGAGGCCGCAATAGAGGTAAGAACCGTAACCGTGACCGCATACAGGACAAGGATCGCGAACCACGCGATCGCGACAGAGAACGCCCTACTGAGGTTCCCACTGGCCCGCCAGAAGACGGCGATGGCCTATTGGAGATTTCGAACAAGGGTTTCGGCTTCTTGCGCCAGCGTCATCGCAATTTTGTTCCGGCACCGACAGATATTTTTGTCACGCCTGAGATGGTGCGCAATTTCGGGCTGCGTGACGGCCTGTGGCTGGCTGGCGTCGTTCGTCAGGGCAGCCGGGGACCACAGTTGACCGAGATCCAGAAGATCAATGGCAAGGATCCATCGAAATATAAGAACCTGCCGATTTTTGAAGAACTCAAGGCCGTGAATCCGAACAAACGGTTGTTGCTGGAAACAGCCTCTGACAAGGCCACCATGCGCGTCATCGACATGATGACGCCCATTGGCAGAGGCCAGCGCGGCTTGATCGTCGCACCTCCACGCACAGGAAAAACGACCATCCTGCACGACATGGCAGAAGCGATTCTCAAGAACCACGAAGAAATTCACTTGATCATCCTGCTGATCGATGAACGTCCAGAGGAAGTGACAGAATTCACCCGTAGTTTTCCTCAGGCTGAGGTGATGGCCAGCTCGAATGACAGTGAGGTCAAGGAGCACATCCGCATGGCAGAGCTGGCAATCGAACGCGCAAAGCGACTGGTAGAAGCTGGCGAGCACGTTTTCATCTTACTTGATTCAATCACCCGCCTGGCGCGCGCATCGAACCGATCCGTTAAAGGTGGTGGTCGCGCAATGTCCGGCGGCATTGATGCCCGCGCGCTTGAATTGCCTAGACGCCTTTTCGCTGCTGCTCGCAATACTCGAGATGCTGGATCACTGACAATTGTAGCAACCGCACTGATCGAAACCAACAATCGCGGAGATGACCTGATCTTCCAGGAATTCAAGGGCACTGGCAATATGGAGGTCGTTCTCGACCGACAAATCAGCCAGCAGTATATCTTTCCATCCATGGATATTTTTCGCTCTGGCACACGCCGCGAAGAATTGCTCCTGCCGGCGCATCAATTGGAAAAAATCTTCCTCATTCGCCGTGGTCTCGCTGGCCACAAACCGGTCGAAGCCATCCAGCGTCTGCTCTACTTTATCGAAAAATTTCCAAGTAACGCGCAAATGTTGCTGGAGATCAAACCGGATAGATGAGCCACGATGACCCGGAGCCTGACTTCATCCAGGTTGATGAAGTAATCGTTCCCGATCGGGAAAAGAAAGGCCCCTCCCGGGTGGGGATAAAAGGCGCTAAGCGAGGCGGCGCAAGGGCAGGTGCGAGCGCCCAAAGCGCGAGCGGTCAGGCGACGGCACCGGAGGTCCCACTCAGCCCGATCGCCAAGCTTCTGTCGTTCGTGCTCGACGAGTGCCTTGTCATCCCGGGAACCAAGATCCGCGTCGGACTCGATCCAATCCTTGGACTCATTCCCGGCGCGGGCGAAGCGATCGCATCTGCTGCCGGGGCGTTCATTGTCGGCGAAGCCTATCGCAAAGGAGTCTCACTGAAAATCGTCTTTCAAATGGCGGGTAACCTTTTACTCAACGCGGGAGTGGGAGCTATTCCAGGCGTCGGTGATGCTTTTTCCGTATTTTTCAAATCAAACAAACGTAACTACCAGATCCTCGACGATTTCCTGAAGAATCCGCCGCCGATGGGCAAGCCTCGACGCTTGTGGCCCATCGTTGCGGGCCTCGGACTGCTGGCCCTTTCTATCAATGTAGCCGTCTGGCTCTCTGTCTATTTTTTGATTACCACACTCTTTAATCTCTGATTATTCTGCATGCTCCAGATCGACTCGACTCTCACCGCCAGTTCCCTTTCACCATTCACTTCTGCCCTTTGGAAGGCGTCGGATACAAAAATCAGGCAAATCGCAGACGAATACGATCACACGCAAGGCTCCCCGGTGTTCACAGCGGCAGGAAAATATTCCACCCGCGGCTGGACCGAGTGGACCCAGGGGTTTGAATTTGGCTCTGCAATCCTCCAGTTCGACGCTACCAATGACCCGTGGCACCTTGACTACGGAAAGCGCAATACACTGGAAAAAATGGCCCCGCACGTCAGTCACTTTGGCGTGCATGACCATGGCTTCAACAATGTCAGCACCTATGGAAATCTACTCCGCCTGCTCAAAGAGGGACGCTATGAAAGCAACGAGTGGGAAGCGAACTTCCACGAACTGGCACTAAAAATTTCAGGAGCCTCGCAGGCTCGTCGCTGGACAGCAACTGCAGATGGTGGCGGCTTCATTTATTCCTTCAACGGCCCCCACTCACTCTTCGTCGATACCATTCGTTCCTGCCGAGCGCTCGCCGTCAGTCATCTGTTAGGGCACCAGTACATGGACGAGGGCGACAAGGAAGTCTCACTTCTGGGGCGACTGATCGATCACGCCAGAGCAACCGCAAAGTATTCCGTATTCTACGGTGAAGGCCGCGACAGCTATGATACTTGCGGGCGCACGGCACACGAGTGTGTCTTTAATACCAATGATGGACAATACCGCTGCCCCAATTCACAGCAGGGGTTCTCTGGATTCACTACATGGACCCGCGGACTAGCCTGGGCAATGGCAGGATTCCCTGAGCAGCTTGAGTTCCTGCAGACAGTCTCAGATAACGATCTGGAAACCTTTGGCGGCAGGCAGGAGATCGAGAATATTTTCCTCAAAGCGGCAACGGCGACCTGTGACTTCTACATTGAAAACTCCCCCACCGACGGCATTCCCTACTGGGATACGGGGGCACCTGCTCTACACCAATTGGGTGACTACCTTAGCCGACCGTCTGATCCTTACAATGACATCGAGCCTGTCGATTCCTCTGCTGCCGCCATCGGCGCGCAAGGCCTGCTGCGTCTTGGCAATTATCTCGGCACCAACACCGCCGAAGGCAGTCGCTACTGGCAGGCTGGCCTGACTGTGGTCAAAACGCTTTTCTCTGCCCCTTATTTAAGCCTGGATGATTCTCATCACGGTCTGATCCTGCACTCGATTTACCATCAGCCCAATGGCTGGGATCATGTGCCGGGAGGGAGCAAGATTGCCAATGGAGAATCATCCATGTGGGGCGACTACCATGCGAGAGAAGTCGCCCTGTATGTCGATCGCCATGCAAAAGGGTTAGATTATCGATTTTTTGACATTCGCTGAATCGCTTATCATCTTCTTCCCCTGATTGATCCAGTGTGCTAGTCCTCAGAGCATGTCTCTGATCCATCTACGCACAAACGCGGCGGCTGCACACCTGGAACCTCGAAAGTGAACATCGACCTGTCACAGATTGCCATTCACACGATCACTACCAAGCCGTGGTCGACCGAAGAATGTATCGACAACTATTCACGCGCTGGAATTGGTGGGATTACCTTCTGGCGCTACAGTTTCGAGGGGCGCGATCCTGCAGTAGTGGGGCGACAGGCAAGAGAGGCCGGACTGGAAGTGGTCAGCGTCGCCAGAGGTGGATTCTTTCCCGCCACCACGGCCCGAGACCTGCAACAGGCAATCGATGCCAACCGCCGCGCGATTGACGAGACCGCCGCAGTGGGCGCTGCCTCGCTGGCACTAGTCTGCGGAGCTGTTCCGGGCCAACCATTGAGCTTGTCTCGACAACAAATTCAAGACGGCATCGGTGAGTTGCTCCCCTACGCTGCCGAACGCAATGTGATCCTAGCCATTGAACCACTGCATCCCATGTATGCGGACAGTCGATCGGCTGTGAACACCATGGCTCAGGCAAGCGAAATCTGCGAAGCTCTGAACAATCACCCTAACATTGGCATCGCCTGTGATGTCTACCATACCTGGTGGGATTCAGAACTGGAACGCGAAATCACACGCGCAGGAGCATTCGGAAATTTGTCCGCTTTTCATATCTGTGATTGGAAGTCGCCGACCACCGATTTCTTGAACGACCGCGGCCTCATGGGTGAAGGCTGCATCGATATCCGCGAGATCAGTGAGTGGGTGACCGCTGCTGCATTCTCCGGACACCATGAAGTCGAAATTTTTTCCGATACCTACTGGGCAATGGATCAAGCGGAATACTTGCAGAAGATTCTCGACGCCTGCCGAGATCTCCACAATAAAAACGGTTAACGCTCAACGATTCTAACGGAATTTTATGGAAATATGCAGAATTGGCATCATCATGAACGGCGTCACCGGGCGTATGGGAACCAACCAGCATCTGGATCGCTCGATCACCGCCATCATCGAACAAGGAGGCATCCGCATAGGTGACGATCTCACATTGCTCCCAGATCCGATTCTTACTGGGCGCAATGAGAACAAGCTGAAAGTGCTGGCCGAGAAGTTTGGCAGGAAAGCGAATGGTGCCCCCTTCAAATTCACAACCGATGTACAGGGCGCACTGGAAGGAAAGCATGGTGATTATGAGATTTTCTTTGATGCGTCAGGCACCTTGCAGCGAGCTGGCTACATCGAGATGGCAGTGAAGGCAGGCAAAGCCATCTACTGCGAAAAGCCGACAGCCACGGTGGCCGCGGAAGCGAACAGGTTGGCCGACGTTGTTGAAACAGCAGGCCTGAAGAACGGTGTTGTTCAAGACAAACTGTGGCTGCCTTCATTTCGCAAAATAGCGATGCTCAAAGAGCTTGGATTTTTCGGCAAGATTCTCTCTGTCCGTGGTGAATTCGGCTATTGGGTATTCACCGGGATGGATCCTGATCAACCCGCACAGCGCCCCTCGTGGAACTATCGGGCAGAAGATGGGGGAGGTATGATGATCGATATGTTTTGTCACTGGCAGTACGTGATTTCGAATTTGTTTGGCCCCATTAAGAGCCTGGTGGCACATGGCAATATCGATATCGATGAGCGGCGCCACGAGGACGGTACCCCTTATCCATGCACCGCCGATGATTCCGCCTATGCCATGTTTCTACTTGAAGATGGAACCATGTGCCAATTCAACAGTTCATGGTGTGTGCGCCCGCGCCGCGATGATCTGCTGACTGTCGAGGTTCACGGCACCAAGGGTTCAGCAGTCGCTGGGCTCCGCGAAGTCTACACTCAATCGGCGGCGAACACTCCAAAACCCGTATGGAATCCGGATATTCCCCAGCCTATTGACTTTTACAAGGGCTGGGAGCTCGTCCCTGACAATATCACCTACGACAATGCATTCAAAATTCAGTGGGAGGAATTCCTCCGGCACGTCGCACTGGACGAGCCCTTCCGCTACTCGCTTAGAGAGGGAGCAAGGGGCGTAGAGCTTGCCGAACTTGGCATGACCTCATGGAAAGAGCGTCGATGGATCGATGTTCATTGATACTGCAACCATCCTCAAAAACACCCAGACCAATGATCACACGATTTTTCACTACCATCAGCCTTCTGTCTGCTATATGCATGGCTTCTTCGCAAGCTCAGGAACAGGCAGCGCCCACACTCTTCGAAGCGAAGTCACTCACCTACACTGGCGGTGACTACCAGGACGAGACATTCCGCTACCTTCTAATGAAGCCGGACTCGATCGAAGAGGGCAAGCAATATCCACTTGTCCTATTTCTCCATGGTGCGGGTGAACGTGGCGATGACAACCGTATCCAGACCGCGCACTTCCCCAATCTGTTCGAGGACGAAGCTTTCCGCAAACGCTTCCCATGCTATCTGATCGCTCCCCAGTGCCGCAAGGATCGTCGATGGACTCAAACATCATGGGAGGACACATCTTCCCCGTCCTCCAAGGGGCCTGCCACAGCACAGATGGATGTCGCTATCGAGGCCTTACTGACCACACTTAAAGAGCACCCCATCGATCGATCACGCCTCTATCTCACTGGGCTCTCGATGGGCGGCTACGGCAGTTGGGATCTTGCCGCGCGCAAGCCGAACTGGTTCGCAGCAGTCGCTCCCGTCTGCGGCGGTGGAGACACAGATCTTGCCCATCGCATCGCCACCACGCCAGTCTGGGCCTATCATGGTGATGCCGACAATGTTGTCCCTGTGCGCAGAAGCCGTGACATGATTGCCGCCATTCGCAAAAGTGGCGGCCTCCCCCGCTACACAGAAGTTCCTGGCCGCGGCCACGACTCCTGGGTTCCCGCTTACAAAGACAATAACCATCAACTGCTCTCGTGGATGTTCCAACAACGCCGATCCTCAATCAACGATCAAGCGATGCCCGGCGCTGAGGCACTGGGATCCGCTCACTCGCCATTGGAAAAAGGTGAACGCATCGTCTTTCTGGGCGACTCACTTACTGCCGCTGGTGTCGGCCCGGATGGTTACATTTCTGTCCTGCAACAGGAGATCGACAAACGCCGCCCGGACTTGGATGTGCATATGATCGGTGCTGGAATTGGCGGCCACAAAGTTCCCGATATCCGCGCACGCCTGGACCGCGATGTTCTTTCTTTCGCACCATCTGTTGTCTTTATCTTCATCGGTGTGAATGACGTCTGGCACACAGAAATGGGCACCGGCACCTCTGAAAGCGATTATGAAAATGGTCTGCGCGATGTCATCGCTCGCAGCCAGAAGGCTGGAGCACAGGTCATCCTGGCGACGCCTCCACTTATCGGGGAAAAGCAGCGCGGGCAAAACGAGCACGACACACAACTCGACGCTTACTCAGCCATCAGTCGGAATGTCGCAACGCGCATGGGAGTCACCGTTTGTGATCTCCGAATTCACCTGACGGATTATCTCAGTGTCTTCAACAGAGACAATAACGAAAGCGGCATCCTGACCACTGATGGCGTTCACTTTACTAAAGATGGAAACCGACTTGTCGCTGATCACATTGCCCAGTCAATTTTCCAGGCGCTGTCCTCCACTCGATAGGCAACGCAAGCGAACATTACAGTCCCAGGTGTTGATCGCGGGCGTTCTTTTCCCAGCCCTCGATCGTCTCTTTCTTGAAGAACATTTTCTTCACATCCTCAAGAATCAGATAGATACAGGGAACGAGGAATAACGTAATAACGGTGGCAAACAAGATGCCGAATCCGAGCGAAATGGCCATCGGAATCAGGAATCGTGCCTGTAAATCGGTCTCTAGCAACATAGGCGTCAACCCTGCAAATGTGGTCAGTGAGGTCAGGAGAATCGGACGGAATCGAATTCCTCCGGCATTCCATGCTGCATCAATGATCGGAACGCCATCGTGGCGCTGACGATTCACGTAGTCGACCAGCACCAGACTGTCATTTACCACCACTCCTGACAGGGCTACGATTCCACACATCGACATGATGCTCAGATTGGCACCCATCACGATGTGCCCTAACACTGCTCCCACCAAGCCGAATGGAATCACGGACATGATAATCAATGGCTGAATGTAGCTCTTCAGAGGAATCGCCATCAACACAAACATGGCGATCAACGCGAGGAAAAATCCGATGCCGATCTGCTTTACATCATCCCGTTGATTCTTCTGTTCGCCCTCAAAGGACCATGCCACACCAGGGAAAAGTTCAGGAAAGCGTTCCAGTGCCTCGGTCTGCAGTTTTGCCACGACCTGCTCGGCATTCGCCTTCGTTTTATCAACGTCTGCCGTCACCTTGACCGATCGCTTACGGTCAGCACGCGAGATCGTTGAGTAGCCGCGACCCAATTCGAATTCAGCGACTTCCGAAAGCGGCACCTCATCCCCCGTCGCAGTCCGCACCTTCATTTGTTCTACATTCTCAAGCGATAGCCGTTCGTCCTTTGGATAACGCACGAACACCTTCACCTCATCGCGTCCTCGCTGCATCCGCTGCACCTCGTCGCCATAGAATCCACGCCGGAGCTGATTCGCAACATCTGCTACGCGCAGCCCCAACGCTTCACCAGCCGGCAGCAGGCGACGCTTCAACTTCAGTTCGCGCTTACCACCACGATTACTGTCAGCGATATCGATTACTCCCTGGATTTCGTTTAGTGTCGATTTCACGAAATCAGCCGCCTCCTGCAGTTCGTCCAGATCATCGCCGCGCAAAAGTAGATCTATCGCATTGCCACCACCCGCTGCCTGACTTTGGAATGCCAGCTCAGTCGTTCCCGCGATTGGTCCGGTCAACTCGCGCCATACCGCCGCCAGTTCATTGGCCGTTTTATCACGATCCTCAGCACCGCGCAGCTCCAATGTTACTTCGCCCAGATTGTCCGCAGTGGGTGGCCCACCGACAACAAATCCAGTCTGAAATGGCTGCGAACCCGTTGAGGCCAGCATATGCCTGATCAACGGTTCTTGTCCCTCTTTAGTGAATTCCTGATTCAGTTTTCGCGCCGCTTCTTCGATCCGCAGCACCGCACGCTCAGTTGTCTCAAAAGGAACACCTTTCGGCATCGTGACCTTGGCGCTGATCATATCAGCTTCCACTTCTGGAAAAAATTGCCACTTAACCCATCCACTAGCGACCAATGACATCACCACAATAAAGATTGCAACGAAAGCAGCCAGCAACGGGTAACGATTCGCAAGGGCCCGGCGTAATACTGGCTTGTAGTAGTGTTCGACAAAACTCTCCAGACTATTCGAAATCCGACGTTGCAATCTCATCAACGGACCATATTCGCGGTTTGGATCAGTCTTTCGCAACATGGCCATGTGCGCTGGCAGAATGAGCTTCGACTGCACCAGCGAAAACAACAGCGTCGGAATTACGATCCACGGAATGTTTCGCCAGATTTTCCCGCCCACTCCGGACACACCTAACATTGGCATGAAGGCAACCACAGTCGTTAGAATTCCGAATATGACCACGACACCGACCTCATGGGTTCCTCGCCACGCAGCCTCCTGAGGATCCTCCCCCATTCGTATTCGTCTATAAACATTTTCCCCGACAACAATGGCATCATCCACCACGATTCCCAGCACCAGGATAAATGCGAACAATGTGATCATATTGATCGAAATGTCGGTGTAAGGCATCATCGCCACAGCACCGGCAAAGGATACTGGGATACCTATGGACACGAGGAATGCCAGACTCGGCCGAAGAAACAACGCCAGCACTCCGAACACCAGCAGGAGTCCAATGATGCCGTTGCGCGCAAGCAGATCCATCCTTCCCCGCAGGTAGAAAGACTGATCGAACCACATTTCCAGCGACACACCTTCTGGCAATGTTAGTCGAGCCTCTTCGATGTATTCCTTTACCGCATCCGCCACACGAATAGTGTCCTCATTGCCGACACGGTAGACGTTTACCACAATCGATGAGCGCGTGTCGAACCGCGACTTGAGGTCAACTTCTTCAAATCCGTCGATCACTGACGCAATCGATCCGAGCAGCAACTCACTGCCGTCAGGGCGAGTCAGCACAGGAATATCCAGAAACTCGTTGTCACGATAACGCTTGCCTTCAGCCTTGATCAGAACTTCTCCAGCTGCAGTTCGCACAGAACCACCCGGCAGATCGAGCGATGATCGACGCACCGCAGCAGCTACATCGGCAAGCGTCAACTGATGGCTGCGCAACGTTACTTCCGAAACTTCGATCGATATTTCATAGGGACGCACACCAGTGAGTTCGACTTGCGTGATGGGACTATCGATACCACGGCCGAACAGACGTTTAAATTTTTCGAAAACGCTTACAGCTTCACGCGGCTGGTAGGAAAGAAGACCATCCCTGACTTTTTCAGCTATTTTCCGCAGCGTCTTCTCGTCAGTCTCAGCCGAAACCGCAACACTCAGCACTTGGTTACGGATCAGCAATTCTTCAATAACCGGCTCTTCAGTGTTCTCAGCAAATGTCGTGATGGCATCGATCCGCGTCTTAATGTCATCCATGATGTTGCGCACATCATACCCGGCTTTGATTTCCACCACGACAGCACCTGCACTTTCCGCGGCAGTCGAAGTAATGCGATCGATCCCATCAATATCCTGAATCGCCTCTTCAATCGGAACACACACGCCCGTCTCCGTCTCATCTGGTGAAGCATTCGGATAGGGCACTGAGATCGCTACCGCATCGATTGCCGTTTCCGGAAAGATCTCCTTCTTCAGCCGCATCCACGTCAACAGACCGAGGATCAAAATCACCAGCATCAGAAAGTTGGCAGCGACATGGTTGCGCGAAAACCAATGGATTAGTTTTTCCACAGCAGCGAAATGAGTTGGTTGACTTCAGGAACTATCATTACGACGATACAGCGGCGGCGGCCTCACTCTCCGACTGACTCTTCACGCGGCCCGGAGCCTGCTCGACACCGTTGAGACGTTCGATATCGACCTTCGTTTTTCCTTCGATCACGGTTTCAAGAACAGTCACACTGATTTTCTCGCCTTCTTTCAAGCCTTCTGAAATGATCACGTAGTCTTGTTCGGTCCTCACAACGTTGACCTCTCGATAAGAGACAATGTCAGTATCATCGATGACCAGAACTCGATTTGTCCCATAGATCGCTTCGCGGGGAACTCTGAACATGTTATCGAGAGGAACCCCAGCAACCGATGCCTTCATAAACATTCCAGGAGCAAGAAATCGATTCGATTCGGCATCTCCTTCAGTGGGATCGATCTGGCCGACTAGAATGACAGAACGACTCTGCCTGTCGACCACGCCCTCGGTTCGCGTCAAGACCGCCGACCAAGTCAGCGACTTGCCCGCGACGGTGGCTTTCAACTCGACGCCTGGCTTATCCCCAGGTGCAATGAACGAGAAATCTTCAACAGACACAGGAAGCCGAACTTCCAATGCATCTGCTCTGTAGAGTTCTGCAATCGGCGCCCCTGGAGCCAGATAGGAACCGATATCGGTTTGCTTCGCCCGCACTTTGCAATCGTAGGGAGCACGAATGACGGTTCGATCGAGATCACGACGCGCCTTCTCAAGCGATGCCTCGGAAGCCTTGATACGTGCTTCAACGCTTTTCAATTGTGGAATTCGCAGCACCAGATCAGTGGGGGCATCATCACCGCCCAGCTTCTTCCATTCTCGCTCGGCCTGATTCGCTCGGGCCTGCTCGGTCGCCATTGCCAGCTGGGCCTCGGCCAGTGTCGCCTCTGCCTGGGCGACACCCGCAATGTAGTCAGCGGAGTCGATCTCCAGTAGAATTTCATCCATCGCAAACGATTCCCCGACCTCAAATTTAGGTGATACTTTCATCACTTTTCCTGCCACTTCTGCCGCCACTTGAGTTTCGGTGAATGGTTCCAGCACGCCCTGAGATGGCACAGTCACAGCAATCGTTTCACGCTGAACTGTGATCGCTTCGACACTGGGAGTGATCCTCGGCGGATCTGTTTTCTCCGCCACTGGCTTGAACTCAAAAATCATCATCGCCCCTGCGACTCCTGCTATCAGAATCAAAACGGCTGCAACTATCTTACCAAAATGGGTCATGAATCTTCGCTCTTGTTCAGTTTTTTGATTCCCGCTTTCCGTGCCTTGAAATCGCCGCCAAGTGCAAGGTGCAGGTCGACACGGTTTTCCAGCCGCAATCGCCTGATCGTGATCACTTGCCCACGCGCTGCCAGCATCTGTCTCTGTGTGGTCAGCAAGGTGATGACGTCCATGATTCCCTGTCGGTATTCTTCCCGCGACTGCTCGTATGCTTCAGTCGCCAATTCTTCTGCTTGTGCCAGCGACGTCTCACGCGAGACCAGCACCGACTCTGATGAAAGCGCATTCTCAACTTCTCGAAAGGCAATCATTGCAAGTCGATTGAAATCCGCCAGTGCCTCACGCAACTCTGCGTTGCGTAAATCGTAGTTTCCTTTCACCTGACCACCAGTGAAAATCGGCTGCAGAACATTGCCTGCGAGACTCCAGATTCCGTAGTCAGAGTTCAGGACGTCCTTCAATTTCTCAGTGGATGTTCCAGCACTGGCAGTGAGCGAAAACTGCGGCAGAGCGGCGAGCTTCGCTTCTAGAATTCTTCGATCCGCAGACGCAATGCGCCGTTCACTTGCCTGCAAGTCAGGTCGGCGGGTCAGAAGTTCGCTCGGCAGGCCGGCAGGAACCGATTTTGGCATCGTTGGCAGTTTGCCATTTGCTGATACCTCAGCGGCAGGATAACGCCCGACCAAAGCTTCTAATTGTCGCAGTGCCTGGCGCTTCAATTCTTCGCTTTCAGCCAGTCGAGCGGTCGCTGTTGCCACGTCCGATTTTGCCAACCGCAATTGTGCTGCCGACTGGTCACCCGTTTCATACTTTGCGCGAATGATCTCCACGGAATCCTGAAAACTTGCCAGCGAATCGCGCGACAACTGGAGTTGCTGCTCAGCTTCGTGCGCCGCAAACCACGCTTTCGCTGTTTGTGCTGCGATCGAACTGCGAAGACTGGCCAACTCGGCTTCCGCGCCATCCACATCGGCTAGTGCTGCTGCCAGTCCAGCCCGAACGCGCCCCCAGACATCGATTTCCCATTGCACATCCAGCGAAACACCGAACGAATTCGTCAGACTGGACAACACTGCGTCAGCGGCCGAGGAACCTGTTGATCCGGCGCTTGCCACCGGATCGGTCCCCACCCCCATCGCAGCGCCTCCGCTGCTATTGCCAGAACTATCGTCTCCTCCGAAGGGAAAACCTATGAACGTTTGCTTGCGGCGCGCCCCGTTTAGCCCCCCCGTGATCGTTGGATATAAGTCCGCACCAGCAATACGCGCATTCGTCCGTGCTTTCTCGACCCGAACTGCTGCTATCTTCAGATCAAAGTTCCGCTTTTCTGCTTCTTCGACCAGTTGCGTCAACGTTCTATCACGGAAGCTGCTGATCCAATGATCATCGACCCCACCAACGACCTGCGCACTGCTCTTCCAGGTTCCCGGAACTTCCTGATCGATGATCCCCTCCTGCCGCAGCGGAGAAACCGCACTGCATCCAGCCAGACAAATGACGCAAGCAATGAGCAACGTGTGTTCGATCAATTTCTTCCTGATCATTTACCCTCCGTCTTGATTCCGGGAAATCCGCCTGCGATAAAATCGACCATCTGCCGCACAAGGCTCTCTGTCGACGGCTCGGCCATGCGCTTGCCGTGAAAACCGGCAAGCTTATCAATATTCAATATAGCGTGCGCCATGGCACCCGCCATGAACATCATTCGCATCGTCACTTCTTGTGGCTTCAGATCCGGAAGACTTTTGCGAAAGGCAAGGTTAAACGCATCGACCACTTCGCGAAATTCTTTGATCAAAATCGATGCAATGTCCTCGCGAGTCTCCAGCATACACCGTCCCATCAAGCGGAAAAACACTCTCTTCGACTGATCACTCTTCCGATAAAGCTCAAGCGGCGGCCTCACGAATGCCTCAGCGACCATCGCTACCGTGGCAATCTGACCATTCGCCTCGGCTTCATTCTCAACTTTCTCTAAAAGCTGTAATCTTTTCTTATTCAGCGGCTTAATCCATCTTTGGATAACTGCTGCAACTAACGCTTCCTTCGATCCAAAGTGATAATGCACTGCGGCAAGGTTCGCCTCAGCCTCGGCGGTGATATGGCGCAGAGAAACTGCCTCAAAGCCCTTCTCCGCAAATAGACGCTCCGCCACATCCAGAAGTCGAACTCTAGTGGCACTGGGATCTGTAGCGGCGGAAACGGACACGAATGTTGCCAACGTTATTCAAACGTTCGTTTAAAACAAGCGATTGATTGAACTATTTTCTAAATGCCGAATTAGATTAATGATTTCTCGCAGTAGCCGCAGTAGCTGAGATCCGTAATCCTCCCAGAAATGAGGGCGTTTCACGACAGTTCCAGCCTGGTGATGTTAGTCCAAGAAGAGACGACAGCTCGTTGCGTTCAAATCCCGCGCGAATACTGACCGGCATATCATGTCGAGTGACATGGTTCACAAACGGAAGCAGCAGCGAACCAGCTACCAGTGACCGCCGGCGACGCAATGGTTCCACGAAGCAGACCACATCGAACCGAGGCATCACACTGGCGAGACGGATCAACTGACTATCTGTGAAATGGTGTAGGAACAGACAGGCGATCAATACTCCGCCCGACAACGAATCCAAAACATCAAAAATGTCGGCAGATTGCCACTGTATCGCGGATGGCAACTGCGCGGGACGGGCTGCGATATCGACACCTGTAAGCTGCGCGCCCAAAGGGCTGAAGCACTGCAACTTTTGCAACATTTTCCCCTCGCCCGCTCCAATTTCGACAATCCCTTTTCCTGCCGCTTCAGAAAATGACTGCACTTTGCGCGCGATCCATCGTTCATTGCCCATCAGGAAATTGATGAGCCGAAGATCACAACGACTGCGGAGGGCCGCCGGATCATCAGCTGCCAGACCATCAAGGATCTCAGGAACGACAACTCGCTTTCGGATCACAAGAGTCAGGCCTTGGCTGTCGCGTGCGAAGAATTTCGCGCGGGTGCCCGCTTGCGTCCGTAGTCTAGCTCAGCAGGAAGTGCAGCAAAATCACGCATTCCCTCGAACAGCTTCTCGAAATTCGTCGCGACATTTCCCACCAGGCAATCCGTCAAATCGGGCCGCACGTCAGGATGTTTTCGAATCAGTTTTCCGAAGCTGAAATTATCGTCATAGAAAGCGTAGACCAGCTTGCGCATCGTCTCGATGTGGCCGCACAACTCTTGGCCATAGGGCTCAAACTGATCGGCGGAGAAATCATCTGAGATCAGAGCTTTGTCGATTGCATCCGCCGCCATTTCTCCACTTTTAAGAGCGAGAAAAACGCCGGACGAGAAAACAGGATCAAGAAATGCAAAGGCATCACCGACCAGAACAAGCCCATCATCGGCGCAGTAGCGAGAACGATACGAATACTCTCCAGTGACCCAGTATTCCCCGAATTGCTCGCCTGTCTCCAGATGGTCTTTGATCCACGCATTGTTCTCAATCTCCCGCGCCATGATCTCGGCAGGATCTCTACCGTCAGAGAAAAGATATTCGCGCTCAGCAACGACACCTACGCTGACTATATCGTCGCGCAGTGGAATGTACCAGAACCATCCCTTCTCTGGAAGATACGCGACGGTAGTGGAACCGGCGTCTAAGCCGGGATCTCTCTTTGCTCCTTTAAAATAAGTCCAAATCGCAATTTTATTGAGCTCAGGATCACGCTCCCTCCATCGCTCTTTCGACATCGTTAAGGCATCGCGGCCCGTGGCATCGACCGTTATCTTCGAATAGTAAGTCATCTCCGTACCACCAGCATCAGTTCCTTTCACGCCCACGACAGCGCCAGAATCATCGCGCAAAAAACCCGTTACACGAAATCCCTGAACGGTCTCAGCACCGCAACTGGCAGCCCTGTCAAAAAGCATCTGATCGAACTCACTGCGCTCAACCTGCCAGGTGTAGGAGGACGGATGCTCGTTGTGTTGAAAAAAGTAGAAGGGACTCGAACGCTTGCCGTCCATCGTGACAAATTGCACGCTGAGCTTCTGAGTGTAGCCGATCTCCTTCATTTTATCGAGCACGCCAAGGCGCTCAAGCGAGAAGTAGCAGAAGGGCATCAATGATTCACCGACGTGGTAGCGCGGAAATTGCTCCTTCTCCAGAATCACCACTCGGTGTCCCTTCTGTGCGAGCAGCGTCCCAGTGGTAGCGCCAGCGGGACCGCCCCCGACGACTACGACATCAAAACCGTTGTCATCATTTCTGCTATTGACCATGATTCGGGAGAATTTCGACAATATCGGCAAAAGTGATGCCATCGTTGCCTAACAGAGCATTACACCGCCCGTAAAGAACGGTACCCAACTGGCACGCAAGCTGATCGGCAATGTATTGGTCGGCTATCACTGAGAAGTATGCTTTGGGACTACTGGAATGAGGAAAATCATGCTGTGCAAGTAATCCTCCCAGAGGGCCTTCAGCGTTCACTATTTGCTTTCTTAACGATTCGTTGAAAACCTCCAGACGGATGCCTATTGCGCCAAATTCCACCGGTTTCCCTTCTGAATCTCTTAGCACAACGGCCCTCATCAAGTATTCACGAGACTCCTCATGATCCAGCACATCCAGTCCAATTTCTGACTTGTGAAATGCACCCAACCGCGGAGTCATGTCAGATTGATGCACCAGCAATTTAGCATACGGCTCAGGCATTTCTCCGCCTTCGATGAACTCGACGGGCGGCACCAGCCTATTATCGCGCAGGTAAAAGAACTGAATCGGCATCAACAGATCCAGCGCCCTGGCATCTTCTGCTGCTTGATCAGGTGTAGCGTGCATTCTGATGTTCTTTAAGGAAAAACGCGTGTAACAACCTGTCGATCTGCAATAGACCGTCGCGGTTCAAACGAATCACATCGTCTTCAACGGTTGCAAATCCCTCGCTCTGCAGGTAAGAAATCTGCGGCTTAAATCGCTCTAACACATCGATGCCAAACTTCTTCTGGTAGTAAGAAGGACGCAGGCTTCCGAGCTTGAAGGTCAGCACGAACTCGCGTATAAAGCGCTCGTCTTCATTCGTCGGATAGGCACGGAAAATCGGGAACTCACCATTGTGCACGGTCTCAATGTAGGCATCGATATCCGCCTGGTTCTGGTAGTGCACGCCACTGAGCTGACCAAATGATGCAACCCCAAACGCAAGTAAATCTGCACCACTCCACAAGCTGTCGCGATAAACAAATTTTGCCTTGGCAGGATCCTGGACCACCGTGTAAGCGCTGGA
>JBNMNB010000079.1:0-29443 GCA_051270635.1 Verrucomicrobiales bacterium | reverse complement strand
GACGATGGGTACTTCAAGACACCTCGAAACTCCCTCAGCGGCTCTTTTGGAGCTTCCGCCCAACCCGGAAACATTTTGGCAATCCTATGGAATTTTAGCGACCTTTGGAGGGTTAGACCCGTCATCGATTCGCGGACGAGTTGGAGCACAGACACGAGGACGATTGAAATTGCGATACGCCTTCCCCGTCCTTCATGAGATACTGAGGTCTGAGATCCCATCCAGTCAGGCCAAGGCAGCCCCAACGGGGCGATCCTATGCCAGCCCAGGCCATCGGCCTGAGAACTTGTTGAAAACACGATCCGCTAAAAAGTCAGAAGCTACGAGAATGGAAAGAATAGCAGTGTGGGGCTGACAGCTTTCATGGGCTCTAATTCGGATCATCCATTGGACTCAGTCGGCTTAAACGTCATGATAATGCGGAACCGCTTCTTTACTGGTTGGTGGTCAATCGCGGGTTCCTGAAACAGATAGTAGCCGCGAGCTTCATAAAACAAGATCGATTCCAGGCAGGCGGTCTCCAGTTGGGAGAAGGTCGCTTCTTCTTCGAACCAGTCAGTTTTCGCCACCACTCTGCGCCTGGGACTGCAGAAACGCTCTAATAGTGCGTCCTGATGATCTTGAATTTTAGAGAATATCTTCGACATCCACTATAGAACGCTGAAACGGCCGCCCGGGACTTCCTAAAATGTAGAAACCATGTGCAGAGCAAATCTGAGATGTCCGCCTTACTGCTGGAGTGCATTGACTCGAAGCCGGAAGTAACCGCTCATCACACCTCCCCCGCTGTAGCGTAGAACGACCCGCTCGCTCGTTGCAGAAACAGGAACGGTCTCCACTGCGGAGAAAGAGCCGCCAGCACCTTCCCAGCCTGTCAGAGTGGCTGATCCCTCGATCTGGTAACTGAGACCAGACGCATTCAACGCTCTTACGTAGGAGATCCGCTGTTCGCCCGCTTCTTCAAAAATGGCCAGGCCAAGATCGAACTCAGCAGCTGTTGGCAGTCCGCCAGTCGCGAATTCCATGAATACCGACAAGCCATCACCGTCGCTGTCAGCGGCGTCACCGCTGATCGATGCGTCGGCCAGTTCAGCCGCGCTGAACACCGTGCTGCGCCACGTGGCATAGCTCGCGCCCACAACACTGTCGCCCGTTCCTGGGGTTCCGCCAGGAACGCTAGCCCGCCAGCTGGTGGCCAGCGCGTGATCAGGATTCGACATGGGAGATATCAATTCCAGGGAGGCACCATTTCCATCCGCATCAGCTGGCCAGGGATCATTGTCTCCATATTCAAATGCCCGAATGCTGCCAGCTGGCCCGACCAGCTCAAGCTTCTCACCACTGTTGCGCAGGTTTCCGGTAAATGTTCCGATCACTGAAATTCCGGCACCGTAACGCAGCGTGAAGGCCTCCAGATTCTTTACAACAAGAACGCGGGCACCAGCCTCAAGAAAGGAGTCCTTGCCAGCAAAGACTTTCACGCCAATGCCATCTATGAATGCGAGGTCGCCCAGGTTGAGCGTCTCGCTACTGATATTGTTCAACTCGACAAACTCAAAGCTATCCGCATTGGTGAATCCGGCAGCGATTTCACCTTCTGTTGGCACTCCAGGATTGTACATGATCTCCGAGATTACTAGATTCTCTGAAGTTGGAACCGCTGATTGCGGCGCAAAGAACGCCTCGTTCAAGGCACTCCAATTTTCACCATTAAAGACGCGCGACTTCACTATCGTGGGTCCGGCGAGCACTACCGTCGGGGTACCCTGCGAGTAGAGTCCATTAAGTTTTCCATCGAAGCTCATATCGCTGCTGTTCGCGGACTCTTGATGGACTTCGACCGCGAGAACATTCTCACCTTCCACCAGCAATGCAGGATCTATTTCAAACGAAAAGTAGTCCCGTTCGTCAGATCCACTTACGGCACTCGCCGCAGGTGTCAAAAAGGTGACCGCACCCGCTGGAATATTGTCCCTGACGACTTCCTGCCCATTGATATAAGCAATAGCGCCGTCGTCCCTGGCAATTCCTGCGGTCAACCCAACCGCGCGGTTCACGTCGGCGGCATTGAAGGTCTTGCGGAAATAGGTCGTGATAAACTTGCTCGAGCTATCACCGCCAAATCCCAGAGTGGTCGTGACCGCATTGCCATACCCCAGTGGCCCAGTTCCTGAAGCCCAGCCGCTGTCATCGTATCCCGCATCACGCCAGGCCGTGCCCTGATCAGATCCATCATCCAGGTATTTCCATTCAGACGCCTCAGCAATGAACTCTGCCGGCAATCCACGGCCATCGATCATTACCGCAGCCGGATTCGCCTCGCCTCCCGTGATCCGCGGATCGCTGCCATCTACCGTGTAGTAGATCACTCCGTCCGCTGTCACTTGAATCGATCCCGCTTGAGGAATGGTGCCGCCATGCTGGCTGAAAACAGGTGCTGGAATATCAGGATAGATTCCGGCACGCTCGTAGGCAGTCAGCATCGCATCCTGCACACGGGGCAAATTCCGTGTTAGATAAGTGTTCATCTCACGCTCCCATGACGAATAGGTTCGGCCAGTCCCGGTATTGGAACTTCGGCTCCAGCGTGCAGCCTCGCCGATAAAGCTCAGTTTGGTTTCATCAACTCGCTTCTGAAGTCGATTCACAATGTTCGCAGTCGTCATCGGTCCATCGTTGAAGAAATAGCGATGCAGGAGATCACCCACCAACTTGAGATACTCAGGATCGCCATCTCTTCGCATCTCACTAAAAAGATTTAATGGCCCATTGTGCGTCGCTCTCCCAGTGGAATGCCCACGTAGATAGCCATCGGCGTCCTTCAGGAAGAATTTGAAACCAACTTCGAGCGGCGATTCAGGAGGAGGCCCCATTGACCGCCCCCCGGCGGCACGGAACTCACTCTCCGACTGACCTGAACCCCACATCACCATGAAGCTCACATAGTTTTCAATATCGATGTGCGTTTTCGCCATGTTGAAGGTGTCGTCAGCTCTAGCACCATCCCGAATAAGATCGCGTGCCTGTTGCCACATTTCTCCTGTTCCATCGTAGGCATTTCCTGTCAAAAACTGGTCGCCACTGTTGTCGCCATTGATCGCCTCGTAGTCTTCCTTCTCACCGCCGAAGTAGCGCGCAAACATAGCTGCCTGCCAGCGCTCACGCAGGTGGTATTGCCCCCAGTAAACGCCATTGATATAGAGGTGCACGAATCGACCATGCGGCGCGAGTTGTCCCATATCCAACAATGTGTCATCCGCAAACCGATTCGACATGTAGGCACCGCGCTGATTCATGTCGTGCGAGCCCGAACGTAACGACAGCGAATCGAATTCATCTACAGGGGGAACTTCATACTCAAATCCATCGAATGCCGGATACTTGAGTGAAGCTGATCCGTATACTTTCCTGAAATAGAGTCGGTAGGACTTCTTATCGAAAGTCGTGAAGAACCCGCCGAATCGGGAAATTCCGCAATCGATCTGGAAGCCTTCTGAGCCATCAGGATTCAGCCATTCGGTAGAACACACGACTTCCGGTTGCGGTCGTCCAGGAACTCCACCACCACTGCTGCCACTTATGAGATCCCGATCTTCTTGAGCGACGATCGAAATGGTAGGCAGAGCAACAAGTGCAGACTTCAATTGCGGCCCCAATTCATCGTCCTCAGTCACCGATGAATGCATGTCATCCTGTTCGACTACATCATCCAGAAAGATATATGTGTTCGTCTGAATCGGCGACGAAACGTAGCCACTCTTATGCGCAGCTGCACGCAAAATAGTGGTCTTATCGATAGTGATCGCCCCAGCGTAGAGCGTGCCATCTTCCACTGTGGGCTCAGTCTTATCCAAGGTGTAGTAGATCGCGGCGCCATCAGTCGTGTTGGTCAGCATCACCTGCACAGGCGCTTCATAAAATCCGCGCTTAGGCGCAGCGTCGGTATCCTGGACAAACCCATCCACCTTTGCATTGTTCGCTGTTCCAGGTGTCGGAAACTGAAAATAGCCGGGCGAACTCTCGCCATCCGCCAGTGTAGCGCCAGTCAGATTAGGATAGAACAGCGCATCAGATCCTCCTCGCGTGCCATTCATTCCCTGAATCGCAAGAATATTGGTTCCTGCCACAAGGCGTCCGGCAAAGTCAGCCGGGCTGAGTTCAAATATCGCCGGTACGACTGCTTGGGCATCAGGATTCGAAGAAGTCGCCACGGAATCCCAGACGAGAGGTTCCGGATTATTCTCCGCCGCAATCAATTCTCCGTTGAGGAAGGCAACAAATCCGTCCTCAAAGCGCATCGACAGTGACAACGCAACAACTCGCGCCGGATTGTTAACTTCAAAAGGAACTCTAATATAAACGCTGCCGTTTTCGCCCTGCATTGCTGTTCTCAGGTTTCCGTTTTCGCCAGTCAGGTCATCATAATCGTATCCCAGACCGAGTTTCGCAGCAGTCCAGGCGGCATCAGCAAAGCCGGGCATCTGCCAGTCACTGCCAATATCCTCAGAAGGCACAAACCATTTACAATCCGCTGAATCAGCAACGTAAGTTTGCGCAATGGTGGCATCGCTCACACCCAGGCCGTAGGAGACGTCTTCCCTTTGATCTGGAATTTCAGTGAACGCATCCACTTGCGCCGGCACAGCTGCTGAATCGAACAATCCAAGAAAACCATCACCACTACCAAGTTTGAAATTTGCGTGCAATTCCTCACCTGCCACCGCGCGATCTTTCCCTGAAGCAAACACGATTAAATAGCCGCCAGCCCCAAGCGATGTCGTCGCAGGAATAGTCCACTTTGCAGGTTCAGCGGCATCATCGGTCAATGTGTAACCCGACAGATCGACTGCTGCCGCACTTGCATTGAAGAGCTCAATCCAATCGCTTGCGTCGCCATCGGAGTCAACAATCCCATCTTCGTTCACCGACATGAACTCATTGATCTGAACGCCTTGCGCACTGCAAGGATTGATCCACAATCCCAACATTGAAATCAGAAAAAGTGGGAGAAAAACGGAATGGAAATTTCGAAATGCGTGCATTGAAAACTTAGATGGAATGGGATTTTGGGAACAATGTGTCTCGACGCTAGTGAGAATGGAATCAAAATGCAACCCTGATCACAGGAGCATCAGGAGCAAAATATGCCCGAATAACGATGAACCTGGTGAACCACTTAGGTCGATCGCGCAATCTTAAGGTAGTCGCGTCACAATCGTATAGTAGGCACCGAGTTCAGCGCCACCTTGCAATAGAAACAGTGGCGCTAATCGGTGCGACCCTGCCTGCAGTGAAACTTCGAACGAGACCTCAGTTGCAGCGGCATCTACTGGCTTACTGCTGACATCCTTATCGTCGATCCTCAGCACAGATTTTTTGACCTTCAAAGCCTTCCCTTCGACTGCGCGGAATGCTTTAGATGCACCCGGAACATTGTCCCCGGCAGGCAGCCCTGCACAGATGGGAATGTTCGCTTCGACAGGCCAGCGCCTCATTGAAACTCGATAGTCTCCAGTTTCCAACACTTTAACTGCCCAGTGGCCAGCATGCTTGCGGTTTTTGGCTACGTGGCCATCACGGATATGCCGCTGATTCCAGGGTGGAAGCGATTCTTGAATCCAATCGTGCCCGGTCAGGCTGACGACAGGATGCTCCCCATGCCCCAGATAGATTTCAGTCGTCCGGGCAAATGTAGGCTCCAACTCCGCCCACCATGCCTCATAAAAAGCGCGCATTTTTTCGACCTGCTCAGAATGATCTGCGGCAATATCATTCTTCTGCCCGGGATCCTGATCGATATCATAGAGTTCCTTGCCATTGATCAATCGGAAACGCTCACTCATCACAGACGATGACTTCCACTTGATCGGATCCCGCACTCGCTGCGAATCTGTAATGACAAAACGCTCGGGCCAGGAGACATTTTCCGCCTTCGATTGATCCAGTAGACCAGCAATCGAAACGCCATCAAACTTCACTTCAGTCGGCGCTGCCGCTCCAGTCAGTTCCAGCAATGTCGGAACCACATCAACTGTGTGCGTCAGGGTCTTTTGCACGAATGCCGATTGCATTCCACCTGCAGGCCAGTGCAAAAAGAATGGCACCCGATGCCCGCCGTCATACGCCGAACCTTTCTTGCCTCGCATCCCCGCATTGAAAAGTTTGTCACCCGTCGCCGTTCCATTGTCGGTAGTGAAAATGAAGATCGTGTTATCGGCGATTCCCAATTCCTCCAGCAGTTTTCTAGTCTGCCCTACATTGTCATCAATGTTCGTGATCATGCCGTAAAACGCCGCAATGCCATCAGACTGATCTTTGTAAAGGTCGAGGTATTTCTGCGGGGCATGCAATGGTCCATGCGGCGCATTGGGAACAATGTAAGCCAGAAACGGCTTCTTATTCTCCGCAGCAACTTTGATAAAGTCATTGGCCTTCTCAAAGAAAACGTCCGTGCAAAAACCTTCCGCCGCTACCACCTTGCCATTGTGAAAATAGCTACCGTCAAAGTAGGCGTTGTCCCAGACATCAGGCGTTTGCCCGACTCCGCCGCCACCGTGACGATAGACTTCGGTAAATCCCCGATCCTCGGCGCGATACGGATAATTATCTCCCAGGTGCCACTTCCCAAACATTCCAGTCTCGTAGCCAGCATCTTTGAGCATCTGAGCCAAAGTCACCTCATTCTCACGCAGCATTGAGCGACCGTTGACCGTATGCCAGACGCCCGTCCGATTGGTCCAGTGTCCCGTCAGCAACGCACAGCGGGTCGGCGAACATGTAGGAGCAACATGGTAGTCATCCAGCGAGGTCGACTCAGCTGCAAGCGCATCAACATGCGGCGTCTTGATCACCGGATTCCCATGAAAACCGAGATCCCCGTAGCCTTGATCATCAGTCATCACCAGGACAATGTTAGGTGCAGCCGACTGAGCAAACGCTGGAACGACCAAAACGAGGAACCAGCACAAAATTTGTATCCACTTTCGCATGCTCCTCGGGCTATCATCTATGATTCATCTTGGAAAGGATTCATTCCTGCATTTTCCACAATTCCCACTGGCCTCCTCTCCTCCGTTCATTTTCGATGCCGCACCCGCAACAACACGTGATAATTGCGGCGAGGCCCATCGCCCAGAATACGTGAAGTTCTCATGACAGAAAAATGACTAAAAATCACTATCTGTCTATAAATGTTTCTACGTCTCTAAATTGCAGAATCGGCGTCTAGCCGTCTACGCGCTCAGGCTGAGATCGGAGTAGTAAGCGCGGAAGCAGACCTCGCACAGCGAGTGTGAGGTGTTATCAGGTGCCCCTTCGACCCACTGGGGGATCCAGTCCCAAACCGCGTCGGCCACCGGGCGTCGCACGCGACGGCAATGACAGCACTGGCGGATCATACCGCTGCCATCGGTGTAGTCGGAGAGCGGCAAACTCGCCGCATTCTCAGCGATCCCCGCACCGTGCGGTCGTTCGATGACGAGCGAATTAACGATCATCACCGACCGGCTCTCCGGCAACCTGTAGACGCTCATGCGAAACTTCCGAAACAGCTGGCGGCTCGAACACTCATAGCTATGCTGGACCGGGCGTTGCTCCGACGACGCAGCGGCCGTCTCGAACAGACGGCGGTAGAATGATCGCACTGGCGTGGCGAGTGCCTTCAAGTAGTTCGAACCAAGCCCCCACGATTCGCGGATCGACTCCCCACCTCCGTTCTTATCCGCAAACGCATCCCACGCATGGTTGAGATAAAAGATGTTAAATTCTTCGTCGATCCCGATCACCGACTCGGGGCATTCGGCAAGAGCCTTCCGGTCGAACAGATCTAATTCGGATTCGTACCCTGACGCACAGCGATCCGGTGACGCCGCTGTCAGTGGCTCGCTCAAGATTGCCCTCCCTCAGACATTACCGACTCGATACCATGGCCGATGTCCCCGAAGGAAACCGGCTTTAACATTAGCAGATCCACCCCCGGGGGGACGCGGGAAATCAATTTCTCAGCAAAGCCGGTCACGAGGATGAATGGCGTGGCCGGGTACAGTCCTTTCGCCAGCCGGGCAAACTCCAGACCGTCGATTTGCGGCATGACCCAGTCGGACATGATCACGTCGATGTCACCCTTGGCGAGCTGCTCCAGTCCCGCAGTGGCGGAGTCTACCGAGGTCACCTCGTGATTCTATTTTTCCAGATACCCCTTCAGTATGGCTCGAATGAGGGGGTCATCGTCCACCACAAGCACTCGCAGGGATTGCAGGGTAGATTTTGCAACGCAAGCGGTCGAATTCAACCGATGGGGTGAATCCTTCGAATTCAGCGGATGGAGAATTTCTGGCATTTGGAGAACTGCAAAAATACCGTAAGCCAGAATATCAATAATATCAATAATACAATCCGGCGCATCCCCGAGATTCACCGACTCCGCTGGCAAACGGGTTTTATTGAAGACTCGTTTGCTTCCATTGTGAGGGAAACTTACCAACCTAGGAGAACACACTACCGTAAATACTATGATAACAAGAATTTCTATGATATCATGATCGATCTACTGTGGTTAGAGATCCGACATATTTTCACTCTGATGCACTGTTCGGGGACGATTGCCGTTCTGCGGCGGGGCGTGTACTGGCGGCCAGGTTGGTGACGACTGCGAGATTCTTCCTCGGCGCTGCCGTCCTGGTGGCCGGATATCTGGGCTTGGTGACGATCGGCGAGGTGCCCGATCTCGACTCGGGTGGAACCTACACTTTATTCGCGCAGAGCCGTTGGGGGCACGTTTTCGGAATTCCTATCGCGTTTCTTGGTTCGGCTGTCTATGGGGCGTTGTTGCTGCTGTCCGGTCGTATCGTGGCGGCATCTTCAGGATGGTTAGCGTCAGCTGGTATTGCACTGGCGCTGGTTACGATGCTGGCAGCCGTCTACTACTGTGTGCTGCAACGCTTATTTGTCGGAGGGATGTGCAGTTATTGCGGGATCGCTCACGGACTGGCAATGGGAGGAGCGTGCCTGCTTCTCTACGCGCGTGTGCGCCTTTGCTCAAAGCCTGGAGGATACGTACGGCAGTGGGTTGCCGGAAGCGCGGTGGCAGTCGCGGGACTCGCAGCTCTGGCTTTCGGCCAGTTCCGGCAGGAAGACAAAGCGCTCGCCGTCACGCTCAGTCTCGCCTCCCGCCAGGGCCAGCCTGGTATCGCTACTATTGATCACGGAGGCTCGAAACTGATTTCGCTCTACAATGGCCGTTTTACTATCAATCCAGCCCATTTCCCCGTGATCGGGGCTGCAGACGCCGAGAACTTTATCGTGGTGGTGACGGACTACACTTCTCCGGCCTGCCGCGAGTTGCATCGAGAACTTGTGGAACTCCAGCGCCCCTATGGCAAGCAACTGGCGATCCTCGAATTGCCGGGCACGGTCTCCCTTGAATCTAGTTTGATTCATCGCTTGTTATTGGCCCTCCGAGAGCTACGTGAGCATGAGCATGCCGCGCTCTCCGAGGCCATCTATGCCAGCCAGAGTCTTGGCGAACTCAAGAGCGAATACATCCTGCGCGATACCCTGAAACGGGTGCCTAATGACGCGTTCTGGGACGTCCAAAAGAGATTCGGCAAGCAGATCGAAACTCGTATCGCGTTAGGCAGAAAGGTGCAGGATGCGAACGCGGCGCATGCAGGCACGACTGATCTGCCGCAGATCATGGTGGGCTCGACAGTTCTTGCCGGCGCTTCGATTGAGCCAGAGGTTTGCGCCAGAATGGTGCGCCACCATATAGGGCCAACCTTTCCGATTGCAGAGGAAGGCGGTGTGATTCTCGAGCCGAACGCCCCGCCCGCGGTAGAACTGAAAGATTCCACTATTGACCTTGGCCCAGTGGCTCCGGGCGCGAAAATTCCAATTGTGATCAGCGTTACCAATGGAGGAGCGCTGCCGCTGGAAATCAGTTGGGTGCGCTTCGGCGAGGATTGCCACGTGCTGGAGACGCCCCGTGCACCCATTCTGCGCGGAAAGTCTGCCGACGTTCGTCTCGCTGTGTCTATCCCTCACGGCAAGCTGGGTGCCTTCGAGCGCTCTCTGACGATTCATAGCAATGCAAATGCTGAAGGCGACACCGTGCACATTGTCGGTGAATTCGACCCCAGTAAATTACCCCGGTCGCCTGCTGCGCTCGCCAACTGAAATGGAGTAAGTAATTGATTCTAAATCCTCTGCAGCGCCTCGGTCCGGGCTGGTTTGCATCCTTTTAAGCACCAGATTTGCGTGCTCTCACATCTGAGAACCGAAAACTCTAAAAAACCACAAATAATATGGCAATTATGGTTCCTTGGGTTAAATTGACGCCTATTGCATTTTCGAAATATGAATAAAGCACCGTTCACAAAAGGATTTTCGCTGGTGGAGCTCGTCGTTGCCGTCGCGGTAATTGGCTTGGTGGCAGCAATGGGATTCAGCGTTTTTTCGCGCTACAAAGCGCCGATCGCGGAGGTCAAGCTGGGAAAAGATGTGGCGACGCTCAACAACGCCGTCAAGGGTTACCTTGCCAGCGGCGGGTCGTTGGATTCAGTCACCGATCTCGAAGCCGTGCTGGCGAAACTGAAGACCAGGATCGCCAGTTCCCAGGTTGAGACAATTGCCGGGCTGAAGGGATCGTTCATCGACCGCCGGGCCAAAGCAGTGATGCAGACGACAGCCGAAGCGGCGACGTCCGAACCTCGCTTGGTGTGGGTTCCGGCACAGATGCGATTCAGCGTGGCGACTAGCGGCACTGGTGGCGCTAAAGAAATCGCCCTGGATGACGCCATCACTGGCGCTCCCACGGAGGAAATCAGGGACGTGAAGCTCAAGCTGGCGACTGAGGACAAATGGATATGGGACTACACGGATGCCACGCTTCCCAGTCGACCCTCCTATTCCGAAGTGCCCGTAGCGACAATAGCACCGACCTCCCCCACCACCTCCGGAGGAGCTAAGTCCGGCCCTTTGATTGCACCCAGCTTCTCGATTTTGGGCGGCACCTATCCGCTCAGCAACTATGATCTAACACTGACACTGTCTGATCCCAATCCGTCGGGATTAGCCTATGTGATGTACACTCTGGATGGCGGCACCAACTGGGAAATCTACAATAGCGGAACTCTTTCCATCACTCCGGGCAGCACTGTCAGCGCCTACTGCGCCGCGACCGATCCTGACGAATGGATCGACAGCGCAGAGGTAGAGGAAACGTATCTGACAGCTCCCGTTGAACTCGATCTGGATTTTACCATCCCCAGCCTCGCAGTAAACTACGCTGAAGCAGGTGGGGCGATGATTCCCGGCAGCAGCCCAAGTTCAACCCCTCTGGCACCCGGAGCGGTAACACTATTCAATGCCTCTCAGGTTCCAGCGAGCTATCAGAACGACTCCGTGTTCACCGTGCATTGGACCTACGATGGCTCCGATCCCGTTTCCTCTGGAACCCAGCAGACTACAGCGGCCTTTTCAGATGGGTTCCCGGGACAGCTAATCGACTACTCGCTACCATGGTGGGGCAGCGGAACTGTCCTGCCTATTCAGGTGGTAGCGGAAAGTCGAAACACTAATCTGGTCACAACATCGCCCGTCGAAACCAAGGTTCTGGGAGTGAGCCTCATTTCCCTCCGCACTCCGGTGATCACGCTTGCAGGCGCGGATGTGATCATTGATCTAGACTACGACTACGGCGACACCCCCGCCGGGGCACGCATCTACTACACGGTGGACGGCACCGACCCGGGCGATATAGGCGGCGTTCCGACCTCCGGCACCCACTACACTGGGCCGTTCCCCGTCGCCTCATCAGGAGGAAATGACATCAAGGCCCGGGTTTTCGCCCCGGACACTTTCGAACAATGGTTTGTCGCCAGTGGCGTGACCACTGCGACACCCCCGGCCCCCGTGATCACCTTCACCATGACGGTTTCTACCTCGGCTCCTTAAGCAATCACTCACCAGTAATCCTATGAAAATATTACCAATAGTCACCGTAGTTTTTTCGTTAATTCTCGGTCTCTGTGAGGCCTCGGCCATCGACATCGTCGCCACTTCCGCCCCCATCGTCACGGGTTCAGGTGCTGGCATGACCGCGCGTTATGAAAACGTCGCTACTCAAGACGGTATCAGCCTCGACGTGTTTGCCGAGATCCTCACCTATTCGCCGGCGGGACTCGCGTGCGTGTTCAGGTCGGTGGATGACGACATGATGTTTCAGTTTCGCAATGGTGTCACGGGAATGCAGCGCAATGCCTCGATCCGCTGGACGTTTTATGAAAATGGCACGACGACTCCGGTCACGGTCACCGGCCTGACGCTTACCGTGGACGATTTGGATAACTTGCCGACGCGGCAGGAAAGCCTTGTCACTTCGAACGCCAGTGGATTCGATCTCAATGATCCGACCAATGTAACGGCGACACTTGTGGGTTCCACCATCACCGCAGCTGGCGGCATAGAACAAAACTCTGGAGATCCGGAAGGCGCAGTAAAGCTTTACTTCACCAGCGTCTCATCCTTCGTGATCGACTACCAGACGATTCACGGCAGCGCCCTGGTGTCCGCCTACCACCATGACGGTGATAGCGACTTCACGTTCGGAAATCCGGTGCATACGCCAGTTCCTCAGCCGTTTGATTGTTCCTACCCGAGGATCTACTACACTTACAACTTCAACAATGATGGCTACTTTCCAGTGCTCACAACGTTTTCCAATCGACTGCCGTCGGGCATGACCTGGGATACTGACTACACACCAGCAGTGACGGGTGGGTTGCAGGTGCAGATTGAGTATGAGGAACAGAACCGGGACGCCATTATTCCGCTGCTGCTGCTGCCGCCGGGCGACTCGACTCTGACGTTGTGCACCTTCGATGTAGAACAATCGGGCGCGATCGGCAACGAAGCAAAACTTGGAATGTTCATGCTGGATCCGCCTCATCCCGAAGATCCGCCCCATCCGTCCAACTGGCACCAGTATCAGACGACAGCTGCGGACATTACTTTGGAGCCGCTTGACGAAGTGCGGCTCTTCATTTGCCAGTTCAAAAAAAGCATGTTGTGCGGGTATTCCCTGTTTGCTTTCGGTGCCGGCAATAACGTCAACACCGGCGGAGCCACGTCCGTCCACGGAACGGTTGGCTTAGCTGCCGGAGTGACGGAAAGCTTTAAGAATGGCAACGTAGTCACTGGCCCTATCTACATGGATGCTCCCGATCCGATTCCACTCTCGGGAACCGTAGATGCTAACAGCGTTCCCACTATAGTCATTTCGCAATCCCTTTCCGCGCCAGCTGCAGATGCGGTAACCCTGTCGAACATGGCCAACGCGCTGGCCTCCACAGGATCGTCAGTGACTACGATCGGCAACGGAACCGTGATCGATGTCACCAGCGCTCCAGGTGATTTTCATGTCTACAACGTCTCGCAGTTTTCGCTTAGTGGAAGCAACACGGCCACGCTCCAGGGAGGGCCCGAGGACTGGCTCATCGTCAATACTGATGAGCTCCGCTTGACCGGTTCAAGCAGGATAGTGGTAGACGGATTCAGCCCGGGCCATGTGTTGATCAACCTCACTTCCGCCAATACGCAACAAATCGCCCTGACAGGCGGCGCCTCCACCTTGCCTGTAACGATCCTGGCACCCAACCGCAGCTTCAACGCCTCCGGATCGACCACCATCAATGGCGCAGTTTACATTGGCGGTAACGCAACGCTCGTTGGTAACGCCCGGATCAATGGATCATACGGCTTCGGCTGCGACACGCCATGCTGTGGAAGCTGATAAAATATGGAGGCGGAAATCCGCGAACCCCAAAACGGAGAGCAATCGTCAACATGAGATCCAAAACATTAGCACCGCGCGGAGCGCTGCGCCGTATGCATAGAATCTGCGGCAAGATGCCGCAGCAACGTAGTGGCGGCATCCTGCCGCCATGGCTCGCTGGCGATCGCATCCTATCGTCGCTTAGCGTCGTCGCGCTTTCCGCATCCCTAGGGCTTTGCCTCTCACCTGTCGAGTCAATGGCGGAGCCTGTCACTGCCACCGCCCAGGCGGCTCCAACCAAAAATGGCTCCGCTGCTAACCTGACCGGAAGATGGTCTAACGTCGCTACCGTTGACGGCACCAGTGTGGACCTGCTGGCTGAGATCCTTTCGCAATCGTCTGGCAATACAAACGACTTCTGGACTCCCGGAGACGATGTGGCATTCTCATTTAAGAATGGCCTAGCGGGAGAAGTTCGCACCGCAACGGTCAGGTGGACGTGGCTGGAACATGGGACGAATATCCCGGTAAGAATTGCTGGGCTAACAGTGACGATCGACGATCTTGACGACGGCGGCGGGCGCCACGAATCGCTCGTCACCTCAAGCGCCCGGAGGTACACCTTGAACCGCACAACAATACTGGACGCAGCTGTAGACGATTCAAGCCTGACCCTTACCGCAACAGGAGGAAACGATCTGAGCTCCGGTGACGCCGATGGAGCGGTTAAGCTGGAGATGTCGACCGCGTCCTCATTCACCATCACCTATCGCACCACATTCAGCGCAAACCTTGACTCCTCGGCCTATCATCATGATCTGGATGGCGACTTCGTCTTTGCTGAACCCAAAGAATCCAAGATCGCGGCCACTGCTCCCCACGTTTACTTCACTTACAACCTTTCGAACACTGAGGGAGGCGGCTACTACGACGCTGACAACCCGACCGGCCTCGAGATAGATTTTTTTGACAGCCTGCCCGACGGGTTCCTCTGGGATACCAACTATGTCGCGTTCACCGGCGGATCACAGAAACTGGACAAACAGATTCAGAGTGCCCTGATCTACAGCAATGGCGGCCGCGACGCAGCCATCAACAAGCTTAAGGTTCCATCGGGAAGATTCACGCTTACTCTCCGCACCCAGCCCACTTCTCAAGCCGGCTCGATCAGCAACGAGGCGACGATCACTCCGAAGGATCAGAATCCGATTATCACCAGTTCGACCTTCACCCTTGCTGGAGCAACCAGCCACACGGTCATCGTTGACGCCGAGACAGACACCACAATCGCTCAAAACGCTCCCGACGCGACCTACTACACCTCACAACTCTACGCCACCGCTGACAGCACCAATATCGCCCAGTCACACGCCCAGTCACTCATTTATTTTGATCTCGGCGGTGAAGTCGGCAGCGATGCGACCCTCACGTCAGCGGAAGTCTATCTCACCAGCACAGATCCCGCGCGCACCGATGGTCCATTCTCCTTGTATAGGATTCTGCCCGGGGTCATCTGGAAGGGCGGCACTTCATACACCTGGAATGTGGCCGGAAACGGCATGCAGGCGGATGGTAATGAACTCGAAGCCGCACCGGCAGCACAGTCACAACTTGCCACCACGATTCCGGGAATCTCCGGCTCTGCAGACCGCAAAATGTGGGACATCACTAATCTCGTTCAGTCGTGGTTAGCCAATCCGGCAACCAACAATGGCTTCGCCATTCTGGCGGATTCGCCTGACCGGGACACCTTCTGTTCGAGTGAGCATGCCGGCGACTCAAATCGACCTAAACTGGTAATTACGTATTCGGGGTTCTAGCTCTAGCGAATCGATCGAAATCTGCGGCAGGATGCCGCATCCACGTAGAGACGGTATCCTGCCGCCTTTCTTCTGCCTCCTCGAGTTCAAAGCCATCACTGGGCCGAAGCAGGACATGCACATGTTTCGGCATGACCACGAAATCACCAGTGATGGCGCGAATCGGATGGAGGTGATCGAGCGCCGCAGCAGCAACCACCTCGGCGCACCGTGCATTGCGCAACACGCACGAACCGTGTCCCCTATCGAGAGACTCGTGAAAGCGTTTGCTGAATTGCTGCTCAAACGCACGCCGCACTTGCTTTGGAAGCTTCATGTAGACCTTCTTCCAACCTTCTCCCTCGATCTCATCCTGCCTCAGACCAATTTTGCGCAGCGATTGTTTGCGCTCTTCTGCCCATTCTCTAAGGACAGACTGCGGAATTGAATCGCCAAGACGAAATGTCACATAGTAAGTGCAGCCAGCCTGTCGCCATTGCTGTTAATACTTCCCGTCTCGGGTTTCGAAGTGGGTTGGCTTGTTTAATGTTGGGCCATCGGCTTTAAGCCAGTCGGCGACCCACTGTAAGAGTTGTGATTCGTCGACCTCGGGGGCGCCGAACAGGGCGTGGGCTTGTTCTGGATTGTTGATCCAGGCGGTGGGCTTTTCGCTTCCAGTCAATAGGGGTTCCTTGTTGAATGCGGATCCGAAGGTTGTGGCAATTTCTCGGACGCTTAGCGTTTTGGCACCTGTGATGTTGAGGATTTTCGCTGGGGCAGCGGCTAACGTCAGCGCCCTGACAATGTGCCGTGTCGCGTCGCCTTGCCAGATGATGTTAACGTATCCCATCGACACATCCACGGGATGGCCGGAAAGAACTTTCTGGCCAATATCTACAGGCACGCCGTAGCGAAGGTCCACGGAATAGTTGAGTCGGATCAGACACACTGGAGTGGCAGCATTCTCTGATGCCTGCACAAATGCCGTCTCACGCCCGAGGCAGGATTCGGCATAGGCACCGGTGGGCGCCGCAGGATCTGACTCGCGCGAACCACCAGAGTCAGGGGCAACATAGGGGTAGACGCAGCCAGTCGAAAGCGCGACGATTCGGCTCGATTGGAATCGTTCCGCCACGAGCGCTGGCATCTCAACGTTGAATCGATGAAGTAGTGCGGGGTCATCTGCCGTGCCAAATTTGACACCGCCGAGGAAAAAGACGTTGGGACAATCGGGAAGCGCTGCCAGTTGCTCACCGTCCGCAAGGTCGCATTGAATGGTTTCGATCCCATATTGGGCAAACAAGGCCATCGACTCACGATCTGAAAATCGAGACACCGCATAGACCTGTGCGTCGCTGCCAGTGGTTTCGAGCGCTCGCTGCACCATCCGAGCAAGATGAAACCCCATTTTCCCACCAGCACCTAACACAGCCACATTTCCAGGGCAATCCGTCAGCGCGCGCAGCACGCCATCATCCGGGCGACTGGCGTATTCGTGCAATTCTTCGATGGTAGATGGTGCTTTCATTTTATTTGATCCACAGAGCAATGGCCGTGCGTGCAGCTAAGAAGCAAGAAAAGAGAAAAGCAATCCCTACAATTCCCAGTACCCAGCGAGGCGTGCGCTTTTCTCCCTGCAGTTCAGGTCGACTGCCGAGGTAGAGCAACGCAAGCGCCAGCGCAGGAACACCCAGCACAGTCAACGCCTGGGCGAACGTGATAATTCCGCCGCGATCGACATCGAATTGAATAGAAAGAATGGCAACGACAGCACCAACGGCGAGGGCAAGCAAGGTAAAGAACTTCGGCCATTTGCCATCGATGCTCGATCCCAGGCCGAAGCCATCCGAAAAAATGGTTCCGCCGATGAGGGCGTTAACGAGAAAGGAACTGAGTGCTCCCGCGAGAATCCCGATAGAAAAGAGAATCTTGGCAGAGGCGCCGAAGGTTGGCTCCAGCTGGCGAGCGACCGCTGCCACCGAGCTCAATTGATCCGCTCCCGGCTTTCCATAGAATGCTGCGGCGGCTGTCATCATGATGATCGCGCTAATGCCACACAGAAAAAAGACACCGATACCCGAGTCGATAAGTCCGCGCTTTTGATCGCGGATGGTCCACTGCTTTTCCTTTACCAGGTAAGCGCGATAGAATGCGGCGGCGACCGAAAACGTTGTCCCAATCATTCCTGTGAGTGGCCAAAGTGGGCCCTGGCCACCTTCCTTTGTCGGCAGCAGATTCGCGAGCGCGTCATCGGGCAGCGAAGGAATTAATCCGGCCAGCGCCTTGCCGATCGGAGGCATGACTTGGAAGAAGTTAACGAGAAATGCACCAACAATCAAGAGGACGAACACCTTCATGAGCTGCTCCAGTTTTGCGTAGAGATGGCGGAATCCGTAGAGTGTGGCGACGCAGAGGCCATTGACGATGAGAACCACCGCGAGCTGCGCTGACTTTGAAATGACTGGTTCTCCTTCAACGCCAGAAGTGCCTAATAGTGGCTCCAGTCCCCAGACCAATGCGACGTTGTTGCTCGACTGAAAACAAGCAATCAACACGAACAACACCGTGCCCACAACCACCGATGACCAGCGCCCCAGGCGGCTGGCCAATTCGTCACACGGCGTTCCCTCATAGACCATTCCAATCCTTCCTGCCAGCACGGTGGTCGCAAACATTAGCACACCGGCAACTGCCAGCACCCAGAGCGCTCCATACTCAAATTGCGCACCCACTTTCGAGCACATCAAAATACTGCCGGGCCCACAAACCACTGCTGCGACGATGATCGCAGGTCCAGTTGAGCGCAGCCAGTGGGTCGAAGTGGCGTCAGTTTCCATCCCCTCGTCTAGCATGAACCTCTGAACAAAGGAAACCTCTTCTGTGCTCCAAAGAAACTACTGTGATCCCTGAACCTTCAACACGCTGCGCAGAAAATCGTCCATCTGAGTCAGGCTCGCAGCATCATAGAACACTTCCCCACCATGCGCGGCACCGTGGAGCACGGTAAACTGGCAGTCGACACTATTTTTCTTATAGGCGCCCTGCAACTCATGCGCTTGATTGATCGGCATCTGCGGATCTTGATCGCCATGAATGAGGAGAAGTGGCGGATCACTTGGATCGACATGCGCAATAGGACTGGCCAATTGTGCCAGCTTCGGCACCTTTTCAGGCCCTGCTCCCAGCAGTAATTCGAGTGCAGGCACCCGGACACTCAAGCCATGAGGCGTCGACTGAGACAAAATCGACTGGAGATTGCTTGCGCCGTATAAACTAACGATAGCCTGCACAGAAGAGTCGGCATCAAGATCGGCGCCGACTTTCCCCTCCAACTCCGCATGCCCATTTGTGACCCCGACCAAGGCTGCCAGGTGACCACCTGCGGATGCACCCGCAATCGCAATTTTCTCCACTGCACAGCCATGCTCCTGATGGTTTTCTCGAAGAAAACGAATCGCGGCTTTGATGTCGTGAACTTGCGCCGGAAACTTGGCAACCGTGGACAATCTGTAGTCGATACTGGCAACCGCCCAGCCCATGTCCACCAGCGCCAGCACCTTAGGGGTGGCACGCGATCCAGCACGCCATGCCCCGCCGTGCACCCAGACCAACAAGGGCGGTTGAGATACGCCTGCTGGCTTCACTGGCTTCCACAGATCCAACTTCAAAACCTGCTCATCGATGGTCGCAAATGTGTAAGTTTTCACCGTTGTGCTTGTGTTCTGATCGATAGTTTGCGCGCTAGAGAAACGGACGTTTGGGAGAATTGACAGGCAAACCAAAATGGAGATGGCAAATGGGTGACTGAACATGATGGGGCATCATCTAGCAGCAATGCCTATACGTCACAATTGAATAAATGGCGGGACCGCAGAGGATCATCTACATATCGATTTAGCCAGCGGTCGCGGAGCACTACTGGCAAGCAAGTTAGAGGATTGAAGCACGCGGGCGGCCATGTTTTTCGCAAAAATGCATCGCAATTTAAGATCCGGCTTGTCAAATTCGACAGACTTCCTTAAATCTCGCCAACCTCATTTTTCCTATGGATTACTCCACTCAACTCATTCTCATACTTTTGATTGCGGTCATCGCGGCAGGCAGTTTTTCCCTGCAGTTCTGGCTTCGTCGGATTGCTACTGAGCTTCAGAAACGCAACGAGTTGGAATTGCGCTTCAAGAAAATGGAGTTGGAAGCTGCTCGCAATGGACGCAATCACGGGTAACGCTGACAGTCAGTGGGTTCGGTCGAGCCTGAACGCTTCAGTCATTGATGAGTAATCAGAACCTTCGCTATCTGCCGTCCGTTGAGAAAGTACTCACGGCACTTGGAAAAATGGATGCTCCGCCGCGGCCGACTCTGGTCGCTCTGGTGCGCGAGCATGTCGACCAGATGCGAGAAGATCTGCTGGCTGGGGCCGAGCCAGTTGAATTCGATCAGGCAGTCGCATTGATTCGGCAGGGCATCGAATTATTTGCACGTCAGCGCATCCAACCTGTTTTAAACGGCACAGGAGTGATGATTCATACAAATCTGGGACGCTCCCCTATTCAACAGCAAGTGATGCAATCCGTCGCCGCAATCGCGACGGGCTACAGTAATCTTGAGCTCGATCTGACCACTGGCGAGCGCGGCAGCCGTGGCGCTTACCTTGAAAAAAATCTTGCGACTCTCTGCCAGTCTGAAGCTGCAACGGTGGTAAACAATTGCGCCTCTGCGCTCGTTCTGATTCTTCGCCAGCTTGCAAATGGCGAGCGCAATGAAGTCATCATCGGACGCAATCAACTGGTGGAGATCGGAGGCGGCTTTCGCGTTCCTGAAATTCTGGAAACGAGTGGTGCTCGCCTGCGTGAAGTCGGTGCGACAAACAAGGTTTCCATCGATGACTACCGCAATGCGATCAACGACCGCACGGGCATGATCTTGCGCGTGCATCGATCAAATTTTTATATGGAAGGGTTCGTCGACGAGCCCAGCACTGCGGATTTGGTTGAACTGGCGCGGCAACATGGCTTGCCAGTGGTCGAAGATCTCGGAAGCGGGGCCATGGTCGCCACGGAATCGCTTGCGCCACTCGATCACGAACCGACCACGGCCGAAGTGCTGGCGGATGCAGTCGACTTAGTCTGCGTCAGTGGCGACAAATTGTTCGGCGGCCCACAGGCGGGAATCATCGCTGGGAAGAAGGAACTCATCGCTAAACTTAAAAAGAACCCGTTCTTCCGCGCGCTGCGTTGTGACAAAATGGTGCTGACTGCATTGCAGGAATCGGTCAGCGCCTATCTCCAGACGGAGCAACCGGATTTGCCATTGATCAGCATGCTTTCAACCGATGTCGATGTCCTGAAAGATCGTGCGGAGTTTATCTTAAAGAGCCTGGGTAACCGACCGGAAGTGACCAGCGGGGATGGTATCGCCCGATGTGGCGGAGGCACTATGCCCAAATCGCAGATTCCCTCGATTACTATCGATATCGCTCCGCCACCAGCAGGAGCGCATTCATTGCCCCGATTGATGAAGAAACTGCGAGACGGAAATGTGCCTGTGATCGGCTACGTTTCAGAGGATCGGCTCAAGCTCGACCTGCGAACGATCCTGCCGGATCAGGATCACCTACTAATCGACGCATTGAATGTAGTGCTCAGTACGCAGTAGTTGCTCTAGCCCCAGCTTCCTCAATCACCTTCATCATGGTACCCAGGCCGATGGCCTGGGCTCGCATAGTGCTGGCACTTTGGGCGGGAAAACTCTAATACTCCATCACTCCGCGTGGATTTGGAGTTGCGCGGGCTCTGTCCATAAAATCGTTGGAGCGCTGAGTTCTGGCAGAACGTCTGGATCTCCACAAAACTGCCCTTCGGGAGTATCAACAGGGATTTTAAGCAGTTTCTTTCAGAAATGAGGAAACACTGGTGGCGGTTAGCGCCAATTTGTGTAAAATTATGTTAACTATTAATTTTATGAAGAAATTTCGTATTTCTCTTGGTTTGTTGATCGTTCTTTCGAGCGCAAGTGCTCACGTGGGTGAGCATCCATCCGTGCATGACACGGTGGCTGGAATCGCGGATCGGATGAAAGAATCGTTTGAGAAGGAAGAAGAACTTAAGAATCTGACGGCATACCAGATTGAGAAGCTTCTCACCGATGAGGAACGTCACGTTCTTGGGAGCGAGCACATCACATTTCGAGTCAACGTCCCGGTAACGGTTTCTATTCTGCGAGACCGCAGCCTGAAGTCACAGCCATTCTGGGTGCGTGAGCGTGGATTTACCATGACCGGGTTGGATTTCAAGATTGGCACAACAGAAGTTGACGTATGGGAAAAAGATTTTGACGCGGGCGACATTGGACTGGGAGTGAATTCCTTCACAGGAGGCAAACACTACCTGGTTCTGCTTAAGCCGCAAAATGAAGGTGACAGCATCAATGTCACTAACATTTACCCCGGAAAACTCCGGATCGATGAGTTCAAAAAAGACACTCAGCCCTACGTCGACAACGATGACAAGCTAGGCGATGTCCCGAAAGAGCTGGAAGGATTAATGTTGCTGCGCACGGAAGCCGAATCGGCTGATGATGCCCGACTGGTGAACTTCTTCCGCTGGACGGACTATCCGGCGACAAAGTCTCCCGACCAGCTTTTGCTCACTTGGACAGGTGATCCAAAGACCAGCCAGACGATCCAATGGCGCACCAGCACCGAGGTTAAAAAGGGACTGGTCAAGTATCAGGACAAGGCACTGATGAATCGGTTTACGCCGGGAGGAGAATTGCAATCCATCGAGGCATCGACACGGGAACTCAAAAGCCCCACAGTGCTCAATGATCCTCTAGTGCACATGCACGCTGCTCATCTGACAGGACTCATGCCTGCGACAACCTACGTTTATTCTGTCGGCGACGGTGACAATGGGTGGTCGGAGCTTTCCGAGTTTACGACGGCTCCCGAGGAAGGGCGCCCGTTTGCCTTCATGTACATGGGCGATGCTCAAAATGGTCTGGATCGTTGGGGCACGTTGATCAACAACGCATTTCGCGAGCGTCCCGATGCCTCATTTTACATCATGGCGGGTGATCTTGTCGATCGTGGCAATGAACGTGACGACTGGGATAGCTACTTCTTCAATGCCAGGAACGTGTTCAAACAACGCACCATGGTTCCTGCCATCGGCAACCACGAGAACCAGGGTGGACACCCCACCATGTATCTGGATCTCATGCAGGTTCCCAAGAATGGACCAGAGAAGGTGGAAAAGAAACGCGCCTATTGGTACCGCTATAGCAATGCACTGTTCATTGTTCTCGATACTAACATTGAGCCAGAAGGACAAAAGAAATGGCTGGAGGAAACACTGGAGGCAAACAAAGACGTGACCTGGAAATTTGCCGTCTACCATCACCCAGCTTATTCATCGGCTCCGAATCGAGATAACACCGCCATTCGCCAGCACTGGGTTCCATTGTTCGATAAATACCATGTCGACCTGGCACTCCAGGGACACGACCACGCTTACCTGCGCACATTTCCGATGAAAGGCGGAAAGAAAGTGAGCTCCACTAAAGATGGCACAGTCTACATCGTTTCCGTCTCCGGCACAAAAATGTATAGTCAGGACAAACGCGACTACACAGAGTTCGGCATGACAAATACCCCCACATACCAGGTGCTCGACATTCAGATCAGCGGCAATCGCCTGGTCTATCGTTCCTACGATATCGAGGGAAATCTGAAGGACAATTTGATCATCGAGAAATAGGAAATCGTTGTCGCAACATTTCGATTATCAGTGGCAGGTAATTCAATTGCTTCTCTCTGCTGGCTTAGCGCTTGTCGACCAGTGGGCTGTCAATATTGATGTGACAGGAAGAAATGAACGCGCAGTTGTTGGCATGTCGCGGAGCGACACCTCATGATTAGCCGGGCGTTTTAACGCCCGGTCTGTCTTCTATCTCTTTCAAATCAACCTTGAAGCTTTACTTGAGTAGGATTGAGGTCATTTATCGAGCGTCAGTTTCAAGAAAATCTGTCGTCATTCGATGAATGGTCGGGAGCGGTGGGAATATCAATTATTTTTCGGCTTCCCCTTGGGGCGTGGTTGATCAATATTTCGGTCTCCACACGAAGTAGAGTCGCCGATGCCCTCAAAAACCCTCACTCCAACTTGAAATGTGCCATCGCCTCCCAGCATCTGGCAAGGGGATCATCGCGCTCCTCCTTGCTTCCCTCGCCTGCTTTGTCGGCACGCTCATCTGTGCGCAGGAAAATCGCGCGGCAGAATCGCCTGAACTGACGATCTCATGGAAGGACAACATCCTTTCGATCAACGGAGATTTTCCGGGTGAGCAGATCGACATCTGGTATTTAGAAGCCTATTGCCGACCGGGATCAACCGATCGCGAATGGAATGAAACAGTCATCGGCCATGAGACCAGGCTTATCCAAGCAAGCGAAGATCGGACATCACTGGAATTAGAGTGCACATTAGCCGATGGTGTCATTGTCAGGCACCGGATCCGCACTGTCAGCGATGGCGTCACCTTCGATATCATGGCGAAGAATCCTACAGAAAAAGTATCAACGGCCCACTGGGCGCAACCTTGCATCCGAGTAGGCAGGTTCACCGGAACCGATGCGGAAGCTACAGATGACAAGTATGCCTATCTGGCAAAGTCGTTTATCTTTCTCGACGACAAACTCGAACGCCTGCCGACCAGACGCTGGGCGGTCTCGGCTCGCTACGAACCCGGTCAGGTCTGGTGCCCGAAAGATGTCGATCGCGGCGACGTGAATCCCCGCCCCCTCAGCCCACTTGTCCCAAGCAACGGATTGATCGGCTGTTTCAGCAATGACGAATCGCATCTACTGGCGGTTGCGTTTGAACCCTTCCAGGAATTATTCCAAGGGGTCATCCGCTGTCTGCACAGCGATTTTCGCATCGGTGGTCTAAAGTCTGGCGAACAGAAAAACATTCGCGGAAAAATCTATATCATGCGAAATGACGAGAAGGCGCTGCGTCACGCATACACCACCGATTTTCCCAGTCAGTAAAAATTCCCCATCTATGCCAACTCGTCGATCCCTCTTCATTGCCAGTGCTCTGCTCTGCGTCGTGGCTCCAGCGTTCGCGCAAGAACCACTACTCGAACTTGAATCCTTCGGCATTTACGAGAAGTCAGCACCTACTCCTGAAAAAGTCACGCGGGTTCAGACTCAGCTGCCCCTGACATTCAGTAAACAGCCACGCATTGCTTTTGTCGGCAATACACTGCTGGATCGCGCCCAGAATTTCGCCTGGCTGGAGAGCATGTTACAGCAGGCATTTCCCGATTTTGAATTGGCGATTCGAAATTTTGCGTGGTCTGCGGATGAGGTCGATCTGCAACCGAGGCCAGACAACTTTGCCACGGTGTCGCAGCATCTGACTCGGGAAAAAATCGACATCATCTTTGCGGCCTTCGGATACAATGAATCATTTGCTGGAATCGATGCCATCCCGGAGTTTAAATCGCGGCTGCAACAATGGGCGGCAGAAACAGCGAGCAGTGCCTTCAATGGCAAGGCGGGCCCTCACATTGTGCTTCTCTCCCCAACTGCAAACGAAGACATTGCGGGGACTCCTGCGGCAACCCTCAACAATGATCGCCTGAAGGCGTATACAGACGCCATGCGGGATGTGGCCAACTCCGCTCAAATTGGTTTCGTCGACCTCTTCACCCCCACCCTGGCGCTGATAGCTGAGCCTGCCTCGGAACTGACGATCAATGGCGTGCATCTGAATTCCGATGGCTACTATCAGGTCGCGAAGATCGCTTTTTCCGCGGCCACAGGAATCGAACCGCCCGCAGTCAGAGAGGACATCCGCACATTGCTGGTCGACAAGAATCGTCAGTATTTCAGGCGCTATCGACCATTGAACACCTTTTACTACACCGGAGGGCGCAACGGTAAATATGGGTATCTCGATTTTCTTCCCGCCATGCGTAACTTCGAGATCATGACCGACAATCGTGAACGTCAGGCGTGGGCGATGGCACGCGGAGAAGCCAGTGGCACCCAGACGATCGACGACTCTAACGTTCCGCCACTGGAAGCAGTGGCCGAATCACGCGGAGCCAATGAGTGGCTGACGCCAGCTGACGAATTGAAGGCCTTTCGCGTCGATCCCCGATTCGAAGTCAATTTGTTTGCGTCTGAAGAGAAGTTCCCCGACATCGCCTGCCCCATTCAGATGCGCTGGGATGCCCGTGGCAGACTGTGGGTTGCCTGCTCGACGACCTACCCTCACATTTATCCAGGCAACGAGCCAAACGACAAGATAGTCATCCTCGAAGACACCGACTGGGACGGCGTCGCTGACAAGTCGATCGTCTGGGCAGATGATCTTCACATTCCGCTTTCATTCGAGCTCTATGGTGATGGCATATTTGTTTCTGAAGAGCCACACTTGAGTTGGATTCGGGATACGGACGGTGACGGTAAGGCGGACTTTCGGCAGCAGATCCTCACGGGTTTTGGCACCGAAGATTCGCACCATGCGCTTCACGACATCGTCTGGACACCGGACGGCGACCTCTTGTTCCGCGAATCCATTTTCCACAATTCACAGGTGGAAACAGCCTACGGGCCTGTCCGAGCGAAGAACTCCAGCTGGTTTCAATTTCACCCGGCCACGCGTCGACTCACCGCATTCGGTGCCTACCCGAACACAAACCCATGGGGCGTCACCTTTGATGACTGGGGCAATCACGTCGCCAGCCATCCGGTCTTTGCCAGCGCCTTCCACGCTACTAATCCACCATACCCAAAGCAACACCCCAAGGCTGACGGACTTCCCGCCTACTCCGGCGTCTGTGGTCACGAATTTGTCGACTTCCCAATGTGGCCGGACGACCTCAAAGGTGGCTTTATTAAAGTGCGCTACAAGCCGACCAACCGCGTAGAGATCCATCAATGGGTCGAACACGATGATCATTTTGAAGAAAAATATGTTTCGGATCTCATTTTCTCTGAGAATCTCAGTTTCATTCCCGTCGACCTTCGATACGGCCCGAAGGGAGCGATGTATGTGTGCGACTGGTACAATCCCGTAAAGGGACACGCGCAGTATGCCTTGCGCGACCCGCGACGCGACCGATCGTCCGGCCGCATTTGGCGCATTATTCCCAAAGGCGCGACGCTGCAGGATCCTCCAAAAATCGCTGGCTCGCCGATTGCCACACTATTGGATCACTTGAAGCGTCCCGAGTATCGCTACCGATACTGGACCAAGCGGGAACTCCGTCAGCGTGACAACAAGGAAGTCGCGACTGCGCTCGACGCCTGGCTTACCGCGCTGCCTGCAAGCGATCCCCGCCTGACGCACCACCAGCTGGAAGCCCTGTGGGTGTTCCGCATGGTTGGCGCGGACCGTCCTTATCTTTTAGCCTCCCTCCTTAAGAGCCCGAACGCCCACGCCCGCGCTGCTGCAACCCGCCAGCTCAGACATTGGCACGCACTGTTTGCCGATGACGGAATCGCCCACCTTGCTACTAGCGCAAGCGACGCAAATGGCATGGTAAGAATGGAAGCTGCCATCGCGGCGAGTTACATTGACACTCCCCAGGCACTAGCTGCGATCCTGCCCATGCTCGAAAACGACAGCATGGGCGATCATTTGCGCTACGCCGTGGTCTGCGCACTGGGATCAGAAAAACTCTCTCAGCATTGGCAGAAAAATGCTGACTCCAACGAGCTGGTGACCGCATTTCTGGCAAAATCAAAGAAACCGAATCCTCGTAAAGCAGCAAACAAGGCACGCCGCCCGGCCAATGCCAACGAGGCAGATTTCGACAGCCAGAAAGACCTCGCGAATATCGAAGTTTCCTGTATTCCCGAGCGCCTGCTCTACACCGTGACCGAATTCAAAGTGAAGCCTGGCCAGCCGGTGAAGCTCGTCTTCTCAAACCCGGACATTACCGCCCACAACCTCCTCATCGTCAAACCTGGTGCACAGGAAGAAATTGGTATAGCCGGCAACGAAATGGCCAAGGATCCCAGCGGCCTGCAAAAAGGGTTCATTCCAAAATCAAAGAAAATCCTGCACCACACGCGACTCCTTAATCAGAACGAGGCACAAACCCTCCGCTTTAAAGCCCCGCTCAAACCCGGTATCTACCCCTACTTGTGCACCTTTCCCGGCCATTGGGTCATCATGAAAGGCGAGATGCACGTATCGGAAAAGTAACTGCTCCATGCCACAACTGATCGACACATTTGCCAGCAAACTGCCTGACCAGACACGGGTGACCGTTCAGGACGGTGCCAGCGCTGGTGTGGACATGCGAGCAAAGGCACTGAGCGACTTCAGCAATGTCGATGAGCTTCGAAGGCTTGCTGGGGCGATTAAGCAGCACACGCTGGATCACCTTGATCAGTATCTTGAGCAGGCGGTCGAACAAATGGAGGCGAATGGTGTCACTGTGCATTTCGCTTCGGAGACGGATGATGCCCGTGATACGATTCTCAACATTCTGCGTTCGAAGAATGCCACGCGAATCGTCAAGACGAAGAGCATGGCAACGGAAGAAGTGCACCTCAATGCGCACCTTGAAAAGCATGGTATCGAATGCGTGGAGACCGACCTGGGCGAGTTCATTGTGCAGCTGGATGAAGACACGCCTTCACACATTATTAAGCCGATCATCCACAAGAATCGCCATCAGATCGCCGAAACATTCCAGCAGCATGGGCTGGGCGATTACAATACCGATCCTGAAACGATCACGCGCCGGGCACGCACGCACCTTCGTTCACGTTACATGCAATGTGATGCCGGCATCACTGGCGCGAACTTTATTTCTGCAGAATCTGGCCGCATAGTCATCGTCACCAATGAAGGTAATGCCCGGTTTTGCCTGGCTCCAGCCAAAGTGCACATCGCCCTGGTTGGCATCGAGAAAATTGTCCCGCGCGACCGCGACCTCGGACTTTTTCTCAACTTGTTAGGGCGCTCAGCCACGGGCCAGCAATTGACCGTCTACACCGAATTTATCAGCGGCCCAAAATTGCAGACGCAGCCGCATGGCCCAGAGGAAATGCACGTCATCCTGCTAGACGGCGGCAGATCCCGCACCCTTGGCACTGACTGCAGAGAGATTCTCCGCTGCATTCGCTGTGGTGCCTGCCAGAACGTCTGCCCGGTGTACCGTCAGGCCAGCGGTCACGCTTACCGACACGTCTATGGTGGCCCGGTTGGCGCAGTGCTCAGCCCGCTGCTCGCTGGTGAGAAATTTGCCGACTTCGCAGATCTCCCCAAGGCATCAAGCCTGTGCGGAGCCTGCAACGAGGTATGCCCGGTCGATATTCCGATCCCTGACCTCCTGCTCAAGCTACGCAACAAGGCCCACAATGAAGGAATAGCATCACCAGGAAGTCTGCCGATGCAGCCCTTTGCCAAGATGGCAACGCATCCGACCCTCTGGCGAGCCGCAATGCGCGCGGGTGCGATCTCTAATCTGGTTCCAGATTCTATTAAATCGCCGATACCCGGGCTGGGAACCTGGCTGGCGCAAAGGACGTTACCGCAGTGGCGCGGCGGAAAATTTCGCAAGTGGATGCAACAACGAACTTCCAATCGCTCGAAAGAAAAAGGAGGAAACAAGCATGAATAAGGTGATCGAAAATGTGCGTGCTGCGCTCTCCGTCATGGGCGATAAAGTGCCGTATCCAGACTGGGCAGACGAGAGCATAGTTGCTCCAGGAAAATTGACTCAGGGATCACTGGTCGATTCTTTCGAGGAAAATCTGAGGTCGGTCAAAGGCATTCCGATGCGCGATGCCCAAGCGGTTGCCAGTTACCTCAAGGAGCATCAGAATCTTCACGGCTACTGTGCC
>JBNMNB010000078.1:0-29598 GCA_051270635.1 Verrucomicrobiales bacterium | reverse complement strand
CGCCTCCACAGTGGCTGTGGCAGATTGCAAACCTGAGCGCCCCCCCTCCCAAACTTACGGACGAGAAACTCGAGCACCAATCGTGCTCAATCCACTGAGGCGATCGGCGGGTTCCCGCGCAGTCCAGCAAATTCAGAAACTTAAGCAAGTGCTGAGAATCCTCATCGAAAGAGCCGAACAACCCAGTCGGCATGATCGATACCGCCATTGGTTCAGTCGTTCAGTCGAAGCAAAAGTGTTGTTGTAGAGCGCCGTCCCCATCCCAAAGTAGATCGCATGATCCTCCGGATCGAATGCCACGGCCACACCATCGACTGCCTGCCGCCCTTCCGGCCAGCCCTCGGCGATGATGCGCTCGGTATCCGCCACATCGTCACCATCATCATCAGTAATCAGCGACACCTTTCCTTTCGAAGGAATCACCACTCCGTTACCGTGCGCGTAACCAGGAGGTGTCAGCGCAATTCCCAGTGGTCCACGCGTTTCCCTTACAATCCCACCACAGCTTCGCCGTATCCTCAAGTCCATCGCCATCACTGTCACTGAGCAGATAAACATTTCCATCGTAAGCCCCAGCGATCAGTTTTCCATCAGGACGATAAATGACATTGTTAATGTTCGGCAATTTCAGCGGCAGGGGCTCAACCACAAAACCTGGCACCAGCATATGCACATCAGGAGCAGCGTCGTCTTGCGCATCCTCTTGAGCTCCCGAATATGGCGAAATGCATCCCGCCAGAGTGAGGGTGAGGAGCGAGGTAAAGGAGCAGCGCATCAGGACAGCCTAATGGCCGAGCCACACGCGAGGAAAGCCTTGGAATCAAGAGGCTCACGTGGCTTGTTGAAAATAAGGTGGCTCGGGACAGAATCGAACTGTCGACACAAGGATTTTCAGTCCTCTGCTCTACCAACTGAGCTACCGAGCCGTCATTTCATGAAATGAGACCGAAACTTTTACAAGAGTTCTGTGGAATGACAACTGAAAAAATGGAGTTGTCTCGCGAGGCGCAGCGACATGGCTTGATCGAGTACCCATGACAGGCGTGCCGACGCCAGCCAGTCAGCTCATGTCAACAGCCTTTACTTGCTCACCAGACGATAGAGTGCTTTGTCCGTGCGCAGTAGCAGGGCTCCCGGGACGATCGCAGGCGTTGCCAAAATCTGGCCGTTCAGATTCGCTTTCGCTACGACGGTGAAGTCTTTGCCGGGTTTCAGCACGGTGGCTTCACCCTCTCGACTGAAAAAGTAGAGTTTTCCGTCGGCATACACAGGCGCTGCGCTGTAGTTGCCGCTGGCAATTCTCTCGCGGTAGTGGCGGTCACCGGTTTTGCTATCGAGACACGTTACCAGGCCACCCTGATCACTTGCAAAATACAAGTCGCCGTCTACCAGAATCGGTGCTGGGGTGGTCGGCACGTTGCGCTTGTAGCGCCAGGCGATTTTTGCCGCCGTGGTGCCATCGTAGGCAACGGCGAGTAGCTCTGATTTCATGAATCCTGTAGTCACGAAAATCATGCCGTCGCTTACCACTGGCGGGGCTACATTCGAAAAACCCAGCGTCTCGTAGTTCAATTTCCACAGTTCTTTGCCAGTTTCAAGATCGTAACTGTAGAGCCAGTCGGCGGCTGGAGAAATCAATTGGGCACCGCTCGGATAGTCGACGATCACTGGTGTCGCGTAGGCCTTTTTCAGCTGCGGATTGTCATTCATTTTCCCGCTGCGATCAGTCTTCCAGGCCAGCTTTCCGGTAGCTTTGTCGAGCGCGGCGATGAATTGCAAATCACTGCCATCACCGTGGAAGATGACTTTGTCCTTCCACAGAATCGGCGAGCTACCAGGGCCGTTCTCGTGCATGAGATTCAATGTCCGGTTCGACCACAGCACCTTTGCGTTGCGGGTATCCACGCACACTGTACCAAAAGTGCCGAAGTGACAGTAGAGCCTCCCCTCTTCGATCACTGGCGTCGGCGACGCATAGCTGTTGAGCTTGTGCACCCACTGCGGGTGCTTTTCCACCATCAATGGGATATTGTGCAGCAGTTCCCCGGTTTCCGCATCGACACACAGAGCCAGAAAGGTCACCTCATCGAGCAACGTCAACGGCTGGCCGCTGGTATTTGCCTGCAGCCGCTTCTTAGCCTCTTCTTCTGATGCCTCGACCTCTATGGCTGCCGTCATCCACACCTGTTTTCCCCAAACCACCGGCGACGACCATCCGCGCCCGGGCAGCAGCGATTTCCATGCAACGTTTTCGGTCTCACTCCAGGTTTCTGGCAGCCCTGTGATTGTGGCGTCCGCGTGGCCCTGCATATTGGCTCCGCGCCAGTGGGTCCAACGCGCTTCACCTTCGGCATTCGCCGAAGTGTCAAAAAGGGCGATTCCTACCGCAGCTGCAATCACCCACTGAAAGAAAGTAGCATCAAATTTTCGCATCACCGGGAAACTGGCCGAGCGATTGCAATCTGTCACGTTCTTGCATGCATCGGCCCGATACAAAACCACCGACAGAAAGAAATTGGCTATCCTGGCTGATTACCCGATCAGCTATTCTACTTCGCTGCTTCCACGTGTGCTTTGAAGGCATGAAAGAGCGACGAGCCATGAATCTCCGACTTATCAATTTCCTGCCCATGATCGTCAACGATTCTCAGATACTGGACAGCATCTAAATCGGGCGCCGTATAGACGTACCCCACTGAATAAGGGATCGGCTCTGCCAGGCGCTGCCCAAGACGGTCTAACACCGCTACAAAGGAGAAGTTGCCAGTTCGTTTGCTAGATTCGTTCGGTATCATATCAATTTTAACTAAAATCGCTCCGATTGATGCGAAATAGAATTGATTCGTGCTTTATATGGTTCTTTACAAGGTAAAAAGACTTCGTCAACCCTGCCTACGCGGGAACAGATTGACGATTACAAGAAAAAAGACTTTCTGATGTGAACAGAAGCTTATTCTGTCAGTGGAGTCTTCCTGCACCTTGAATTCAAGGGCGAAACTCTTTTCGCAGGGCAGCGATTTCCTTCTCCCTTGCGGCAATTAGAGGATCAAATAGTGGAATCTCTCTCGCATTCTGCCCTTGCTCGTGCTTGCGGAAGCCACGTAGATAAGTCTCATTTTGAGGCCGCCAGCGGAGGAAGAACAGCCTGTTTTTCTCGTTGATGGTTTCACGCAGACGATTGGCATGCTCGACATTCAATTGGGGTGCCGAAAGGCCGAGGCTGGCCAGCACTGCTGGTGCAATCTGCTCGTATCCCTCCTCGGTGAAATGAATTCCATTATCGGTCAAGTGACGATGCCTCAGCTGCCAGTCACCTTCGCCAAGCTCAGAAAACAGATCGGCAAAAACCAATTTCCGGTCTAGCGCAAGCTGGTGGATAGCGTCGCGGTAATGGCCAAGGCGTCGGTTCTGTTCGGCCATATCGGGCAGGGGTTTGCCGCGGGATTCGACGGGCGGCGGTGACATGAGCACAATTCGTGCATGGGTGGTGCTCACGACCAGGTCGATCAGCCGAACATAGCCCTCGATGAACGATGCAATGCCTGCCTCCCCTTCGAAGGCAGCAGTGGCACCGTAGTTCAGCACTACAACAGTGGGCGCAACGCGCTGCAAATCTGCTGTGAGCCTGTCGAGGCCTTCTTGAGGAGGACCAAAGTAGGATCGCGCGTGCCCGAACACGCTGTCGCCGCTCCAACCCAGATTCCGCACGATTAGATCAGTGTCAGGCAGCGCTGCCGTGAGTAGCGTCTCGATGTGGCCGTACTTGCTTTCGCGCTCGAAGAACGTGTTGCCGAGTAACACCACCTTGTCGCCAGATACCAGTGAAAGCGTTGAAGGAACGTCGCCCTCTTCGCTTTCAGATTCGGTGGAGGCTGGAGGATCGTCTGCTGGTGTATCTGGCCCACCGCAGCTGTCGACCACTTGATCTTCGGTTTGCTCGGTCGATGCTGCCGCAGACACCGTAGTAGCACGCAAATCGTAGCACAAGAGTCGCGCCTTCTTACCGGTTGTCATATCATTGCTGTGTTGGCCAATGTAGAGCAAACCGCGATGCAGCACTGGCAGGGACCACGTTTCCCGCGCAGCGAATAAATCCGCTTTTTGCGACATCCCAGGCCCGCTGGGACTCAAGTCAAATCTGGCCAATGTCCCCAATTCTCCCAGGCCAATAAAGCTATCCTGCACTTGTAACAGACTGCCGCGAAAGAAACTCCAAGTCCTGACAGTGTTGCCGCCACGCCGCTTGCTACTGCCCTGCAGGACGAATTCCCGTGACCAGCGTAACTCGTCCCGCCACACTTCCTTTCCCGTTCGAAGTTCAAAGCAGCCCAGAAATGCATCCGGCTCATTGCGTCCAGCGAAACCATAGAGGTGCTCGTCCTTGACCACGGGAGTCATCCAGTGCATGCCGCAGTCCCTGGATTTCCAAAGGGGTGTCGGTTGCAGTTTCTTATCAAACTCTAACATCACGCCACCGATCTTGTATGTTTCCGAGATGAACACCCGCGTGTCATCAATTGCCAGTGGGGTCGACGCATTGACTGACTCAAACTTGTCTGCCCGCCAGGGAAAGCGCGAATACACCTCGCCGGTCCGGGGATTGATGCACAGCAGGCCGCCAATCGCTGGGCGACTTTCTCCGCCGGCAAGCACCAGCAAGCATTCCTTTCCGCGTAAAGTCGCAATGATGGGAGAAGAGTAGCTTGCACCCCACACGTCTTCAACGCGCCACGCTTCCTTCCCCGTCAGCTTGTCCAGTGCAATCACACAGACGCCCTCGCCGTCCGATTCATCCCGTCCGCCAATGTTCTGCAGAATGTAATCGTTCCAGATGATCGGCGACGACCCCGAGCCGAAGAAATACTGGGGCACATCATAGTCGGTCAGGAGATCTCGCTTCCATACTACTTTACCTGTTGCCACTTCCAGACAGTGCATCACAGCCGTCACGCCAAAAGTGTAGACGTAATTGCCATCGATGACCGGGCTGGCACGCGGGCCACTGCTGAAACCATAACGGTCGGTGTAATTCACTGGATACGAGAACGACCACAGACGCTTGCCTGTCTCCGGTTCCAGACACTCGACAGTTTCATTTTCACCCGGCCGGTGAAAGTAATACAATCTGCCGTCTGCAATCGTCGGCGACGTGTAGCCATAGCCTTTCTGCATTTCCCACACCAGCGGCGGCCCGGTCTCTGGCCAATCAAGGTTAAGTCCTGTTTCCCGCGATGTCGCATCGTCGTGCGGCCCAAGGAATCGCGGCCATTCTTCAGTCACCGCATCCTCTGCAAGCGGTCCAGGAGCGGCATGAAACGTGAGCGCCGCCCAGTCCTCTGCGTCTGCTGCCAATGCAGCGGCAGTCGTCATCGCCGCGCCTGCCGCAGCAAATGAGAAAGACAAGATCGAATGGAGATTGCGAAAGCCGAGAGTCATCCCAGAGACTTACCACAATTTCACCTGTGGTGTCTGCTAAATATGATGCGGTTCAACTGAGACAGCCTTGGCCTACTTGCCCTTGACTGTAGAAGGCATCGTGTGGGTGCGTGGCGAGATTGATCCAGTAATCAGCGCTGACTTCGCTGGGTGAGTCACTGCGAGATGAGGGATCTTGGGAGTTGGAGAGATCATCAGCCACCGCATGACAGAGTGACACGAAAGCCCTGGCGATGACAAGCCTGGGAGGCAGTTCACCAAAAACAACTTGGATGACCGCCTCGCGTCACTCTTGCCTTCTCTCTGAGGTCTTGATCAGCCACTCCACTGCTTTGCGATACCCGTCGATCCCTTCGCCCATGATGCTGTGAGCGCAGTTAATGCGAATGTAAGAACGATGGCGGAACGATTCGCGCTCGAGAATGTTGGAGATGTGAACTTCAACGACTGGAATAATGATGCCGCTGACCGCATCCGCCAGGGCGATGGATGTATGCGTGTATCCGCCTGGATTGATCACCACTGCGCTATCGTCATCGAATCCCACAGCGTGCAGCGCATCGATCAGCGCCCCTTCATGATTCGATTGAAGATAAGTCAACGCATGGCCGGGAAAATTTTCCTGTAAGGTGGTAAAGTATTCATCGAACGTCTGCGAGCCATAAATCTCAGGCTCACGTTTGCCCAGCAGATTCAAATTTGGCCCGTTGATGAGGTGGATGCGCATAAGGGAAGGCTTAGCGGTTTACTCCCCTGGGATCAAGCTGTGTTCCTCCCCGGCAGTGGGCGCCTCCTCCTTCAATATCGGATCATACAGGGTCTCATAAGTTTCACGGCGAATGCGGAATGGCTCAGCTATGTTGTCGAGGGAGCCGTAGTAAAATTGGGATCGACGATCAGGTCGGTCAGGGATCGTTGAAACGAAGCGGAGAACGCGCGTAACCAGCTTGCTGCCGTCTTCTGAATCACTGGACTTTCCAATGATTCGAATCTCGAGAGTATAGTCCTTCAAGTTATTCAGTGGCGTAAAGTCGGGGCACCATTCGTCGGCGTAAAAGACGGCAAGTCGCTGCCGCAGTTTTTCCAGCGCCTGCTTCTTGATGAGCCTGGTAACGTCTTCGCCACTGCGCTTTGCAGTCCATTCTGCGCTCACTGTATCGTAGGAAAGCTCTACCGGAGGTTCCGCTTTGCGTGAGATGACGATGCCCTGCACAGCACTTTGGTCGAAGTAAAGGAGGTTACGATCTTTCCACTTGATCGCTTCCTTCCGCACCAGCGTGATGACTTCTGCACTTACTTGATAAACGAAAGGCTCGTGAGCATATTTGGCGAAGATTCTCCCTTTGCTCTCTGCCTCCTGGCCCTGGCCAATGAGTAGCGTGGTCGTGTTTTCCGGCGATGTCGCAGTCGGGCTGCCCTTTGCACGATGTTCGACAGAGCTGAAATCGATGCGGTCAGTGGGTTCCGCCAGGCCATAGGCTTCAAGATTCTCACCGGTATCGCTCGCGAACCTGAGGATCTGCTGATTGTTCAGTCCGTTTACCAGTCCCAGCAAACTCTTCTTGTCCACTGTCTCGGCATACTGACTGTCACGCGTCATATACCAGGCTTTCCCATACAGCCACATAGGAATGTCCGACTTGCCCGTCTGACGCACGATGACTGTGGTCAACTTTGCTGGATCAATACGACCAAGCAAGCGCGAGCGAAGCTCCTGCCAGAGAGGCGTCGTGTCATCGCGTGCCATGAAAAGACCGCGCAATTCGTCATCGACCAGAAATGAACCCGAGCGGTCCGAGGTGCGTGCCACTGCCAGCTTCGACCCTTCCGCTACAGGCGGCTCAAGCGTCACCGTGGTCACTCCACCCGTCGTGCGTAACGTTAAGACAACGGCGTCACTTCCCGGAGCTGGCAGCACATTACTATCGCCTGGTTGAAATGAATCGATCTCTGCTCTGAGAAAACGTGTCAGCATCTTGTCGATCAATTCGCTGTCTGCCTGGGTACTCAGCGGTTTTTTCAACAACCAGGCTGCGTCTGGCGAGGCGTCGGCACGTTGTATCTCAATCGCCGTCGCATTGCCCTGCTGAATGGACACGCCGACGATGTCTTTCAGCGCATGACTGATGAGATGCGTATCGCGAAAGCCCTCGGCTGGTTGGATCAAAATGGGACGCGTCCCTGTTGCGGCGACATACACATCTTCGCGATCGCTGTCGTTCAGCACCCGGCAATACACCGTGCCATCCCATGGTGCCGGATTACCAATGACGAAGGCTCCCAGCGCAGAATCTCCAGAGGAAAATGTCACTTCCACCGCACTCGACGCGTCCAGCCCCAGGTCGACGACTTTCACATCGCCACTGGCAATTTCCTCGTTAGGAATAGTGCGCGAAATTTCGAATTCCGAGGCCAATTTCAAGATTGCACTGACCGCTGCCTGATCGGCTCGATCCTGCAGTGGTGCGTCCAGGTGCCAGCGACCGTCGACACGCTTGGTCAGCTTAATCGATTCTGCCGCTCGCTTGATGACGATGCCGTCCACCCGAGTTTTATCGACCCTGAGGATCAGGTGCTCAGTCAGCGCCCGCTCCGTGGTACTTTGATCATAACGTTCGACAAACCAAATGTAAGCGCCGACGGCGGCGGCGATGGCGAGAAGAATGAGTGTAGTCCTGGCGCGCACTTGCGAAAGATGTTCGGGAAGTTCAGAGGTTTAGAATCGGCATCATACCCGGCGCATACTCCAGACGAACAGGCCGAAGCAGACGATCGAAAGTGGTAAGGCCAAAATAATGATCTGAAAGATGCGCTCGCTCTGGCCATTGGAGATTTCCAATCGGAACCATTGCTTTTGTTTCGGAGCAATGCCCAATAGCTCGTCGCGATCCAGCATCCAGTTAATCGCCGACGTGCCGAGATCATAGGAAGCGGTATCCATCGGCGGGTCCAACATGGTTGCGTTCCCCAGCACGACCATACGCGAACTATCGATGCGCAATTTGGCATCCTGCATCACTCCCATCTCCGCATAGACACCCGTGACAGGCCCGCGGCGCGAATCGGTCTTCTCGTCGAATATGGGGGGATCCTGCAGGTAATCGGTCTCGCCCCAGAAGCGACGATCATCGGCCTGCAGCAATTCGCTGACGACGATGCCGCGGCCCTTTAGTTCCTCTGCCTGCAGGCGATCGATCTCGAGGCTCTGAGTTTGCCCACTGAATTTGACATTGCGGCCCCATAGCAATTGATCAGTCACCGTTGCATCCAGAGTAATGACGCTGGCAACTTCCCAACCAGTGATAGGACGGGGACCGGAGATCATTTCCAATACGCGATCATTGCGCACGATGATGCCGAATTCTTTGAGCAGCGCATGCAGATTTGGCGTTTCGTGATCGGGATTGAGCAGCACCAGCATCGAGCCACGCTTCGTTTCCCAGTAGTCCCGGACGCGCTTCACTTCATCGTCAGTGAGGTCGTCCTTGATGTTCACAAACACCAGCACATCGGCCTCCTTAAAGTTCGCGTCAGGATCACCGATATCGATTGTCTGCACTTCGGCATTTTCTTTGCGAGCGAAATCGATAAGGAAGTCCATCGCTGTTCTGCCTTGTCCACCAAGGTTCAATTTGCCCTTGCCAACTACCAATTTCAACACCTTACGACGGCCTTCACCCACCGCCAGCATGGCCGATGTCAGTGCCGACTCACCCGTAAAGGCAGTCGAGCGGCCAGTCGATGGATCAAGCTCAACAAAGGCATCTTCTGTGACAAATTTTGTCCGCGGCTTGCCATCTGCCCCATCCATGACGATCAAGACTCCATCCTTGCGATCGGCGAATTCCAAATGGTACTTTTCTTTGATCTGCTCAAGTCGATTAGGCTCACGCGCCGGGTCGATGATCTCTACCTTCAGCTTCTTGCCCGCGTAACGTTTGTACTCTTCGACCAGATCGTGCACGTTCGTCGTCAGCTGCGTGCCGCGGGTGAAAAGCACGATCATGCGTGTGCGTTTTTCCATCGACTGAAGGAAACCGATGGTGCGTTCGGTCAGCGTGTGGCTTTCGCCAATGGTTAAGTCCCAGCGCTTGTAGGTGCGCCAGCTGAGGTAATTGATAACGGCAAACAGGAAAAAACCGAGCACCACCTGAACGATTACATTTACGCTAATCGATAACCGACCGATCGATTTTTCAGAAGTGGTGCTGTCTTCTTTGAGTTCAGGCATGATAAAGGCGAAAGGGATGAGCGAGTAGTGACGTTGTTAGACTTTCCAGCGTCGGAAATCGAGCACCTGATGTGTCAATGACAGAATCAACGCCGTGAAACTAAGGTAATAAATGAGTGGCCGCGTATCGATCAATCCAGATGTAAAACTCTTAATATGCATGATTGATGCAAAGTAGCTGGTAAATTCCGCATACTGCTGATTGTGCTGATCAGACAGATAGAGCATGAAGGCACCGAGCAAAAAGTGCAGCAGGATCATGGTGAAAGACAGGATGGCTGAGACGATTTGATTCTTCGTCAACGAAGACGCAAAGCATCCCAGGGCAATGTTAAACAATCCCATGATCAGTACGATGGTATAACTGCCAAGAAGCTGACCGGGAGGAATCTCTGCCATGCCGCGCGTGATCCATTGAAAGACGTAAAAATTGAGCAGACTTGGCAACCACAGGACGCAGTAGAAAATCACTGCGGCGACATACTTTGAAAAGATCATCTCGGTGGTGCGCACCGGAGCCGTGAGGAGAGTCTCGATGGTGCCCAGCTTCTGCTCCTCCGAGAACAGGCGCATGGTGATCAGCGGGAATATCGTAAAGTAGGAGAGGTAGAACCAGGGAGAATTGAATGTCCAGGTAACGAGGCTGCCTTCGCTGGGCGGCCCCTGGAGAATCCGTACAGAGGCGTAGAAAGCGATCCCATTGAGCAGCATGACCAGCGCCAGCACGACATAAGCAATCGGCGACAGAAAGAAGGAACGAAGTTCTTTGGCTAGAAGGATTCGGAAGGTGCGCATTGTTAGTGTGGTCTCAAAGGATCTGGATCAACTGGCAGGACAACATGGGCTCACACCCGCTCCGACTGGGTGACTTCGACGAATACATCCTCGAGTGTTGCATGATGGCGCGTCAGCTCACGCAGCGGCCAGTGGTTAGCGATCGCCATATTGTAAAGTTCTTCGCGCACATCGGACGTCGCCTCGACGCGCAGGGTAAAGCGGCTCCAGCCATCGTCGTCTATGCTTTCTTTCTGCACTTTCCGCACTCCTGAAACCAGTTTCATTTTCTCAGAGGCAGCGCCCGGATCTGTTTTGATTTCAACCGAAATCGTTCCCGCAGTTCGCAGGCGACCCACTAGCTCCTGTGGCGTGCCCGACGCCCGCACTTTGCCCTCGTTAATGATAATCACGCGGTCGCAGGTCGCTTCCACTTCTGGCAAAATGTGGGTAGAAATGAGCACCGTGTGGTCTCGTCCCAGCTCTTTCACCAGCTCCCGCACCTGACGTATCTGGTTGGGGTCCAATCCATTGGTCGGCTCGTCGAGAATCAGCAATTGGGGGGAATGCACCAGCGTATCGGCCAGTCCGACCCTTTGCCGATAGCCTTTCGACAGGCTGCTGATCATTTTCTTGCGCACATCTGTCACCCCGCAGCGATCCATTACTTTACCGATTCTTTCGCGCATGTCTTTACCGCTCAAGCCTTTAAGCTTAGCACGGAAGCGCAGGTATTCCTTAACCCGCATGTCTTCATAAAGAGGCACATTTTCCGGCATGTAGCCGATCTGGCGCCGCGCTTTGAGCGAATCGCGAAAAACATCGAAGCCTGCGATCTTTACCGACCCCGACGAGGGCGGCAAATAACTGGTGAGCATGCGCAAAGTGGTCGTCTTGCCTGCTCCATTTGGGCCTAAAAAGCCAACGATTTCACCCTGGCCGACATGAAACGAGATGTCATCGACCGCGGTGCGACCCACGTAGCGTTTTGTCAGGTTCTTGACGTCAATCATATGGCTGGTGCTGGCACTGCGCAGTCGTCCCTGTTTCAGGAGATTCCTGGAACGGCGCGGACGCTTTTTGTAACCCGGGTTCTGACAATTGACAAGACGGCATGTCGCCAACAAACGCTCCAGATCCAAATCCCTTAGCCTGCATTATTCATGAAATTCGAGCGAAACGCCGCAATAGCCGAAAAATACAAGGCGCACGCCGATTTCAGCGGCTGGCGGTATAGATGTACCGACGGGTGTTGGAATCAAGTGCAACGCAGTAGTTGTCGGCTATTGCAAGGCTTCGCCCCTACAAACGGACGGGTGGAATGTAGTGGAAGCTTGACGGTGTCGCAGGTAGTGTCGGCACCATGACAAAACTTGGTAAACTTGTTTTCACACTGGTCATTTTGATCATTGCAGGAATCGCGATTTTCAATTGGTGGCCGAAAGAAAAATCGGACTTCGCTGCGGACGAATCACAGAACACGACCGCATCAGCGCAAACGAGCAGCGAGAGTAGCACCGAATTCTTAGCTGTGCCGGATGAAGTGCCGCGCCTGCCTGCTCCGCAAGGCTATCAGGTGAAGGACAATACCATTGTCATCGAACTCAGTGAATACGCTGGCTACGCCGGATTGTTCGTTGCCAATGGTGGTCTGGCGCCGAATGAGGAATCGTTTTTCCAGAAACACTACGGATTCAAAGTCGAGTTCAAGTTGAGCGAGGAAGACAGCTGGGCGGCACTGAATCGCGGAGAAATGGCAGGATCATCGACAACGGTCGACGTGCTGGCCGCCTACGGCAGGCAGATGCACGTCACAGTTCCTGCACAGATCTGCTACTCACGCGGGGCCGATGGCATTATTGTCCGCTCGGACATCCGCCGCATCAACGACCTGAAGGGCAAAGTGCTCACCGTAGCGCCGCTCAACGAGACAGAGTTCTTCATTCGCTACCTTGCCTCTGAAGCAGACTTGTCCGTAAACCGACTCGCCAGCATCAGCGACCAGCCCGATCCTGAAAAAGTGAATTTGTTGTTCTGTGAGGATGCTTTCGAGGGCGCAGATGCATTCCTTGAAGATCTCAATTCTGGCAGCAACAAGATCCACGGCTGCGTCACCTGGGCACCGAAGACAACGGAAGTGGTCGAAGCTAGCGGCGGCAAAGCCCGCCAGATCACTGACAACCGCAATTTGCTAATCATTTCCGACATTCTCATGTTCAACAAGACCTTCGCCATCGAGCATCCAGAGATGGTGAAAGGTGTCGTGCACGGCTTGATCTGGGGCAACGATCAGGTGCGCGCAAACCCTACCAATTACCATCAATTTATCGCCGATGTGTTCAAGGATTACGAATGGTCGGTCGAGGATGCAAAGGACGAACTGGATAAGGTGCACCTCAGCAACTTGCCTGAGAACCTGGCATTCTTCTCCGGACAAATTGACGCTGCAGGGAGCTTTGAAGGCATCTACCAGTCGTCGACCATTGCCTATGGCAGCAAGATCGTAAAGAACCCAGCACCAGCCAGCTACTTCCTGAACCTCAAGACACTGGAAGAACTGCAGGCAAGCGGTGAATTCGCCAGTCAGAAAATCTCGATTCAGCCAATTCGCTCGTCGACAAGATCGCCCATCGAACAGGATCCACTGCTCAGTCGCAACATCCGTTTCCTGTTTGAACCGAATTCAGCAAAACTGGATATGACGCAGACCATCAATGACGAATACCTCACCACGGTGAAGAAAATGTTGCAAGTCAGCCCGGGCTCGATCGTGCTGCTGCGCGGCCATGTCGATAACTCGCTGGTCGACCAGTTTCGTTCGCAGGGCGGTGAGAAACTTGTCAAAACCATGGCCTTGAAAGCCATGCAGTTGAGCAAAGAACGCGCCGAAGAAGTTGAACGCCTGCTCATGGAGAAACAACAATTGGCAGACGAACGAATCGAGCTGATCGGCCGCGGCTGGGAAGAACCACTAGGCAAAGATGACGACCAGAACCGGCGCGTTGAAGTGCAATGGTTCACTGTCGAGTAAAGTCGGCCACGCTCATTATTTCTGCCAATGTCAGGACTACAACGACTCAAAGCATTTGCTAAAAGCCCGCATCACGCGTGGCTGGCATTGCTGACCGTGGGTGTGGGCGTCGCCACTGCCGAGCCAGTCTTTGCCATCGCCGGAGTCGCCGCGTATGCACTGGGCTGGGTGTTCGGACCGGACACGTCGTTGTTCAAGAAGTGGCTGCACAAAAAGCAATCCGCTCATTCTGGAATCATGGCGGAACAGGAAAAGCATGCCTTTGCTGAACAACGCATGCAGCTTTATCGCGCGCTGTCGCATCCGCTGCAAGTCAACTACGACACCCTGGCGGGTCTCGCCAGCGAGATTGAACAGGACTTGCGCGACAACCCGACAGCTGCCCAGTCACTCACCATCGACAGCCAGCTCCATCAAATCGATGCGCTCATGTGGACCTATCTACGCCTGTTGCATACGGAAGAAGCGCTCAAAGATCACCTCGGCCGCGAGCGCCGCGAAAACCTCCCGCAACGTATCCGCGATATGCCCGCTGAAATCGCAGAACTGGAGCAGGAGATCAGCCAACTCGAACAGGATGCCAGTAAACAATCGCTTCTGCAAACGCGGCAGCGACTCCTGGAATCCCAGCGCGAACGACTGGCCATGCTGCAGAAACGCGCTACCAAAGTCGAAGAATCCCAGGCAAATCTTGAACTCGCCGAGTCCGAGCAACGCCGTGTCGTCGGCCTGGTGAAGCTACTCGCCAGCGAGCTCAGAACAGCCTCACAAGACGCAGGCGATTTCTCCCGCCACATCAATTCCAGCGCCAGCCAAATCGGCCAGACCAACGACTGGCTGGCTCAGCTCGACGAACTCGAACTAGACGACGATTTCGAAGCCTTCCCCCAACACCCTGAAGCCCGAGTCGGCTTCAGTTTCCCCAGCGGCAACCGTAATCCGCCTCCGATTCCTTCGGGAAAGGGTGCAAATTCAGGATCCAGCAGTCGCTCAAAGAACACGCAAAAACAGTAAGTGTCTACAAGTTCATCGACGCTGCTAATTCAACTGTCGCACAAGCGGCTCATTGGAGTGCGCTGGTCTCGACAGCGCTTTTTCTTCACAAGACGTTCCTTCTCAAAAAGCTTCGTCAAGACGAAGCGCTCCAGAGCATAGTTTTTCACTGAATATGGAGACTTCATCAGAAAAAAGACGTGGGCGACAGTGGAGTCCCGTCCATGTTTTCAAACGCCGCATGTGGGCGTTTTCTGTCGGATCATTGTTAGCAGCACTGGTACTCGCATTTTTTGTCGCCCCTCTCACCTCGCCTCAGTATCTCGGACGAATTCGCTTGCAGTTTCTGCCTCTCAATCAGGAGCATGAAATATTCCGCAGCTACTTTCCCGAGACGAAGCCCACCCAATTCGAGATCATCAAGAACAAGGAAACGCTTTTTTCAGTCATCGATGATCTTCAACTCGTGAAGCGGTGGGACGATGCAACGGATCGTGCAGAGGCATATTCCTTGCTGGTGGAAATGGTGCAATTGGAGGAAGTACAAGGCACCAATCTGAGCGAAACCTTAGACCGTCTTGATGCAGTGGATTTAGTGCAACCGAGGGCAGCTTGGGCACCTGTATCACCACTCACTTCAGAGCTGCTTATGCGAATGCCTGCTGAGGAATCCTCCGTTGACAGTCCGGCTAACGAGACAGATGCGGTGAGCCTTTTCCCTGCAGAGCTGGTTATTCGAATGCATTCTGCTGAGGAATCTTCCGTTAACAGTCCGGCTAGCGAGACAGATGCGGTGAGCCTTTTCCCTGACAAGGCGAGACTTGTGGTCACCGCTGCGGACTCCAATCATCTCAAAGATCAGTCGATGATAGCTCGAGACGTAGCGCGCGACAAGCTACTGAAGGAAGGTGTCACTGCGGTAATTTGTTCCCTCGGTTATCGGTTGGAAATCGCCACCGAGCGTGTAGCCAATTTTGAGGCAGCGACAGAGAACTATGCGCGGGCGAAGCAGCTCTATGAATCCCGGAACTCGATGCTCACTGAAATGCGCCAAGTTCTGAAGGAAGAAAATGTCACTCTGTTGAACCCGAATGAGTCGGTCATCATCCATGAGACCTCTGATCCCATCAAGTTGTCGGCACTTTCCAACATTTCACTCCATCTCGCCGCCCAACTTCTAAGCGGAGGCATCCTGTTTCTTTTTACCGCCGGTACCGCTTGCATGTATCTGGTGCACGCTTTGCGAACGCCTCACCCATTGTCCGGAAGCGCAGCAGATGATCGAGAGAATTCGTAATGGGGTGATCCTTAGACAGGGTTGAGTACGTGCACTGTGTCATTCAGATCAAGAATAGACCCCTGTGTAGCTCTCGGCGGTCGCTCTAAATCGCGCAAGTTGCTCGGCGGTCGATTTATCGCTCCACCCGAGTTCTCGCGCCATGGCAGTCGCGACTGCGGGCGCTGCGTCGAGGGTCGCGCGTGCGTCGAGGATCAACGCTCGGGTGCGCCGGGAGAGGACGTCTTCTATCGTGCGGGCCATCTCGTTCTGAACAAAATGTGCGACGGCTGAGCTATCCGGGATTCCTATGTCCGGCGGGGCGGCACCGGCCCCGTTGAGTAACAATTCGACCGTCTTGCATGGCGCGGTTGCCAACCCCGCTGAGCTGGCCGCAGTATCGATGACGTCCTCTGCCATTTTTCGATAGGTCGTCCATTTGCCACCGGCGATGGTAATGAGGCCGGACCGAGAGCGGCTGATGAGGTGATCCCTGGAAACCACTGCGGTGTTCCCCTTTCCCTTTTTGTTCACCAGCGGCCGAAGCCCGGCAAATGTGCTGAGCACATCGTCGGGGCCAGGCTTGCAGGTAAGATGCCGACCGAGATGTTCGAGCAGGAATTCAAACTCCTCTGCGAGCGCACGCGGTTCCACTGATGGCTCGTCCATCGGGGTGTCAGTGGTTCCAGCGATGACGCACCCATGCCACGGGACGGCGAAGAGCACGCGGCCGTCGTCCGTTTTGGGTATCATCATGGCGGTCTCTCCTGGAAAGAACCGACCAGGAAGAACAATGTGAATCCCCTGGCTGGGACTCACCATCGGAGTCGATTTCCGATCGTCCATTTGTCTCACTGCATCGGAGAAAACACCTGTCGCATTGATCACACATTTTCCCCTTATCAAGAAAGTCCCATCGTCCTGTTCCTTGTCCTTCGCGGTGACGCCCACTATCTTCTCTCCTTCGCGGACGAAGCCCTCACAAGAGACGTAGTTTAACATGACGGCACCATGGTCGATCGCCGTCAACGCTAGCGAGATCGACAAGCGCGAGTCGTCGAACTGGCCATCGTGATAGAGGACACCACCGCGGAGGCGGCGTGTCATCAAGGTCGGTAGTCGCTCACAGATCTCCTTCTTGCTGAGAAGCCTCGACCGCGGGAAACCGCCCCGGCTCCTCGCCAGCAGATCGTATGCCCCTAGCCCGACACCATAAAATGGGGTGTCCCACCAGCGGTAAGACGGGATGGCAAATGCTACACTATGAACGAGATGCGGTGCATTACGCAGGAGGCGTTCGCGCTCTTTCAGGGCATCCATCACTAAGGATATACGACCCTGTTTCAGGTAGCGAACGCCGCCGTGAATCAGTTTGGTGCTTCTGCTAGAAGTGCCTTTGGCAAAATCTGACTGTTCGATGAGACAGACCGAGTAACCGCGCGCGGCGGCATCGACCGCTGCCCCGAGGCCTGTCGCCCCTCCTCCGACAATGACAACATCGAAGGTCTCCGACTGAGCACGTGATAGAAATGCGATTCGATTCATTGTAAGAGATGGTGAACTCTACTCATTGACAAGAAAGGTAGTGGATGCGCCTCAGGAGGTTCAAGACAGTTCTTGCTCGGATGTCTCCCATCCACTAGTGATCATTTAATCGCCCCTGCGCATGAAAGACCGCTTCCTGAATTTCTGGTTCGCTGACACGGACGCCCGGATTTACGCGGCGTTTCGGATCGCGTTTGCGGTGGTCGTGTTGCTCAATTTAATCGACCTCATCCCCTTTCGCTACGCATTCTTTGCGGAAACAGGATTAGTGGACACACGCGCAGTGCACACGCCAGGACACTTTGGAACGCCGCATTTTTCGTTATTCAATGTGTTCACATCAGAGCTGCACGTTGATGTAATCTTTGCTATCAGCGCTGTCGCCATGGTGCTATTGGGACTGGGAGTGTGCGCCCGAACTGCAGCTTTCTGGGTGTGGATCTGGCACTTGACGATCACTTATCGATCACCGATCGCCACCGCTGGCTGGGATGATATTCTGCGCGTCTATTCGTTTCTGGTGTTGATCTCACCGCTGGGAGTGCGCTGGCCCTGGCGGATGAAAAAGGTGCCCTCACCCGGACTTGCTCCGGTCCCGGTGTATGGGCTGCGGCTCATGTGTCTGCAATTGATGGTCATTTACTGGCACACCTGGCTGTGTAAAATTCCAGATGGCGAATGGCTCAAGGGGGACGTGATCACTTACTTCCTGATGTCTAACAATGCGCGATTCCCGACCACTGCCGTGCTGCAGATCCAGCCGCTGCTGAAGCTACTGACGTGGTCAGTGCTAATAGGCGAATTTCTCGTGCCGGTGCTGTTCCTATTCCGTAAGACTCGACTGTGGGGTGCCCTGCTGGGACTGTCTTTCCACCTCGGTATCTTTCTGATTTCACGAAATCTCGGGATGTTTTGTCTGACAATGAGCATCCTCTACATCCCACTGCTCGATCCCAGAGCGGTCACGTGGATCGAGCAGAAGTGGCAACGCTGGCTGAACGCTCCTCCCGCGCTAGCTAAGTAGTTTTTGCTTGTCGCACGGCTTGGCAAGAATCGACAAAATTTGCCAAGTGTGGCATTCTAAACCTGATAACCCGAGGAGTCCACACCTTGAGCACAATGAACATTTCCCTTCCGGAAACCTTGAAAGATTATGTCGAAGCTCGGCTTCGTGAGGGAGGCTATGGAACAGCCAGTGAGTACGTCCGAGAACTGATCAGGAACGACCAGAAGAGCGCCGCTCAAGAGCAACTTGAACGCCTCTTATTGGAGGGGCTTGAGTCTGGTGAGCCAGTCCAGATTGACGAAGACTTTTGGGCTAAGAAGAAAGCAGATCTGACGAAACGGATCCAAAGCAAATCGTGACCCGACTCCTTCTCCGCCCCCGAGCCTCCCAGGACATCGACGAACATTTTCTCACCGTCGCCGCAGACAACCCTCCCGTGGCCTTCAAACTCCTTGAGAAGATTGAGGATGCTCTTGAGCGAATTCGCCAGAATCCAGAGATTGGCTCCCCTCGTTATGCGAAAACCGCTCGCTTGCTGGGGCTAAGGATGTGACCCGTCCCCAAGTACCGGAACTACCTCATCTTCTATCTGCCCTTGGAAGATGCGGTTGATGTCATCCGGATTCTCTATGGCACCCGTGACCTTGAGGCGATATTGTACCTCAAGGAATAGCTACCTGGGCAGCGAGAATCAAAACTGGAAGTAGAGGAATGGGCTGTAACCGCGAGCGTACATCATCGACAGGGCAAAGAACAGGAGGGCGAGGGAGGTGATGGCTTTGGGTGCGGTGAGGGTCTCCAGCAGCCGTGCGCTGCGGGGGCATGCCCAGACGACGAGGGCGGCTACGGCAAAGGCAAACAGGTTGAAAGGGGTGAGCAGCTCGGCAGTTTTTAGCGATGCTGCAGGCGCGTCGCCGCCTAATCCGACCATGGCAGTGAGGTAGCGCCAGGCGACCGCGAAATTTTCGGCACGGAAGAAAACCCAAGTGACTAACACAATGACAAAGGTAATGGCGATGCGCAATGCTTGCGGCCACTTTGCATAGAACGAATCTTTTCCCATCAGTCGCTCGAGTGCGAGCATGCCGCCGTGAATGGCACCCCAGGCGATAAATGTCCATTGGGCGCCGTGCCACAGCCCGCCGAACAGCATGACGGTCATCAGGTTTACGTAAGTGCGGCTCGGGCTTTTGCGATTGCCGCCCAGCGGGATGTAAAGGTAGTCGCGCAGGAAGGTGGAGAGCGAGATGTGCCAGCGTCGCCAGAAATCGGTGATGCTGTTAGCTTTGTAGGGAGAATCGAAATTCTCCGGAAAGCGGAAGCCAAACATACGGCCGAGTCCAATCGCCATGTCCGAGTAACCAGAAAAGTCGAAATAAATCTGAAACGCGTAGGCGGTGATCCCCAGCCACGCCATCGGCGTAGTGAGGGCACCCGCGCCGGCGCCAAAGCAGGCGTCGGCCATCATTCCCATGGGATCGGCCAGGAGCACTTTTTTGGCAAAGCCAACATTGAAGCGAGTGATTCCAGCGACGAATCCTTCGACTGAATGCACCCGCGAGCGCAATTGCTCTGCCACGCTGCCGTAGCGTACGATGGGCCCGGCGACCAACTGCGGAAACATGCTGACGTAACAGGCGAAGTCGATGAATGTGGGCGCCGGTCGAGCGTGGCCGCGGTAAAGGTCGATGCTGTAGCTCATCGACTGGAAGGTGTAGAAGGAGATGCCTACAGGGAGGACGATGGTGCGCACGAATTCGGGAACTTCGAATCCTCCCATACCGAGTGATTCTGCCACAGCGCTGGCGCTGCCGACTGCGAAGCCGCAGTATTTGAAGAATCCGAGGACGGCCAGGTTTCCAACAACCGATATCCACAGCGCGGATTTCCTTTGCACTAGTGAGGCGTTTTCTTTCGAAATGGCCATGCCGCACAGGTAGTCAACGATCGTCGACGCCAGCATGAGCAGCATGAACCAGGGATTCCACCAGCCATAGAACACGTAGCTGACCAGAGTGATGACCAAGTGTTTCAGGACACGTGGCACCACGTAGTAGGTCGCGATGGCGACGAACAAAAAGTAGAACAGGAAGATATGGGAACTGAAGACCACCGCAGCGGCAGCATGGATTGGGTCGCGCTGTGCGTCAATCAATCGCACCTAATTCAGCAGCACGGCAAGTTTCAGTCGCACGATTGCTCGATTTCCAGATGCAGAAATATGGTGTGAATGTCAGGATTCTACCCTGTCCGTGATAAACAAAAAGACGGGCTCCGCGAACGGAACCCGCCTTGGCATTGCATGTGGTAGGAAAATCGAAAATTGAAAGAAAACGAAGGTTAACTTGATTACGTCACAACACCCGGCTGTGGACTACTCCATTTTCTTCAAAGCTAGAAAAAAAAGTGGGGACGGAAGATGCGAGCGGCATACTTCCGCCCCCTGGCATTGCATGTGGTAGGAATCGCAATACTGATAGCGCAGATTCTAGAATTGCGCCAGTAAAAATTTGCCCGTTGATGCACGCTGCGACGGGGGCTGCAAAGGCGACGATTGAAGCACCAATATCGACTCGCGTAACGCGCCAACGCGCAACATCAGCGGGACAAAAGGAGGAGAACTGAACCTTTCGATTCACTTCCTCGACTGCTTTGGAATCAGGGGAGAATTCCAGTGCAGGGAACGATTGGGATCGTTCAGCCGAAGAAGTTAACGCACATAGACTTCCAACCTGTGCAAGGGGGAGGCACATGTCAAAAATGTTTATGTTCGAAAGGTTCAAGTTCATCTCAGTTCTGGGTGATCCTTTCTTTTGGAACGAACCACCCATGGGAATTAATAGAAGAAACGTGGCATCTGGTTTTAGGATGCACGACCAAAGCAGTTTCCCGCTTTACGACCTGACTATATGCTTATTCCGTGCCAAGCCGGTTAAATATACTGTAAATCGGTGATCGTTAACACTGTAAGAGGAATTCGAAAGATTCCACGAATGAGTGATTTCGCCTCATAATGTGGAGAAATTTATCCCATTCTGGATGAATTCTATCCATTGGCAGAGGAACTTGACCGATGCCCGCCTGACGTGTCCGGTTTCTCCTGCACACTCAACACTATGAAAGCATTCAGCGACGAATTCACTGTATCAACACGAGGCAAAGGCACCTACGAAGTCACTTCAGAGATTTCGGCAATGGTGCGCCGCAGTGGGATCCAGGCTGGGACGGCGACGGTTTTTGTGCAGCACACCAGTTGCAGCATTATCATCATGGAAAATGCTGACCCGAGTGCGCGGACTGATTTGCATGCTTACTTTGATCGTCTGGTTCCGGAGGACGAACCTTACTTCGTGCATACTTGTGAAGGGCCAGATGACATGCCGTCCCACATTCGAATGTGCCTGACCGATGTGGATAAAAACGTGCCGGTGATTCGCGGCGGCCTGGCTCTGGGCACCTGGCAGGGATTGTTTCTCTTTGAGCACAGGCGAGCCCCGCATACGCGCAGGATTGCTGTCAGTATCATTGGCGAATGACGAGTGAGGCTGACAAAATGAAAGAACGCGTATCAGAGTTTCTTGCAGCAGGTGACTGGCGTCAGTCATTTGACGGGGGTGCGCTGGCACGAGGTCAGAAACTGGCACGCGCTAAACAAGTGGCCAGCGTCACTGCTGAGTTGCTGGAAACTGGTGATGTCGAAATTGTTGGCCGTATCATGGAAGGTGACGGTTACCAGAGCGAGGCCATCATTGCTCTTTGGGATGAAGGTGGAGCGGCTGGTGCACTAGCATTTGATTCCAGTTGCTCTTGCGGAGTCGGTGTCAATTGTGAGCACTGTGTGGCAACGTTAGAGTATCTGGCCAAGGGTGGGGGCGTTCGGGTAGAGATTGCATTTGGTGGTACCCCGGAAGCGGAGAAAATCACTCAGGGAAAACATCTTGCTCTCGATGCCCCGACAGCCCCCGAGAAGCAGAACCCTGACAAGCCCACATTTCTTCTGCGTGTTGAACGCAGGCCGGAATTGGAAAACATCGACTGGCTGCCGCCACTGTATGCGCATGCCTACGCTGTCTACGGTGCGCATCGAGTCGCTCTGGAGCCGAGCGGTAACCTGCCACCCATCGTCACCCCGGAGCGAAAAATTGTGCGTGACCGCGTGGCAGAAATGGAGGCAACACAGACGTTGTATGCGCTCGACCTGCGGCCTGGAGCTGAGCGGCCGCCGCAGTCATTGAAAAAACTGGCACTCGCTCCGCATGGTGATGGCGGCACTCTGTGGGCGGTGGATCGCAAGGAATGGCCGCATCCAGATTTTTACTGGCAGCGGTTTCGCCACGAGGGCACGCCTGCACTCGAACTCCGTGGATGGGAGGTGCAATTGTCAGCACACTTCGGGTTAAAACCTCTAGTTTTTCGCACGGAATCCTGGCGTGCGGAGATCGTCGACGAGGGCAAGGGATGGTTCAGTCTATCGGCGGGATTTGAAATCGATGGCGAGAAATTTGAATTGCAACCGATCCTGGCATCGCTGGTGGAGAATCGCTTTCTTGAAGTGACCGCAGGTTTGCCAAAGGGGCAGGAGTTCATGATTTTTTTGCCTGATGGTCGTGGTCTGGCACTGCCAGTCGGCCGATTCCGCTCGATATTGACGACTCTGGGGCAATTGTTAGAGTTCAAGTTCACCGACGGCCCGATCAAGCTTAGCAAATTGGATGCGGCCCTGCTGATGCAAGGTGGGGGTGATGGCGAAGAGCGGCTTGAGATCGATGGGACGGAAGAGATTGGCGAACTGGCGGAACGGGTTGCAAATTTTCAGAAGATTGACCGCGTTGCACTGCCCGCCGGGTTACAGGCGACGCTGCGTGATTACCAACTCGATGGCTTCTACTGGATGCAATTTCTGGCGCGCTATGATCTGAACGGCATTCTCGCCGATGACATGGGGCTGGGCAAGACTCTGCAGGCTCTCACCCACCTGCTTGCGGAAAAAGAAAGCGGTCGCGATCAAGGGCGACCCTCACTGGTGATCGCACCCACGAGTGTGGTGCAAAACTGGCAGCGAGAGGCAGCAAAGTTCACGCCAGATCTGCGAGTGTTGGTGCTGCAGGGAGCAGATCGAAAGTCGCGCTTTGCCGAGATTCCTCAGGCTGATCTGGTGCTCACTTCTTTTGCCTTACTGCCACGGGATCTGGAAACTTTTGTAGCGCACACGTTTCACCTGGTGGCGCTGGATGAAGCGCAGCATATTAAAAATGCTTCGACCAAAGTAAGCCAGGCGGCGTGCCAATTGACCAGTGCCCACCGTCTGTGTCTGTCGGGCACCCCTATCGAGAACAATCTTGGCGAGCTGTGGAGTCTCATCCACTTCCTGATGCCTGGGCTTCTCGGCAAGCGCGAAACTTTCAATGAGCAATTCCGCAACCCGATCGAAAAGGATGGCAATGCCGAAAAAGCAGAGCTGCTGTCGCAGCGTGTCGGGCCGCTGATTCTTCGCCGCACCAAGAATGATGTGGCCAAGGAGTTGCCGCCAAAAACTGAGATCGTTCACACCGTTGAACTGAACGAGGGCCAGAAGGATCTCTACGAAACGGTGCGCTCGACCATGGACAAACAGGTGCGAGAGGCGCTCGCCCTCACTGGCACAGAATCGCAGATCGTGTTTCTCGATGCGTTGCTGAAGTTGCGGCAAATTTGTTGCCATCCGCGATTGCTGAAAGATCAGTCCTCGTACCCTGGATCGACCAAGTTCGAGTATCTTATTGAACTGCTCGATACCCTGCGCCAGGAGAACCATCGCGTGCTCGTATTCTCCCAATTCACGTCCATGCTGAGCATCATCGAGGCGCACTTGAATGCCGTGGAATGCTCCTATTTGAAGCTGACCGGCGAGACCAAGGATCGGCAACTGCTGGTGGAGCGGTTTCAAGGCGGCGAAGGCGAAGTGTTTTTAATTTCTCTCAAGGCCGGCGGCACTGGACTGACGCTCACGGGCGCTGACAATGTCATTCACTACGATCCCTGGTGGAACCCGGCAGCTGAGAACCAGGCCACGGATCGCGCTTACCGTATCGGTCAGGACAAGCCGGTGTTTGTGCACAAACTGATCTGCGAAGGAACTGTTGAACAGCGGATCCAGAAGATGCAGGGAAAGAAGAGCGATCTCGCCGACAACCTTCTCGCCGGTGCGACCGAAAAGCTCAGTCTCACGGCCGAAACGCTGGATGAGCTTCTGGCTCCGGTAGAATAGTAATTTTCTGATCCGGAATCTGGCAACTCAGGCATGCGACGTGGAATGTTGCTGGAAAGCTGAGATTTGTAAAATCGCCAATATTCCTGTTGCAACAAACTATAATTTCCATAAGATAAGGAGTTTGAGACTTGTTCGCTTCAGGGGAGGAATCTCCTGTTCGGGACAGGTGCTTACGATGACGGTAAGCCGTTCGATTTTCTGATGGAGAAGTCACCTCAAGGATGGAAATTAAGCTCTCATTGAGCAACTCATTTTCCACCCTCAACATTGCATCCGGGGCGACGATAACTGTAACGGGTAGCCGCCCTTTCGCATTCCTGGCAGTGAACGATTTGACGTTTAATGCGGTCGTAGACATATCCGGGGCAGCTGGTATTCTCGCGGGATCCGGCGGATCCGGGTCAGTGGGCGGCTTTTCCGGGGGTGGTGGAAGTTTGGCGCAGCCGGGAAGCGCCGGGCTAGGCGAAGGTGGAGGAGGTGGAGGAGCGCGGCTAACGGGAGGCGGTGGCGCTGGACACGCCGTTCTGGGAACAAATGGTCAAGGCGACACGGCTGGAGGAAGCGCTTACGGTGACAGTGCTGTAACGGATATCAAGGGAGGCAGTGGTGGTGGTGCTGCTGGGGTGGGACCCGCAAACATCATTGGAGCTGGTGGTGGTGCTGGTGCCGGTCTATTCATCTCTCAGGGCTTACTAACGTTCGGAGGCACTATCTCTGCCAAAGGTGGTAATGGAGGAGGTAGTATCGGTGCTGGAGGCGGCGGGGCTGGAAGTGCTGGAACCGTTCTGTTCGCGGCACCACAGGTAAGTCTTTCGGGAACCATTAATGTCCTCGGTGGGACAGGCGGAAACAGCAGTTTGCTCGCCTCTGACGGTGGTGCTGGATCTGACGGCCGAATCGGAGTATACTATGATTCAACTTACACACCATCGGGATCACTCAATTTCGGGTCTGGATCAAATTTCGACAATGCTGGCATCAATTTCCCGGTTCAGTTGTCGCCCGTTCCCGAACCTTCAGCGGCCCTCCTCAGTTTGCTCGGGTGCATTTTCCTGGGGCTTCGTCGCAAACGTTGAGATGTGGCTGCGATAGTCCGCGTCCAATTCTGAATTGCTGACACGCAGGCACTTCATCACGCAAATCACAAACGGCAATCTTCGGGTTCATCCTGAAGATTGCCGTTTTTTGTGCTCCTGTATAGCACCGCAACGATCTACGCGATTCCCGATTACTGGTGTGTGGAGTAAGCCAGCGTTGATAGCCGTAAGCTAATCTGCCGCTCAGAATTTCGGCTGTTGCGAGAGAACCGGAACTCTCGCCGGAAACCCTGTAATTATCGGCATTTCTTGCCGGAAATAGTCAATTGACAGGTATAAAGCGTCTGGTAGGTTTGCGCCGCGTTGACGTAGGAAATTTTTGCGTCCCAGGCCCCCTTCCGGCCTGCCGTTATCTGGCAACTATCCGCCAGTTGCGAAGTCTGACTTTATTCACAAACAACCTAGATACACCATCGATTCCATGGCAATAAAAACTAAGAAGAAGGCCGCGAAGAAAGTCGCTTCCAAAAAGAAGGTGGCGAAGAAAAGCGCCGCTAAGAAAGTGAAGTACGTCTACAACTTCGGCGGCGGCAAAGCTGACGGAGGCGGCAGCATGAAGCCACTCCTCGGTGGAAAAGGCGCCAACCTTGCTGAAATGGTACGCATTGGACTTCCAGTGCCTCCAGGGTTCACTGCTACCACGGAAGTGTGCACATACTTCTACGACAACAAGCGCACCTATCCTGCGAGCCTTCGCAAGGAAATGGAAAGCGGCGTGGCCAACATGGAAAAAATCATGGGCTGCAAGTTTGGCGATGCCAATGGCATGCCGCTGCTCGTTGCTGTGCGCTCCGGTGCTCGTGACTCCATGCCAGGAATGATGGACACGATCCTCAACCTTGGTCTCAACGACGACACCGTGAAGTCTCTCGCAGAGGCCACGAAAAATGAACGTTTCGCCTGGGATTGCTACCGCCGCTTCGTGCAGATGTATGGCGACGTAGTGCTCGGCGTGCAGAAGCGCGAAGGTGAAGACGAAGAGCCATTCGAAATCGCCATTGAAGAATTTAAGCACAAAAAATACGGCAAAGAAATCGTCGACTCCGATCTGACTGCTGAAGATCAGATGGAGTTGGTCAAGCGATTTAAGGCGCTGGTCAAGAAGCGCACGGGCAAAGGATTCCCCAGTGATCCATGGGAGCAGCTCGAAGGAGCCGCCGGCGCTGTGTTCGGTTCATGGATGAACGACCGCGCTATCGTATACCGCCGCAAATACAACATCCCCGCTGCTTGGGGCACTGCTGTAAACGTGCAGGCAATGGTTTACGGCAACACAGGTGTAGAATCCGGTTCCGGAGTGGCATTCACTCGTAACCCTGCCAACGGCGTTAACGAGCTCTACGGTGAGTTCCTGATCAATGCACAGGGCGAAGACGTAGTTGCTGGTGTTCGCACACCAGAGCCGGTTTCCGAACTGGAGAAGGTAATGCCAAAGCCATTTAAAGAGCTGATGAAGGTTCGCAAGACCCTCGAGAAGCACTTTAAGGATGTGCAGGACGTTGAGTTCACCATTCAGGAAGGCAAATTGTTCATGCTGCAAACCCGTAACGGTAAGCGCACCGCTGCCGCTGCACTGAAGTTCAGCATGGACATGGTCAAGGAGAAGCTCATCACCTGGAAGACCGCTATTGAGCGCAATCCAGCAGATCAGCTTGACCAATTGCTCGCCCCTATCTTCGACATCGCTGATGCCAAGAAAGCAAAGGAACTCGCTAAGGGACTCCCTGCCGGCCCAGGTGCTGCGTCAGGACAGATTTACTTGAATGCAGATCGCGCAGCAGCCGCTGCCGAATCAGGCAAGCGCGTTCTACTTGTGCGCACCGAGACCAGCCCGGAAGACCTTCGCGGCATGATCGCCGCAGACGGAATTCTGACTGCTAAAGGTGGTGTGTCATCACACGCTGCACTCGTTGCCCGCCAGATGGGTAAAGTGTGTATCTGTGGTGCCAGCGCTGTGCAGATCGATTACAGCAAGAAGACCGTGACTGTGAGCGGCAAGAAATTCAAAGAAGGTGACTGGATGAGCATCGACGGAACTTCCGGCGCTGTTTACGGTGGCGAGCTGAAGACGGCTCCTTCCGAGATCATCTCTGGACTGATCAAGAATGACAAGCGCGCGCAGAAGACTGAGAAGTTCCAGCACTTCCAGCAGCTCATGGACTGGTGTTCGAAGGTCACACGGATGGACGTGCGCACCAACGCGGACAACCCGGAGCAGACACGGCAGGCGATTGCATTCGGAGCGAAAGGCATTGGCCTGACTCGAACCGAGCACATGTTCTTCGAAGGTGATCGCATCGACGCTGTGCGTGAGATGATCCTCGCGGAGACCGAGAAAGACCGTAAGAAGGCACTGTCGAAGCTGCTTCCTTACCAGCGCAAAGACTTCACTGGCATCTTCAAGGCCCTCAAAGGTCTGCCAGCGACGATTCGCCTGCTCGACCCACCATTGCACGAGTTCGTCCCTCACGGCGATAAAGAGCAGGCAGCACTCGCCAAGAAGATGGGAGTTCCCAAGGCCAAGGTCGTTCAGCGCATTGAGCAACTTCACGAGTTCAATCCAATGCTCGGCCACCGTGGTTGCCGTCTTGGTATCGCTTACCCTGAGATTACTGAGATGCAGGCACGTGCAATCTTTGAAGCTGCTGCCGCAGTGACAAAGCTGAAGATCAAGGTGAAGCCTGAAGTGATGGTGCCACTCGTTGGCTTCAAGAAGGAGCTCGATCTGCAGGTTGAGATCATCCATCGCGTCGCTAAGGAAGTCATGGCCGCCAAGAAGGTGAAGTTCGACTACATGGTCGGAACAATGATCGAAGTCCCGCGTGGTGCCCTCACCGCTGACGAGATCGCTGAGACCGCTGAGTTCTTCAGCTTCGGCACCAACGACCTTACCCAGACAGCACTTGGCATCAGCCGTGACGATATGGGCAACTTCCTCATGCCTTACACCGAGAACGAGATCTTCTCCAAGAACCCGTTCGCGACTCTCGACCAGTCTGGCGTTGGCCAACTCGTCGAGACCGCCATCACCAAAGGCCGGAAGACCCGCCCGGACATCAAGCTCGGCATCTGTGGTGAGCACGGTGGTGATCCTGACTCGGTCAAGTTCTTCCACCGCGTCGGCCTCGCCTACGTCAGCTGTTCGCCATACCGCGTGCCAGTCGCTCGCCTCGCAGCAGCACAGGCCGTTCTGGAAGAAGGCTAATCAGGATTTCCAATCCAGGCACGTCCCTCTCTTTAAGAAAGGGGCAGCCAAACTATCCCCTCCGGCCCCGGCGAGCAATCGCCGGGGCCTTTTTTTGTCCTATGCCTGCCATTGAAATTTGGGGTTGGAGCAACGTCATAGCCAACTAGTGAGTCCGGATTTTGCAGGGTTTCTCGTGTTCATTCATGTCAATGAGTCCCGGAACAGCACGCGAGAGCACGAGGACGTCTTGGACGGAGTATGCTGACTACTTTTTCCTGCTGCGATTGCCGTACGCGCACTTGCGAAAATCCTTGAAATGGCGAACAATCACTGGCTGACCGATCCTCGCACTATGAAATTGAAACTCACCTGCACATTATTCTTCGCCTGCTTCGTTACCTTATTCTCCGGATGCAGTTCTCTGCGGAAATCGGATCCAGGGGATCAGGACTACTTTCAGAAGAAAAGCCGCCGCTCGATGGGCGAAAAGGTCAGCGACTGGTGGGACAATTCCAAAAAACGGGAGGACAAAAAGTTCGACCGCATGTTTGATCGGGCAACTGGCTGATTCGGCTGATTCGGCTGATTCTGGATTAGTTCGGGATAGCGCAGCAATTTACCACGGATTGATGCGCAGCTTTAAGCTGGTGGACAGGTCCTTGTCGCCCCGGCGGTAGCGAACGTCGACTTTGTCGCCTGTCTTGAAGTGCATGCGGATGTAGACCATCACGTTGCGTGCGAGGCGGTCGACCTCAGTTGCATTTGTTGTTAA
>JBNMNB010000077.1:0-29752 GCA_051270635.1 Verrucomicrobiales bacterium | reverse complement strand
CCCGGGGGGACTTTCAGGGAATCGGAATCCTGAGACAGATCCCATCTGGAGTATTGGCTGGGACCACAAGTCACTCATTTTGATGGTGAGAGATGCCGGGCATGCGGGGCCGTGGCACTCTTATCGATTGCCTAAGACGAGCCATTCTTATGATGGAGCGCACGGTTGGAACACCGAGTGGCCCAGGATTCGTGACATTGGCGAAGAGTCGCTGCTTATGACGATGCATGGAATGTTCTGGAGCTTCCCCAAGACATTCTCAGCTGGTCAATCGGCCGGGATTGCGCCGCGATCGTCCTATCTGAAGGTCGTTGGAGATTTTGCCCGGTGGGATGATCGGATCGTGTTTGGCTGCGATGATGCCGCAAAGAGTGAATTCTCGAATACTCGGAAGGCGAAAGGTAAAGTAGCCGGGCCGCAATCGCACTCGAATCTCTGGTTCCTCGAGCCGACTCAGCTTGATTCTCTGGGCCCAGTGATGGGGCGCGGCGCGGTTTGGCAGGAAGAAGTGGTGAACAAAGGCGATATCTCGGAGCCTTTCCTGTTTTCTGGCTTCGAACGGAGAGGGCTGCACCTGACTCACAGGGGATTGGGGCCAGTTAGTCTGACAATCGAAGTAGACCGCAAGGGGACTGGAGACTGGAAAGTGCTGAGAAAAGTGAAGCTGCGTGCTCGCCAGTACGAGTGGCTGAATTTTCCAGCCGCAGACAATGGCATCTGGGTGCGTCTAGTGTCTGGCGATCGAATCGTTGGCGTGACTGCGGTGTTTGAATTCTCAAACAAGGATTTGCGCAGTGATACGCGTGACAAGATTTTTGCTGGACTGGCCACGGCAGATGAAAATTCGCCGCGTATCACAGGCGGAGTCATTCGTGCCCGTGGAGACAACAAGCGATCGCTTCAATTTGCAGCACGAACGACCTCACCAGAGGGGCCGCGCGACATCGGATACTATGAGCTGGACGCTAACATGCAGCTTAAGAAGACTGATGATCCGGAGGCGCATCAATGGTTGAAGGAAAACGTAAAAATCCCGGAAAATGTCCTCAAATACACCGCATCGTCCGTGATCTACACGGCGGAAAATGGCAAAAGGTACCGACTTCCCAGAAGCGATCTCGACTACGATTCTCCCAGTCTGCTTGGTGCCGATCGCGTTGATCGCGAAGTCTGCACGGAGCGCGACCTTTTTAATGCGTCAGGCATTTTTTACGAGTTGCCAGCTGACAATGCAGGAGGCTTCGCGAAGATGCGACCGCTCGCTACCCATGGCCTGCGAATGAATGATTATTGTTCGTATCGTGGCCTCCTGGTGATGTCCGGTTTGAACGCGGACATGCCGGAGGACAATCACCACATTGTGCGCTCAGATGATGGGCAGACCGGCCTTTGGGTTGGGGCGATTGATGATGTCTGGAAACTGGGCAAGGCGAGAGGAGTCGGGGGACCTTGGTTGGATACTCCCGTGAGAGCAGGCCAGGCGTCGGATCCTTATCTCATGAACGGATTCGATAAGAAGACCATGGAGTTGTCGCATTCGGGAGATCTGGGCACCATTTTTTACGTGCAAGTTGATCTATCTGGGCACGGATTATGGACTGCCTACGACCGCTACGAAGTGCAGCCGGGTGAGAAATTGAAACACGCATTTCCCGATGGATATTCTGCTTACTGGATCCGGACGATTACCGATCGCGATGTTGAGGCGACAGCCTTGTTCTACTACGAGTAGGAAAACCGAGGCAAACGGCCGATCACTGGTCGCACATCCGAACCAGCAACCCGATTGAATCGACCTTCGCCACGGTGCGCCACCGGACGCGGCAGACGAAGGGATGCGGATCGAGGGAGGCAACGCTGACGATGGTGTGGAAAGTGGCGACTGAGGCGCAGCGGAGTTGGCGGCGGCTAAACGGCTACCGACAGCTTGAAAAAGTGATCGCTGGAGTGGTCTTCGAGGACGGAGAAGAGGCCGGCCCTGAGGCGGCCCTGAGGCCCCGATAAAAAAAGAGTTTCTTATCCTGCGGAATTGTGGTTTGACGGCGGTGACTGACTTCCGAAAGAGGTTCAGAAACCTGAAATACATCTTAAAATGACCTTCCAATCACTTTCTAAGCGAGTGCAGGTACTTCTGTGCGCTAGCCTTTGCATCTTCGCCCTTGTCGGTAGCGTTGACGCCGTGACCTTTACCTGGGCGGAGATTGGCAACCTTGGCGGCGGCGCCAACCCGACCGACCCGGGGAACCTTAACGATCCCAATGTCTACGGTTCCGTGGGCTACGACTACCGGATCGCCACGCACGAAGTGACCAACGGCCAGTACACGGAGTTCCTCAACAATGTGGCGGCTTCCGATCCCGGCGGTCTGTACAATGTTTCCATGGCATCGAATCTCACCTATGGCGGGATTGTCAAAAGCGGCCCTTCAGGGAGTTTCAGCTACAGCGCAAAGGCAGGCTTTGAGAACAAGCCGGTAACCTACGTGAGCTGGCTTGACGGAGCGCGCTTCTCCAACTGGATGCACAACGGGCAGCCAACAGGAGCACAGGGCCTGGCGACGACCGAAAGCGGCGCCTACGACATGACAATTTCTACGCCGGTGCGGCTGACCGCAGCGACGGTTTTTCTTCCCAGCGAGGACGAGTGGTACAAGGCAGCCTACTATGCCCCTGGTTCGGGAGGCGACAACTATTGGCAGTACCCGACGCAGAGCAACGCAGCACCCACTGCGGAGTCGCCGCCCGGTGGTTTCAATAGCGCGAACTATTCAGGGGCCGGAAGCGTGCTGACCGACGTGGGCGCCTACACGAACACGACGAGCTTTTACGGTGCGTTCGACATGGGCGGAAACGTCTGGGAATGGAATGAAGCCGTCAATGGCGCATCGCGTGGTCTGCGCGGCGGGTCGTGGAACAGCTCCTCGAACAACCTGCAGTCCTCTTTCCGGATCGACGTCGATCCGTCGAACGTGTACGGCGACGGCGGGTTTCGAGTCGCAAGTATCCCTGAGCCCGCGACGTGTTCTTTAGTGTTGATTGCTCTGGTAACGTTGGGCTGTCGAAGAAGACGGAGATAATACCCTTTGCTCTTTGGGTCTTTTACCCTTTTTTCTCTTCTCTTTTTTCCTCTTCCTGCGGCGCGTCTGCACCCGCCGGGCGAAATTTTTTTGTCGAAAACGAGCTACTTAAAATGGCGGCCAAAGAAGCTGGTGCAGACCTTCCAGTGGTGCTGGTCAAGTGGTATGAGTACCTGAAATGGCTGATGGAACGGATTGACCAGTTTCCGAAGAATCAGCGCTTCTTATTAGGGCAGCGAATGACGGATGCAGCGCTGGATATCTTGGAACTGCTGGTCGATGCCTCCTATTCGCGGCAAAAAACAAGGCAGTTGAACGATGCGAACCGGAAGATGGAAGTTCTCCGCTGGCTGGTGCGGCTGGCCAAAGACAGGAACCTGTTATCGTCGCGGCAGTTCGAGTTCAGCAGTCGAAGCCTGACTGAGTGCGGCATGATGGTCGGCGGCTGGCTGAAGTCTACGCAGCGCAGAGGAGGTTCCGAGTCATGAAGCGGCACAAGCATATCTGGGAAGCCGTGGTGAGCTGGGACAACCTGGTCGCGGCCTCTGGAAAAGCGATGCTCGGAAAGCGCAGCCGCCCTCCGGCAGCCGCAGCCTTTTTCCGGGACTGGGAGAAGGAATTGTGTGCGTTGAGTATCCTATGGTTTGGACATACGTTTGTAGCCCAACGGGCTCGAATCATAATAGCCCAGAGCAAGCGAAGCGCCGCCCTGGGTAGAATGATGAACGAAGATCTCAGCCTGAAAGGCTGAATCATATTTCAGGCTTGGGAATTTCGACGAAACCAGAGATCCTAAAGAATGCCTCAGTCACTAAGCCGCATCATCTTGCACATCGTGTTCAGCACCAAGAATAGAGAGCCGTTTCTCCACGACGAAATTGGCAAGAGGATGCGGGCATATTTGGCGACGGTTTGCCGTGATTGTGACGCCGAGGCATACCGAGTCGGTGGCGTTGCCGACCATGTCCATATTGCATGCAAACTCCCGAGAACGATCACGGTCAGTAAGTTGCTCGAAACCACTAAAAAGGAATCGTCGAAGTGGATTAAAAAGCAAGGTGATGGCTACAAAGACTTCTACTGGCAGGGCGGCTATGGTGCGTTCTCCGTTTCGCCGTCCCATTTAGATCCATTGATCGCACAGAATCCTGGCGATATGAATCAGCCGTTCAGGCTGAATTACCCCGACTCCAAAACCCAAGGCGCTGCCTTGGGCTTTTATGAAAATGCACCTTCGGTGCGTAAGAGGCTCCAAGCAGGCTAGAGTTCATGAACCTGGGCTAGCATGGGCTAGCATACGAATGTCGTTGGAGTTTTTCTGTCTATTGTTTATCTGAAATGTCTAAACCATAGTGTGCACTTTGCGCACCGAACTGGTTTCTGGAGTCCACCAGTCATCACTTTACCGGTCACCGAATCGGTGCGGGCATGGATTGGACACGTGCAGCATGCGCAGAGTTACCGCTTGCGTAGCGCCATCCTCTCGCCCAGGATTCCCTCCGGGTAGCTGGAACCAAAACGGCTGCATCGCGTGGTCTGCGCGGCGGGTCGTGGAACAACAACTCGAACAACCTGCAGTCCTCTAACCGGAACAACAACAATCCGACGAACGAGAACAACAACAACGGGTTTCGAGTCGCAAGCCCCTGGCAACTGTGCGCCTCCGTCGTCCTCAGGCGACTGCGGGCGCCAGTCTCAATTCCCACTGGCCAGACTTGGCAGAGTGCAGTGAAGTGCTTTGTCAACCGTGCCACGCTCAGGGACTATCCGGCTGTCCAGCGCATCGGGCGTGAGGTTTCGATCTCGCTTCCGGTGGGCGAATAAGACACTGGCGAGCTGCGGTGAGTAGACTGGCCTCCGGTCGAAAGCCGTGGCCCGCCTTTTCCAGGCCCAAGGAAAAGTCTCCATTCAAATTCCTCGACAGACCGGGAACCGGTCGCTCTAATCGCCCTCGATTCTGACGCCGCGTCCGGCCTCAATCCGCAACTTTTGGAAATACCTCGAGCGAGATCAGCAGCCAGCGCTGCGCTCCTTCCTCGTTTCTGGTGCTGCCTCGTTCGATGCCGCTCTGTTCCTTACGAAGGCTTCCACTGCCTTGCGATTGGAGTTGAAGGCAAATGTTTCATTCTGCAGTGCCTTTTCTGGATCCATGGCATGCCAATCCGCGGACTCCGAAGTATCAAGATCGATGCTGTCGAAGCTCTCCACTGAGCTGACAAAAAACATGTCAGTGACATTGTAAGTGATTCCGCGGAAGTCGTAGATATTTGGGAAGGAGATCAGGTAGCGCCATTGCTCGACTTGAAGTCCCGTTTCTTCCATGACTTCGCGGCTGAGTGCTTGTTCCGCAGATTCACCGGGATCAATAAATCCACCGGGTAGTCCCAATTTCCCTTTCCCTGGATCACGTTCTCTACGCAGGAAAAGGACTCGGCCATCAGGAGCGGGGAGGAGAGCCGCGACTGCGCTTCCGGGATTGAAGTAGAGCAAGAATCCGCAGTCAGCACAGGTGAACTTCTTAGCGTCAGCGTCACCCAAGCGCGTTGCCCTCGCGCAACCAGGGCAAAATTGCAACGCCTGTACCGCTTTGACCGCTTTAGGCGTCATTATCTGAGTTGAGATTCGTATCTTTCGCGGATCTTGTCCGCATTTTGTCGGCTTTAGCCAGGCTACTCAATGCCACTCCTGAAGGACTGGATGCTTCCGTCGGGCATGAGAATCTGCTGACCGCGCAGATGAAAATTTCCCCGCTCAATGAGCCAAGGTGTCCCGTGAACAAATGGAGCAGAGTCGTTCTTTTCGAACAATGTTGGTCCATAGCTGCTCATATACTCATCTTCCCCTTCGGAGGCTAATTCGCCACTACCCCGTAGCTGGCGTTCATGAGTGGGACACAGCCATGTTCCATGGTGAATTTGATAAGGCTCCAGAGTCGTATACCACCACTCCCACGTTTTCTCCTCATCCGTTGTGGCGGTTTCAATTGGGAACTGCGGCCAGTAGCCGTGGTCTTGAGTGTAGGCGTTCAGGGCAATGCCAATGCTCTTCATGTGCTGCATGCAACCGACTGCTTCCGCGCGTTGGCGAAAGCCGCTCATGGACATCCAGGAGATACTGGCCAGCACCGACATGATGGACAGCGCGAATACGAGCTCTACGAGCGAGAACCCAACACTGTGATCGAGGCTAGGGAAGCGGTTTTTTCGTTTCATGGTGACCAATAGGGAAAATTGCTGACGACATTGAAGATTGCTTACTGCAGATAGCTATAACCAGCAGGCAATATCTCTGCCAGGAAAATATAACGACAGAATGACCTCACATCATAGACAAAAAAACGGAGCCGTCATTCGACGGCTCCGTTCATACGTAAAACTTAATGCGATACGGAATCTGAATTAGTTACCGCCACCGCCGCCACCGCCACCAGCTGCTGCAGCATCCCCACCGAATCCGGTACGGGAAAGTCCAGTCGCGCTAGGGTATCCGATACCGATGCTTGATGTGCGGCTACCGAAGACCAAGACAGATGTTCTGTTACGGTAAGCAGGGAAAGCCGCGTTCGGGCCACCAGCACCAGGAATGGTCGTAGTTGTGGTCGTAACCGTTGTTTGAATTGGAATTCCGTTGGCATCGACAACTTGAATGTTGTCTTGCACTTCGATCACCGTGGATGGCAGATACTCATCGGAGTAATCACCAAAGAATGATGCACTTCCTTTAGCTGTGAAATAAACCGAATTGCTAAGGTCCCTCACTTTGCCTCTCCACTGAGTGGTGCAGAAATGAACTGCGCCAGCAGCAGGAGATGCACCAGTGATACCTGAAACACCGACTTCACCATTGGTAATTCCAGTTACTTTCCGTGCCTGGACATCAACGCGTGCAAATGTGGTGCCAAAATAAACTGCGCCTTTATACCAGACAACAGACTCCGCATAGCGGGAGATCTCTGGCCCAATCGAGTTAATCTGTGACCATGAAACAAGTCCAACGCCACCTTTAAGGATCATAGTAGCGGAGTAGACACCATCAGAGTTTCCTTCGTGGGAATTGTTATCCCAGGGACCTCCGACTAGTGCAAGTGCTGGCGTAGCCTGCAGCACGACTGCTGTTAAAACGAATGCGAATAGTTTTCTCATAGTTGGATTTAGTGTTGAGGATTGAACCAGCTGTTCAAGCTATTTCTTAGACTTTTCTCCTACAGTATCGCATAGGAGTCGAGAACATTTTCGAAAAAATACGCGCCGGGCAAATTTAGTATAACTCATTAATTGGTAATTGGTTGGGAATAATTCGATGTAATTCGTGATGTAATTTCTTCAAGAATTTTCGCTGCTTGGGCTGCTGCAGGCACATTATGCACTCGAAAAATGGCAGCGGAGCGCACTTGCGCGGCAGCGAGACAAGCGATCGTTCCGGCGTCACGCTGAAGGGGATTCTCAATTCCGAGAACCTCTCCGATGACAGTTTTGCGCGATACAGGAACCAGCACAGGTCTTTGAAATTGAGCGAGTTCATCCAATTCTGCGTAGATTCGAAGATTAGCATCGCGTTGTTTTGCGAAGTCGATACCCGGGTCGAGAATGGTCTGGGCTTTCGCCAAGCCAGCGTTTTCTGCCAGCGCCAGCTTTTCCTTGAAGAATTGGCACAGTGCCTGCATCGGATTTTCCCAATGGACCTCCAAATGGGGCACTTTTGGCTCACCTACGGAATGCATGATCAGCAGAGCGGCACCGATTTCCGCGCAAATTTGGGCATTGGAATCATCCGGCAGTCCGCCCATGTCATTGAGAATATCACCGCCGCTGGACAAGATCTCTCTCGCAACTTCCGGGCGCCAAGTGTTGATAGACAATAAGGGAGGCGAGAGTTGCGCGGCGTCTATTGTTGAATCAGAAGAAGCGATTGCATCAGAAAAGGCTTCTACGAACGGTCGCAACCGGTTCACCTCCTCTTTTACTGAAATGGCGGCTCGATTGGTGCGGGCGCTTTCTGCGCCGACGTCGATGATGTCAGCACCCTGCGCGACCATCGTCGTTGCAGTCTCAAGTGCATCTTCCACATTGAGCGTGCCATCACCTGAAAATGAATCGTCGTTGATATTAATGATCCCCATTATCAGCGGGCGACGGGGAAATCGAATCACCCTGCCGCGACAATGGAGAGCGTATTCGTAGCTCTCAGCTGGCATCTGCAGTCTCCTGTTTCAGCCGGAGTTGGCCGCAAGCAGCGTCGATGTCGTGGCCTTTCTCTCGCCGCAGTGTGGCCTTGATCCCAGCATCCTGCAGCACTTTGAGAAAGGCTAATTGCTGCGGTTCCTCTGGCCGTTTCCAGGGAAGGCCTTCGACTGTGTTGTAAGGGATCAAATTGACCTTAGCCCCGATCTCCTTAGCTCTTTCTGCGAGTTCTCGCGCCTGGCTGAGGCTGTCGTTCACATTCTCGATCAAGATAAACTCAAAGCTTATCAGCTGCTTCTTCCGCTCGGCGTAGTAGTGCAGAGCTTCGAATAACTCAGCCAGGGGATACTTACGATTGATGGGCATGATCTCCTGCCGCACTTCGTCAGTGGCGCCGTGGAGTGAGATGGCCAGCCGGATCTGCAGCGGCTGATCGGCCAATTCCTTGATTTCGGGTGCCAGCCCACTGGTGGAAATAGTCATGTGCCTTGCGCCAATGTGCATTCCCCAGTCGGAATTGATTATTTTGATGGCGCGCATGACATTTGGCAGGTTTGCCAGGGGTTCGCCCATGCCCATGAAGACGATATTATTGATCTTTTCGCCAGTCTGCAATTCCACCTGCAACAATTGCTCGACGATTTCGTCAGCCCCCAGATTGCGCGTGAATCCAGCCAGCCCGCTGGCACAAAATTTACAGCCGTAGGCGCAGCCCACCTGGCTGGAAACGCAGGCGGTCCGGCGATCCGAGGCGCTGCCGTAGAGCGCTGGCGATGCTGGAATAAGGACGGTTTCAACATAGCGACCGTCCTTCAGGCGAAAGAGAAATTTACGTGTCGTATCCCTGGATCCCTGGACGGTGACACATTCCATAGTAGTCAACGAACGCCAGTCTGCCAGCTTCTCACGCAGGGGCTTGCCGAGGTTCGTCATGTCCTCATAACGAGTGACGCGCTTCTCATACACCCACTCCAGCAGTTGGCGTGCACGATACTTGGGTTCTCCAATTTCGATGAATGAAGATTCTAATTCATCTGGGAGCATCCCTGTAACGGCGGGCGGAAGGGCGGTGGCATTGGCAGTGGCCTGAGTCATTGCTGCCAGCATCCGCCCGGCGTGGTCGCCCTACAAGTGCGAATAACGGATGTGCCCTGATGTACCGTTACTTTGACTTGGGGAAATCTGGCAGCTGTTGGATTGTTGGCGTGTTCTCGATGATTTCCAGTAGCTGTCGTGGCGTCTTTTTGTCCAGTGGCCCCTCGAACACGGCATCGCCGTTTTTGCGTCGAGCCGTGATCCATGCTTTCCCCATCTTTCCATGGCTGGCGATGACGATGTCGAGCTCCTGAGTTGAGATGTTGAGGTAATGGTTCACTTCCACTGTTTTCCAGCGGATCCCTTCTTTGTCCGAGCGTTTGCGGAGATCCGACAACAGTCCGCTGATCGAATCGTTCATTTCAAGCTGCATCTCACTGTCTTCGTTCTGCTTGAACTCAAGTTCTGCTCCCTCAGTGCCGCGGCGGATCAATTCGACTAACGAGTCGATCAATGGGCCTCTCTGGTCAGCGCCCGCGCCCTTGGGCACGAGATTCATCGGAGCGTCGCGCAGATCGCCCATCGTGATCGGAAACACCTGTACCTGGCCTCGTCTGAATACTGTCAATTGGACAACGTCTCCGGGTGCTTTTGCCGCTGCCAGGGTGCGCAGTCCGTCGGGTTGCGTCAGCTTTTGATCTCCGAAGGCAGAAAGAACGTCATAACGTTTGAGCCCCGCATTATGCCCCGGCCCACCAGGAACGACAAAGATAACACTGAGCCCAAAGCCCTCCTCCAGTGTCGTCTGTGCGCGCACCGCTGAGGGGACGAAGTCGACACTGATGCCAAGGTAACCCTTCTGCCTGACCTCAGGGGGTTGCGTCGCCTGCTCTGAGTGTTCCTCTGCAAATGCCGCGCAAAAAGAGAGCGCGGGAAAAACAGCAGCAATCATTAGGATAAGGCCAGCACGGCCACTCTGTTGAGAGATGAGCATAAGAAATACTGCCTGATTCTATCCATCAAGATTCCGTTGCCTGGTTGCGATGGCACACTGGTCATCGCGTTTTCAGGCAGGTGGTATTGGCCGCCCACTGGGCGAGCGCGCCGTATTAGAACACACGCAGTGGAATCATCATCTGCTCCCTGCGTGGCCGTGTAACTTTCACATCCGTGCCGTCAGCTGGGTTGGTCCACTGCTGTTCTTCCTGCACATCATATTCTAGAACTCGGTATGCTTTGCCTTCCTCATCGATGCGCACTCCACCGTCGCTCGGGTCGGTGACGCTTGAGCGATCGCCCACACGTTGGAATCCATTTCCAATGCCTGCTGAGCCTCTGACCAAAGTGGTCGCCGCAGGGGATTCATCAGCGGGCGATGCCGGATCATCTTGTGTCGCCAGAAATAACAGGCCAGAGCTGAGCGCCAGCACTGCGGCTGCCGCCGGCTGCGCATAGCGGTTGAAAAATCCGCGACTTACATTCCCACCAAAATCTATTCTGTCGATTTGTGGTGTGCTGTGCGTGAAATCGCGTTCAACTTTCTCCAGCAACGCAGGGGCAACTGCCGCCGGCCGCATGGCGGAAAGTTCCGCTTCCAGATCTAAAAGTTCTAATTCGTCGTTCTCGTTCATGACAGTTTTGCGGGATTGAGTGAACGTCGTAGTTTTTGTAATGCATACCGGTAGCGCGATGCCGCCGTGTTCATCGGAATATCGAGCGTTTCTGCGATTTGATCGAAGGTAAGCTCGCCCCAGATTTTCAGCATGATGACCTCGCGATAGTAGTCGGGCAGACCGGCGATGGCGCGTTCCACTTCCTGGGCGCGTTCGTCGCCTTCCAGAGAATCTTCGAACATCGTGAACATTTCTGTTTCACCGAAGTCGATGGCGCGTTGTTCACGATTTGCCCGGCGGATGTTCTTGCGGGCCTGATCGATCGCCGATCGCCGAATTTGGGTAAATGCAGCCGGCAGTGACGGCTCTTCATTGCCTTCGCTGTCGGTATCAGTGATGCCAGACTTCCACAGTCGAAGGCAAGCGTCCTGAAAAACGTCGTGCGCGTCTGCTTCCGACCGCGTCTGCTGCCGGGCAAACAGAAACAGCCGTTTGCCGTTTTGCGTCAGCCAGTCTTTCCACACTGTATTCTCTTGATTTTCAGTAGACGTCATGGGAATTCGTTTACGTTGATCTCTTCACTTAAAGTAGCGTCTGTTGCCGATACCGTTGTCTAAAATTTGTGTCATTCTAAAATTCGTTCCTTCTCAATCAACTGGTCATCGACAGCGAGCCAACTGTGGCTACATTCCGAAATCATGCGGAAACAATTGTTCAATTTTCAAGGGCTGGCATTTCTGATTCTGGCTTCAGCTGCCAGTTCCGGTGCTGCGACGCTCTTTTCTGACGCATTTGATGTCGATTCGTCTGCGGGCTATCGAGTTCTCAAATTCAGTGCGGAGCGCGACAGTGTCGACTTTGCGTTTGATTACGGAGCGCTCGGCATTCCTGCGGCACCGAATTCGCTGGGCGGATCAGCCACAGGTGTGCGCATGGCAGCGAATAATCCTGTGGTCGGGACTACTGCTGTAGGCAGTGCGGTGCAAATCATTCCGATGGGGCTGGGCTCCAACCTCGTGGACATTGATTACCGGCTCACTTACGATCTCTGGATGAATGTGAACGGCCCGCTCCCTGGTGGAGGCGGTGGATCGACCGAAGCCTTCATGGTGGGGGTGGGGTGGAATGGTGCAACGGCCATCGAAATCGGCCAGGACAATGGCACTTACATGACCATCACTGGTGACGGCGGCAGTTCCTCAGACGTGCGCACCTTTACCAATGATGGATTCAATTTTCTTGGCATCAATGCGGGGCCATCGAACAATACATCGGATCCCTATTACCTGAGCGTTTTTCCCGGTGAAATCGATGTTTCTCTGTTGCCTGTTCAGGGCGGCATCGACGGTCAGACGGGGATCACCAGCCCCGGACAGATGGCCTTTGCCTGGCATGAAGTTCGCGTCGATGTCGTGGGCAATTCAGCATCATTTTACGTCGATGATCTCTTGATCGCTGCGGATGCGAATGCTGATCGGGCAGGTTCCATCATGCTCGGGTATGGAGATTATTTCAGCAGTGAATCAGATGCACCGCAGTGGAGTTTTGGCATTGTCGACAACCTGCGTGTGAATTCGATACCTGAGCCATCGACCGCGCTTTTGCTGGTCTTTTTTGCCGTGCCTGCCGCCCTGAGACGTCGGCGTTGATACAAGGGGTTGAACGTCAGGGCAGCCTGAGTGGCAGCAGCGGTTTGGCAGCGGTTAAGCGGAAATTCTTAATTCTCGATAAGCTGCCAGACGGTCGATTGCAGCATCTTTAAATTGGTGATCCGAAAACTATTCAGCAAGATGCTTGCAATGTGTTGCCATTCTTTCACACTTACCCATCTTTTTAGCTGAGATGAAGTTTGCCATTTTTGGAGATATTCACGCGAATCTGGAAGCGCTGGAAACAGTTCTTACAGATGCTGCCGAGCAAGGCGCTGACCATTACGCATGTATTGGTGATATCGTAGGTTATAACGCGAACCCGAATGAATGCATTGCCCGCGTGCAATCGCTGGAATGTCCCGTGGTCAAGGGCAACCATGATGAGGAAGCGTCACAGGAAACGGAAATCGTCGGGCTCAATCCGCTGGCGCAGGCGGCACTGGAGTGGACGCGCACTCACTTGACGGAAGAGAATAAGCAATGGTTGCGTGATCTGCGTCTGGTGCGGCAAGTGCGCGATTTCACTATTGTGCATGCCTCGCTCGATTCGCCAGGCCGGTGGCACTACGTGATGAACAAGTTCGATGCCATGGCCAGCTTCAGCTACCAATACACGCAGTTGTGCTTCTTCGGCCATACCCACACTCCGCGGATTTATAAGAAAGATCAGACGGTCACACTGGAAGAAACACAATGTGTGAAAATCGAGGATGGCTGCAAATATTTTATCAACATCGGCAGCGTGGGCCAACCGCGTGATGGTGACCCCCGTGCCAGCTACGGCCTCTACGATCATGAAAACCAGACCGTAGAAATTCGCCGCCTCGATTACAATATTCAAGAGACCCAGCGCAAGATTCGCAATGAAAGCCTGCCCGATCCGCTGGCGGCTCGCCTCGATTTTGGAAAATAGGCAGCGCCGCTCGTGATCGTTGATCTTTCCTCAGCGACTTCGCTCATTGTGATAAAGCCAAGTTCGCTGGGCGATGTGGTGCACACCATTCCCAGCGTCAGCCTGATCGCCAGGGCTTTTCCGCAGCTTGGAATTCGATGGCTGGTGAATCCGGAGTGGGCACCGCTTATCGAAAATTTGCCCTGGCTATCCGCAACCGTGCCCTTTCCAAGGAGTCAATTTCGTGGTGTCGGCGGGATACTGCGTTTTTTCTGCTGGAGGCATGAACTGCGGAACAATGTGGGCACTCGTCCTGACGTTGCGATCGATTTTCAGGGGCTACTTCGCAGTGGCCTTGTCAGCAAATGGAGTGGTGCTCCCGTGCGCATGGGGACATCGGACTCACGTGAAGGTGCACGGTTTTTTCATAATCAAATTGTGCCAGTTGACCCCCAGGCGCATGCCGTGGATCGATATCTTTCAGTGGTTCGGGCACTGGGAATCGATGTGCCCGACTCGCTTCCCTGGGAACTTCCAGCAGGTGAAATGTTGGTGGATGACCGGCTCGACGGTAGCGCTCTTGAGCTTGAGCAATGCATCGTTCTTCATCCCTATTCGCGAGGCGAAGGGAAAGCGTTGTCAGACCAGCAAGTGATTCAATTCTGTAATGCCTGTCGGGGTAGTGGGCGCGAAGTGATCATCGTTGGTCGAGGAACGAACATAGCGGGATTACCGCAAAATGCCCGCGATCTCACCAATCGCACGTCTCTGCCACAGCTGATCGGGCTTCTGCGCCGCGCAGGTTGGGTAGTCAGTGTCGATAGCGGTCCCATGCACATTGCCGCCGCCGCTACACCTCGATTGTTAGGAATCCACACATGGTCAGACCCTTGCAAAGTCGGCCCCTACCGTCCCGAAGCCTGGATTTACAAAGGCGGGCAGTTCTTCCATCGGGAAAATTGTCCCATCGAGTTGCGTAAACAGAAATGCCCACTGACTCAAAATGACGCGACCAGCATAGCTCAATTCGTATTGAAGCAAATGGCCTGCCAATGATCAAAACCAGTTGAGATCGATCAGCTGAAAGCTTTTCTGGATGAAATTGAGGAACGATGTGAGCTTCAGGGATGCTAAGGGGCTGTTCGGAAATAACCTGCACAAATCTGCTTGCCTTTTCGGCCATCACCCGCGTTAGATTTCAACTCAGATAGCTCGCTATCATCGCTGAAATCCGCCTTGGTGCTGACAAAAAATCCAGCGCATCTTCGCACAGTTAATTTCCGAACAAGCCCTAAGCCAGCGCCAAGTTTGGATCAATATCTTCCGACAATTCAGAGTGCAATCCAGCCGCGAATTTCAGCCCTGCCACGTAGGCGATCATGGCAGCATTGTCAGTCGTGAGCATGGGCGATGGAAGTAACAGTTGGATTCCTTCCTCTGTGCAGCGGGTCTCCAATGCCGTGCGAAGCCTCGAATTGCAAGCGACGCCGCCGCTGACTGTCAGGCAATCGAGTCCGGTTGCGGCCAGCGCTTTGATCGCCTTGGTGACGAGAACATCCACTACCGCTTCTTGAAATGAGGCGCAGACATCGGACAACCATCGGTCTCTGGGGATTTCTTTGGCGATGTCCGACAACTGATACAATACGGCGGTTTTTAATCCGCTGAAACTGAATGCGAAATCGCCGCTGTGCAGCATGCTGCGGGGGAAATGATAGGCGTCCGTTTTTCCCGACGTGGCCAGTCGATCGATCTCCGGGCCGCCGGGGTAAGGTAACTCTAACATTTTCCCTACTTTGTCGAATGCCTCGCCTGCGGCATCATCACGCGTGCGCCCGAGTAGTGTGTAGTCGCCCACTTGATGCAGATGAATCAGCATCGTGTGGCCGCCGCTGACGACCAGCCCAATACTGGGGACAGGATCGATCCCTGCACTCAAAAAGGGCGACAAAAGATGCCCTTCCATGTGGTTGATTCCAAGATACGGTCGCCCTGTGGTGACGGCCAGTGCCTTGGCGACGGTATTGCCAATGAGCAGTGAGCTGGCCAGGCCGGGGCCGGATGTCGCGGCAAAGGCGTCGATTTCGTGGATGCTGCAGTTCGCACTGGCCAGCGCAGATCGTACCAGTGGCGCGACATTGATGACGTGATTGCGCGATGCCAGTTCCGGTACAACCCCACCATATGGGCGGTGCAGGGGAATCTGCGATGAGATCTCACTGGCAAGAACGCGAGTGCCTTCAAGGATGGCGACGGCGGTTTCGTCGCAGGATGACTCAATGGCGAGAATTCTAGGGTGTGTGGTCATTTTTTCTGGTCTCTGTTTCCCGTCCTTGCAACACCAGCACCCCTTGCAGTGCATCAATTGCCCGCTGCAGCTGACGATCCCCTAACATTGCCAGACTTTTAGCGTCGCTCTGCGCCCGGCTATCAGGCGATGCACCCCACCATTTGAATACGCGTTCCTCCTGTTCTGGGGTCAATGTAGCAACAATGTCAGGGGTGACGCCGCGCTCGTGAATCGTCCATTTTTCAGGCGTGTAATACTTGGCGATGGTTAACCGAAGTGCAGTGCCCTGCGGCATGGGAATGATCGCCTGCACGGATCCTTTGCCGAATGTCGTCTCGCCGACAATGACAGCACGATGAAGATCTTGCAGCGCTCCTGCGACCAGCTCAGATCCACTGGCACTGGAATGATTGACCAGGATCATCAGCGGATAATTGCGCTCCCGCTGCTTGCGCGAGGCCGTCCGATAGGGCGGGCGGTCATGGGCACGCACGCGTCCCTCAGTACTGACGATCGCCGTCTCTGGCGGAACGAATTCCCCACAGACGTCGACTGCACTATTGATGAGGCCCCCCGGATTGTTGCGCAGATCGAGGATGAACGCCTCCATGCCTTGATCCTCCAGTGTGTCCAGGGCATCGCGCAACTCACCCGCTGTTGGCTTGTTGAACTGGAGCAGCCGGGCGTAGCCGATCTTACGATTGCCAGTCATCGCCGCGTCGAGCAGCATGACATCTTTGACCGTCTCTTCCTTGATCACTTCGCGCAGGATCTCAACGTTGCGCATTTCCTCAGTCGCAGGGCGTTTAAGGATCAGTTTCAGGGTCTCACCCGGGCTGCCGCGTAAAAGTTGCACCGCATCAACGATGGGAAGATCTTTTGTCAGACGCTCGCCGATCTGGATGATTTGATCACCAGGCAGGACGCTTGCACGTGCAGCTGGCCCATCTTCCCTGACAGAGACGATCGACAGCGTGCCATTTTTTGGCGCTACCGCGATGCCAACTCCATCATACGTTCCTTCTTCAAGCGAGTCCTTCACCTGCGCATATAACTCTGGATAAAGAAACTGGCTGTGAGGGTCGAGCGATCCCAGCATTCCTGCCAGCGCATGGTTCACCAGCGATGCGTAGCTGACCTTGGACTCATCGACATACTGCTCGCGAACGATCTCCATAGCCCGCAGCAAAAGTTCGACTTCCGCGTAGCCATTGTCCGCCTCTTCAGGCGCTGCAGTAGTAGCAATGGTAGGATCCTCCTGGCCAGAGGCAGGTGACAGCAATGCCAGAGCGGCAACGACGAAGATGCCCCGGCAGCCGCTGCGCAGGAAGTTCGTGCTTAAATAGATTGAGGACACTGCTGCAAACATGCGGCGATTATCGACGGCGGCTCCCGAATTACAAGAGTCCGCCGGGCTCTACGGGAAAATGAGTCGTTTGAGAGCCTGGTCGGGCAAGAATTCCAAACCGTTTCGAAGGCCTTACTTTGCTTGCATCCTGTTGCAATTCAGCGCATTCTCCCCGGTTATGCCTAAGATCACTATTCATCATCCGGACGGGGAGCAATCCAGCTTTGAGCTTAGTAAAGGGCTCATGTCAGTCGGCAGAGGACCGGACAATGATATCATTCTCCCGGATGGCAGTAGTTCAGGAAATCATGCCATTTTGAAAAAATCCGGCAGCGGCGATTTTTCAGTCACAGATCTCGGCTCCACCAATCACACGCAGGTCAACAATAAGCAAACCAACGCGATGGATTTGCTGGATGGCGACATACTTCTCTTCGGCGATATTCGTGCCGAGTATTCGTCAGAAATCAGCGCCGGGAAAGGCGGCAGCAACCGACCAGTCAGTTCCGCCCCACCACCAACACCATCGCATCAGAAAATTTCCGCCCCACCGTCATTCTCAGCCCAGGAGAAACGTGCCTCCGGTGCTGCCAAATTGTCAAAGAAACGCCGCAATAAGAATTCTCATCCTGATGATGGCGCGGGAGCTGGCGGCTGCTTTGCACTGCTCATGCTGCCGCTCCTTTTGATCATTTGTCTCTTTGCAGGAATGGAAGCACGCCACTACTTCACGGCCGACAAGCGACTCCTGCACGAAGAATTGCTGGAACTTTACCAGGAAAGCGAGGCGAACAAAGCAGCAGCAGATGCCAACAAACCTGAAGTGGAATTCTAGCCTGCATTATACGTGAAATTCGAGAGAAACGCCGCAATAGCCGACAAATACAAGGCTTCGCCGGAAGCTCATGAATAATGCAATCTAGAACGATTGACGTCTATCAGAAAGGTTGAGCAGGTAGTCAGGGCACAACCACAATCTGTCTGCCGAACTGCAGTAGGGGACAAGGATGACGAGATATGATTCCATCCCCGCCTTGAACCGATTCGATCCGCCGGAGGCGTGACGAGGGGTGGAAGCTCTGAAGGGTTTTTCTTCCCCTACCCAGGGAATTTGGTTATGCGTCGGAAATGTCGGAAGTAACGCGCATCTTGGATTCGCTGGGAACTGGAGAGTCGGAATCTGCCGAAGAGCTCCTGCCGTTGGTCTACGGGGAATTGCGTCAACTGGCGGCCGCGAAGATGGCGGGCGAGCGGGCGGGGCACACCCTGCAGGCGACCGCGCTGGTGCATGAAGTGTGGATCAAGCTGGTTGGGGCCGAAGGTGGTTCCCTGGAATGGAACGGACGACGACACTTCTACGCCGCAGCGGCTGAGGCCATGCGGCGCATCCTCATCGACCACGCGCGGCGGAAGTTGGCCACTCGTCGCGGTGGCGAGTGGCTCGAAATTACGTTCGGTGATTTCGAGGCTCCGCAGAGTGTGCGAGCCGATGAGATGATCGACTTGAACGACGCGCTGGACCGGCTGAACAACGAGGATCCGGAGAAGGCCGAGGTCGCCAAGCTGCGGTTATTCGGTGCGTTGAAGGTGCCCGAAATCGCCTTGGCCCTTGGCGCGTCCGAATCCACCATCAAGCGGCGCTGGACCTTCGCGAACGCCTGGCTGAGTAGGGAACTGAAGGATGGGAAGACAAAAACGGACAGCGCGTGACCCGTTCTGCGAAGAAATTGCGCTTCTCAACTGAGGACATCGACACCGGTCTTCCTATTTTATGAAGGAACAACAACATCAGGAAGAGGAGATCTTTATCCAGGCGCTGGAGATCGAGGCTGGGCCAGCGCGGGAGGCCTATCTGGATACGGCCTGCGGAGGGGATGCGACGCTTCGAGAAAAGGTGGGGAAGCTGGTGGCGGCGCATGAGGAGCCAGCAGCGATTTTAGGCACGCTCGGCGGCATGGCTGCACCCGCAGGGGAACGCGCGGGGGATCAGATCGGAAGCTACGAACTGCTAGAGGAGCTCGGTGCGGGTGGGATGGGGGCCGTGTGGCTGGCGCAGCAGAGCGAGCCGGTGGTGCGGAAGGTGGCGCTCAAGATCATCAACCTGGGGATGGACACCAAGGAAGTGGTGTCACGCTTTGAGGCTGAGCGCCAGGCGCTGGCCACGATGGAGCATCCCGGGATCGCGAAGGTGTTCGATGCAGGTGTTTCTCCGGGTGGACGTCCGTTCTTTGTGATGGAGTTGGTGGAGGGATGTCCCATCACAACGTACTGCGTTGAGAACCGCCTCAGCATTAAAGACCGGATCCGCCTCTTCATCCGTGTCTGTTCTGCGGTGGAGCACGCGCACCAGAAAGGGATCGTCCACCGGGATCTGAGTCCTTCCAACATACTCGTCTCCACTGATCCCGAAACCGGTGGACCCATGCCGAAGATCATCGACTTTGGCATCGCCAAGGCGATGGAGGACAACACCGCTGGCACAGCCCTTGTGACTCGCGCGGATCAGATATTGGGCACCCCTCTCTTCATGAGTCCAGAGCAGGCGGGCTCGTGCCGATCGCAAGTGGATACCAGAACCGACGTCTACGCGCTCGGAATCGTTCTCTATGGGCTGCTGGCCGGCACCGCCCCTTTCGATCGAAAGGCACTGGACAAAGCGACGCTGGACGAGGTGCGGAGAATCATCCGCGAGACCGAGCCCGAACGGCCCTCTACCGCGGCACGCAATCTCTCTTCGGAAAAGCTCGCCGACGTCGCTTCCGCTCGTCTGAGTTCTCCGGAACACGTCCTCTCGCACCTCGAAGGGGAGCTGGACTGGATCGTGATGAAGAGCATCGAGAAGGAAAAGGAGCGCCGATACCCGTCGGTGAGCGGGTTCTCCCAAGATCTTGAACGGTTTCTGGCCAACGAGCCGATCCAGGCGGCGCCGCCATCCGCATCCTATTCGCCTCTGAGATGCTCTCCCGATCTGGCCAATTCCAGTTCGACGCGGAACGTGTTGCGGAGGCCCGAATCAACTGGAGCCGGTGCCTCGAGTTGCGAAAAGAGCTGATCCGGCGTGACCCCAACAATACGGAATACCTGGATGCCCTCGAGGGCGCGCTGCGCAATATGGGTTGGCTGCATCGCCGGACCGGCGAATTCGATCTCGCTCTCGAATCCTATAGTTCGCTCGAGAAACTGAATCACGATCGGATCGAGAGAACCGCCAAGGTGCCCAGTGAGAAGGAATTCGCCCGAAATGGTTTGGCTGCTACACTCACGATCAAGGCGACGATTCTCCTGGGCGCAGGGCGCGTCGACGAGGCCCATAATGCGTGCGAAGAGGGAACGAAGATCCGCAGTCAGCTCGCTGCCAGTCGACCGGACTCGCATATCTCTCGCGAAGATCTTGCGTTCACGCTGCTACGGCTCGCCGATATCGAGGCTACGCGCGGATCGTTCGACCAAGCCAGAGAGCATCTCGATGAAGCCGTAGAGCTTCGCGCAGCCCGGGCGGCCACAAACACCACGCACCTGGACAGGCAACACAAGCTGGCGGTGGCCCAATGCCGACGAGGAAAGTTCCTTCGGGATAGGAAGCACTATGCCGAAGCGATGATCGATGTGAGGCAGGCAATGGAGTCATGGGAGCGCCTGCTAAGAGAGGCCGAGGACAGCGCCAAATGGAATCACGCCCACGCCGAAGGGGTAATTCTCCAGCTCGACCTGGCAGCGCTGGGACAAGACGAAGAGTTTCTCGCGAAATGCGAATCCGCTCTGGTCAGCATCGCCAACCTGCCTGGGCTCGAAGCTTCTCTGATGAAAGCCCAGGCACATGCGGGGCTCGCAAAGTGCTACGCCAAGCAGGGAAACGACGCCTGGGCGCGGGAGCAACAGGGGGTCGCTCAATCCCTCATCGACGAAGTTCTCTCTACTCAGCCTAATCGTGTTACGGCGCACACCATCGATCGCTGGTGCAAAGAGCAGGAGTGGACACCGATCAATTGGTTGTTCTGTGATTTCTGATCGAATTGATCCGGTTCCCGAGGTCAGGTAGTCCGTAGCCTGGCGCGGCGCTACACATTGCCCCCCCTTCCAGCCCAGCTTCTCCTGGAGCACGCTGTAGTGTAGAACGAATGATCCGCCGCTCATCACGAGAGGGACTCGGAAGGCCGCGGGACGAATCACGACCGGCGTCCATCCCGAGCACGTGGCTAGTGCGCCCGTCGACGCTCAGGATCATCTCGTTACGCCCCTCCTCTTGCGTTGCGTGATCTCGATCTCTGAATCTTCAGAGAGAACGATCGCGCGGTTCGAGGCGTACCGAGGGGTGGAAGCCAAGCCTGGACGGTTTATCTTTCCCTTCCCAAGGAACTTGGTTATGCGTAGGATATGTCGGAAGTCACGCGCATCTTGGATTCGCTGGGAACTGGAGAGTCGGAATCCGCCGCCGAGCTTCTGCCTTTGGTCTACGGGGAATTGCGTCAACTGGCGGCCGCGAAGATGGCGAGCGAGCGGGCGGGGCATACCCTGCAGGCGACCGCGCTGGTGCATGAAGTGTGGATCAAGCTGGTTGGGGCCGAAGGTGGTTCCCTGGAATGGAACGGACGACGACACTTTTACGCCGCGGCGGCTGAGGCCATGCGGCGCATCCTCATCGACCACGCGCGGCGGAAGTTGGCCACTCGCCGCGGTGGCGAGTGGCTCGAAATTACTTTCGGTGATTTCCAGGCTCCGCAGAGTGTGCGAGCCGATGAGATGATCGACTTGAACGACGCGCTGGACAGGCTGAATAACGACGATCCGGAGAAGGCGGAGGTCGCCAAGCTGCGGTTATTCGGTGGGTTGACGGTGCCCGAGATCGCATTGGCCCTTGGTGCGTCCGAATCCACCATCAAGCGGCGCTGGACCTTCGCGAACGCCTGGCTGAGTAGGGAACTGAAGGATGGGAAAACAAAAACGGACAGCTCGTGACCCGTTTGGCGAAGGAATTGCGCTTCTAAACTGAGGACCTCGACACCAGTCTTGCTATGAAGGAACAACAACAACATCGAGAAGAGGAGATCTTTATCCAGGCGCTGGAGATCGAGGCTGGGCTAGCGCGGGAGGCGTATCTGGATACGGCCTGCGGAGGGGATGCGACGCTTCGAGAAAAGGTGGGGAAGCTCGTGGCGGCGCATGAGGAGCCGGCCGCGATTTTAGGCGCGCTTGGCGGCATGGGTGCACCGACCGGGGAACGCGCGCGGGATCAGATCGGAAGCTACGAACTGCTAGAGGAGCTCGGTGCGGGCGGAATGGGGACAGTGTGGCTGGCGCAGCAGAGCGAGCCGGTGGTGCGAAAGGTGGCGCTCAAGATCATCAAGATGGGCATGGACACCCAGCAGGTTATCGCGCGATTTGAAGCTGAGCGACAGGCGCTCGCATTGATGGACCATCCCAACATTGCCAAAGTGTTCGACGCGGGAGCGACCGATACCGGGCGACCCTACTTCGTGATGGAACTGGTGAAAGGGATATCCATCACACGTCACTGTGATCAGGAGAAGCTCGGCATCAAGGACAGTCTCGACCTATTCATCAAGGCGTGTCAGGCAATTCAACACGCACATCAGAAGGGAATCATTCACCGAGATATCAAGCCCTCCAATATCATGGTGACGCTCCACGACCGTGTGCCCGTTCCCAAGGTGATTGACTTCGGAATTGCCAAGGCGACCCAGCAGGAACTGACCCAGAAGACGATCTACACCCAGAACAATCAGTTCATCGGAACGCCGGCTTACATGTCGCCCGAACAGGCTGACATGAGCGGACTCGATATCGACACCCGATCAGACATCTACAGCCTGGGAGTGTTGCTCTACGAACTACTTACCGGTTCCACTCCGTTTGACTCTGCGGAGTTGATGAACTCGGGCTTGGATGAAATGCGGAAGATCATCCGCGAACGCGAGCCGGTGCGACCGAGCACAAAGTTTAGCCAAACACTGGTGGCAGCCGAGGTAACGAGGCTCAAATTAGACGACGAAGAGAGGGAGAAAGTGGGAGCTTCCTCACGTCGACCGCTACCACCGATTCCGGCGGACCTGGACTGGATTGTAATGAAGTGCCTGGAGAAGGATCGCAGTCGGCGTTACGACTCGGCCAACGGATTGGCAGCGGATCTCAAGCGTCATCTCAACGATGAACCCGTCACAGCGTGTCCACCGACCACAACCTATCGTTTCCAAAAAGCGTTTCGGCGGAATAAACTGGTCTTCACAGCCGGTGCTGCTGTGGCCGCCGCATTGTTGATTGGAATTGGTGTCAGCACGTGGCAGACATTGGTCGCTAGGGAGGCTCAGACCGAGGCTGAAGCGTTGGGAGAGGAAGCAGACACTGCCAGGGCGGCGACGGAATACGCAAATTATGTTTCACAGATTGGCCTGGCGGCAGCCAATCTGGAACAGGGAAACCAAGGCATGGCGCGGGACGCTTTGCTTGCAACTCCACCAGAGCATCGGAATTGGGAGTGGGGTCATCTGGTGAACGAAGCCTGGCCCCCTGACATTGATTCTGACAGCTTGATCGTTCGCAGCCGCGAGCCCAATGACACGGTGGCAGCGTATTGGGGTGGAGCAAAAGGTCAGGCAATCGTTTCCTTGAATTTCGAGGAAATAGCAACCACGCACCCAATCGCCTCGAGCAAGGACGGCAAGCGAGTCTTCTCAGCCCCTGACGGCAACATCCACGCCTGGGAGGCGCGAACGGGTGTGAAAAAGGTTACTATTTTTGTCTCCCATGGCATGATAACGTCGTTCGCCATGAGTCACGCTGATTCGTCTGTTGCGGCGGGTGACACCGGAGGTATCACACGACTGGTGGACGCCGAAACTCACGAGATTCTTTGGAGGTATCCGAAACCAGGCAAGCCGATCAAATCAGATCGCAAGTCGATCAACTTAGTGTGGTTCAGCCCGAATGATCGATATGTAGTGGTCGGATACTTTGGCGGTGCAATCGACGTATTGGACGGCAAGTCGGGTCTGTGGGTCACCGAATTCCTCGAGCACAGCACGGAAGTGACGTCGCTTCAATTTTTGCCCGACGACCAGGAGGTCGTTACAGCCTCCCGGGACGGCTCGGTCCGAGTTTGGGACTTGAATACAGGTCGCGAGGTAGGAGAAACAAAATCTGCTCCCTATCAAGGAACGAAAGGGATCAGCGTCCAGGCGATCAACCCCAAGAATTTGGAAGAAGTGGCCACCGGCGATTACGACGGAGCACTTTATCTGTGGGATCGTATGATAGGCAAAAAACTCGCCACTGATTTTCCTAAGGGGATTGATGGGATTAGCTACCTCTATTTCAGTAACGACGGTTCGTGTCTGTTCGTGGTGGAGGGGGACAAAAACATCCGGGTATTGGACCGGAAATCTGGAACCGAGCTGGCCGCCATTCCTTCACCAAACGAGTTCCACAGAGTTGCGCTGAGTCCGGACAACGAACGCATCCTGACTGCATCCGGAAGTGGCCGCGCCCAAATATGGGCACCGGTTCACAGCAAATCCGACGTAACCAATACCCTCGACCGTGCACACAATGACATCGTCATCCAGGCGTCCTTTAGCTCTGATGGAAGCCGCATCGTGACGGCATCCTATGACAAGACGGTCAAGGTCTGGGACACGGCGAGCCAGAAACTTCTTCGCGTTTTCCTAGGGCACACCCATGAACTGCTCAGCGCGGATTTCAGTCCCGATGGACGACGAATCGTCAGCGTCGATACACGCGGAGTGTCCCGCGTCTGGGATTCGTGGACGGGCAAGGAAATCTTCCATCAAGAATTCGGCTCGAATGTTTTTTTTACAGCAGCAGAGTCGAGAAACGGTCTTCGCGGCGGCGTTTTACTAGGAAACATCGCCGGGGTGTCTTCCAACCCGTTTTCGCCTTCTGTTCACGAGCCCAAAGTGGTCGTCAACAGTGCTCAGGGGTTGGTCGTCCGGGGGGGCGTGGATGGAAGCGATTCATTTCTTCTGAAGGGAGGCCAGAACGTGGCGTGGCCGGTGATCGATCCATCAGGTGACCTTGTTGCCGCGATGACCGACGCGCTCGATGTCATCAAGGTGTGGGACTTGAACACCGGCGAACTGAAGTACACGCTCGAGGGCCACACAGACAAAGCGTTCTGGGCTGAGTTCAGCCATGATAGCAAACGAATTGTGACCGGATCCTCGGACAAAACAGCAATCGTATGGGATGCCATTGATGGCGCGAAGTTGTTCACTCTGAGCGGGCACAAAGGTTTCGTCTCGGTGGCACGTTTCAGTTCTGATGACGAGCGGATTGCGACTTCAGCGTTCGGCATTGAAGCATTGATCTGGAACGCCAGAAATGGGAAGCTCCTGTCCACTTTAAAAAGTGCTAAGAAGCGGATTACCAACGTGGAATTCAATCCCGATCCCGGGTTGTCACGTGTTCTGACGACGGGGATCGACAACGTTGTTCACGTCTGGGACCCAACCGGTCCCGTTGGGCGGGAAGTTCTTCAGATTACTCGGGACTCGACACTGATTTATGCCAAGTGGAGTCCGGACGGCCGTACGATTCTCAGCTGTTGGAAGGATGGTGTCGTTCAGCTCTACAAAACGATTCCTATGGACGCTTTTGCCGAGATCACCGATGCGGATGAAATGGAACGTAGAATCGGGCGATGGCGGGAAGCGCAGTTGCAATAGCCAAGTCGAATGAATCGCCCGCGTATTGTTTCTCATTCCATCACTGCTTTCGCGCAGGTGCGCCGTGGTGTCCGTGCGGAACCGAAGAAGACGGAGGAAGCGCCATGAGCGACCTGGAGATCTTCCAGAGCGCCCCCGCCAACGCTTCTTGTCTAAACTGAGGACATCGACACCGGTCTTACTATCCTATGAAGGAACAACAACAACATCGAGAAGAGGAGATCTTTATCCAGGCTCTGGAGATTGAGGCTGGGACAGCGCGGGAGGCCTATCTGGATACGGCCTGCGGAGGGGAAAAAAACCTGAGAGAAAAGGTGGGGAAGCTCGTGGCGGCGCATGAGGAGCCAGCAGCGATTTTAGGCGCACTTGGCGGCGTGGGTGCACCGGCCGGGGAACGCGCGGGGGATCAGATCGGAAGCTACGAACTGCTAAAGGAGCTCGGTGCGGGTGGGATGGGGACAGTGTGGCTGGCGCAGCAGAGCGAGCCGGTGGTGCGGAAAGTGGCGCTCAAGATCATCAAGCTGGGGATGGACACCAAGGAAGTGGGGGCACGCTTTGAGGCCGAGCGCCAGGCGCTGGCCATGATGGATCATCCCGGGATCGCGAGTGTCTACGACGCCGGTTCGACCGAGCAGGGGCGGCCCTACTTCGTGATGGAACTGGTGGAGGGCCAGCCCTTGATCGAATTTTGCGACGAGCGGCGGCTCGGGACTGCGGACCGTTTGAGGCTGTTTATCAAGGTGTGCCGGGCGGTACAGCATGCCCATCAAAAGGGTGTGGTGCATCGCGACCTCAAGCCGTCGAACATCCTTGTGACGGAGCGGGACGGACGACCGGCGGCGAAGGTGATCGACTTCGGGGTGGCCAAGGCGGTGGAGAATCGCCTCACCGAGCAGACCTTCATGACAGGGGTGGGGCGGGTGATCGGGACGCTGGGCTACATGAGCCCCGAGCAGGCTGGTGGGAAGATGGACATCGACACGCGAAGCGACATCTACTCGCTCGGAGTGGTGCTCTACGAGTTGCTCTCGGGGGCAACGCCGATCGGGGCGGAGCGTCTTCGCGAAGCGACGTTCGATGTGGCGATCAAGATGATTCGCGAAGAGGATCCACCGAAGCCAAGCACGCAGGTGAGCCAACTGGGCGAGACCGCAGCAGAGGTGGCGGCACAGCGCTCGACCGAGATTCGCAAGCTGGCGCGGACCATGAGTGGAGATCTCGACTGGATCGTGATGAAGGCGCTGGAGAAGGACCGGACGCGTCGCTACGAGACGGTCAACGGACTGGCGGCGGACATTAAGCGCCACCTCGCGAACGAGCCGGTTGTGGCGCGCCCTCCGAGCACGGCCTACAGACTGCAGAAGGCTTGGAAACGGAACAAGCTGGTTTGGACCGCGGCGGTGGCCGTGGTAGCGGCGTTGGTTGCCGGGATTGCGGTCAGCAAGTGGCAGGCCAACGTCGCGGTGTCGGCGCGGGCGAACGCACTGCTGAACCTCAACAAAGCGACGCGGGCGGAAGCCCAACTCAAGAGCGCGCTCACCATCGCCAACACCGAGAAGGAGCGGGCGACGAAAAACGCCGAAGTCGCTAGCCTGAATCTCTACACCGCAGATATGAATCTGGTGCACCGCGCCCTCCTGGATGGTGACCTCGGTAAGGCGCGCCAGCTTCTAGGGCACTACCAGAATCTTGAGCAAGATATCCTGGGGTTTGAGTACTACCTTTTCCTGGAACAGGCCAAGGGCGACCAGTCCCATACGATTGAAGGGTTCGACGCGATGGTGAACTCGATCATATTATTTCCAGATGACAGCGGAAGGTTCGTGGCCGCCACCCTCGATGGCAGAGTTACCATTCACCATATCGATCTGGGGGTTGCTCCGACGGAGCTGGCACCGAGGAGGCGTGTGACACCCGCCCGCAGGCACCAGCTGGCTGTCTCACCGGACAGCACCATCTTGGCAACCGTTCGCGAAAAGGGGATCGTGTTGTGGGATACCGCAGATTGGAGTCGGATCGCCGGTGCCGACCCTCTGTCCTTCGATAGTCCGTCGTGTTCCTCCCTCTGCTTCTCGCCTTCTGGCAAGTGGTTTGCGGCGCGCCAGAAGGGGTCTATCCGACTGTGGGATACTACCGACTGGAGTATCTTCGGAGATATTCCAATTCCAATTAACACTCGGCCATTCGGACGCACCTTGGATTTCATCGACGATTCACGGATCGCTGCCGCTGTCGGAAATTGGGTCGAAGTCTGGGGGATCGACCCGAATTCAAAACGTCTCGATCAGAACTGGGAGAGTCCTCCCATCAACAGGGGGGCAGGTGCCTTGGTCTCTGACGGCCGGTTCCTCGCGGCCATCTCCGGTCCGATCCGACGAGGCTCATTTGTCGAATTTAAGGTGTGGGACTTGGCCTCAGAGCCGCCTGAGGAGATCGCGTCCCAGGACGACGCCCATCGCAACTTCGGCTTCGACCTCCGGCTTAGCTCGGACGGGAAAAGAATATTCAGCGCTGGCGGCGACCAGGCGATCAAGGTGTGGAGCTTCCCTGAACTCGAACTCATCGACACCTTCCTTGGTCACGGCAATGAGGTCTGGGCATTGGGCTTCTCAGGCGATGGCAAGACGTTGGTATCAGGCGGCAAGGACGCGACGGTGAGGCTCTGGAGCCTCGACCGGGCAGAGGCTCCAGAGGCACTCCCAGATCTCCCCGAAGAAGAGTATTTCTCGGAGGACGGTCGCCTCGTGATCGCGCCGAGGGACGAGGAGCACACGGTCAGAGATGCCGCGACGGGCGAGCTCTTATCCCGCTTTGAAACCGAGGGAGAACTGATCGGGTTCGGCGGCCGCGACAGCCTCCTTTTCTCGAAGTGGACAGCCGAGACCGGGAACCTGGTCATCGGGCGCGTCGAGATCGGATCAGGTGAGTTTCATCCGCTGACGACGCTCGAAGACCTGCGGCGTCCGAGTGTCGACAGCGTTGTGGCTTCCGCGAGCGGGAACAGGATCGCCATCGAGTTGGAGGGTCGGTATGAGATCTGGGATCTCGAGGCTGATCGCAAGGTCCAGGAGATTCCTTTAGCCGGCGATCAGAGAAGGGTGCTCGCCCTGTCAGACCGGGGTGACACACTCCTTGCCTGGACAGCTAAGGTATCCCCAGATGTCGGTCGCGCGTCGGTCGCGGTATGGGATGTCGCATCGGGTAGGCTGCGGCAGCAGTTCAATTTGTCGACGCTGGGGCTGAAGTGGCGAGTGAACGTCTCACCACAGGGAAACATGTTAGCTGGAGACAACTTTGCCAACAACTCGATGAGGCTTGTCGACCTCGAATCCGGCTCCCTCGTAGGCGAACTCACCGGTCACATGTCACACATCTCGAACTTCGTTTTTTCGCCGGACGGGCGGACATTGATCACCCGGAACCGGTCGACCACACGGCTTTGGAACGTGGCGACACAGCGCGAGATCGCCCGGTTCGCGCACGACGAGAAATACCCGTCGCCAAGGATCTCGATCAAAGGGCGTGTCCTCGGCAGGAACCTCGGTAACAATAAAGAATTCTGGCGGGTCGAGCGTCCCAGGTTATTGCTAGGAAATTGCATTTCTGACTCGGCGTTCCTCGGTGCCTCTTGAGTATTCCGGGGCGTCACACCATGCTCAGGCCTCCTAACCTAACCCGCGAGGACCTCGTCCTTGAACTGCATGGAGTCAGAACTCAGCGATCCAGCGATTTCATGGACAGATCCTGCGCAACTCCAAATCCACGCGGAGTGATGGAGATTGGAGTTTTGGAGTTTTCCCGGCCCAAAGGGCCAGCACTATGCGAGCCCAGGCCATCGGCCTGGGTATACGGCGTAAAAAAGTGTAGCCCCAACGGGGCGACCCTAGATTAGAATGTCGCGCCATGCCGCAATCACTCGCCAGAGTTACGATCCACATTGTATTCTCTACCAAGAATCGTGATCCCT
>JBNMNB010000076.1:0-30037 GCA_051270635.1 Verrucomicrobiales bacterium | reverse complement strand
ACAAAGTTTCGGTGCTGCAAACTCTATTCCTGCGCGCTGCGAGAATTGTCGACAACCCGCATCTCGATCTCGATCCATCGCTGCGCAAGAAAATCATCTCTAAGCTCAATAAAGCGGACGTCGCTCCTATTCGTCAGATTCCGTTAAAGGAATTCGTGCCTATAGAAAAATCTGACCGCATCAGCCTGTTCGGCGAATCACTGCCAGCCGGAATCGTGTTGCAGTAGTGATTGGTAGGAGATTTAATTTCCCAGGTGGATTCATGGGGGGATGGAGGGGGGCAGGAAAGTATCCATTTTTCCGGCCCCCTGATGATGAACGGCACGTAGGGCCCAGCTTCGGTGGGCATCTGTTGGAGTATAGCGTGGTCGTCGAGGTGAAATTGTAGTCGATAGTCGGCGACTTCCCCTTGTTCGCCTGATAGCCGTAGCAGTCCATCCACGGCGAGGTGTCCCCCTGAACAGGGCTTACGTATTTAAAATGCTAGCGGCCAAGCGGGTAAAATTCCTTAAATTGTAACCATTAATTTTAGGAATCAGTATAGATGTGTATGATTCCATACCGCGTGCCCGAATTCGCCCCTCCCTATCTCTCATAATCCCAACGGGATTCCGTCCCAAAGCCGGGTTTGCGCCAGTGGCGCTACCTTGGGATCCTGACACATCATGTCCCGGGTTGTGTCCGAGGAGCCGTGGATCGTTGCTGCCGGGACACAACCCCATTGGGGCATTTGGGGCAGAGTTGAATTGAGAGACGAGACGGCCTCATCTGCAAAATGGTGGCACGATCGATTCCTTCAAAGTCAGGTGCTCTGAATTTTGATCAATCTGCATGCGTAAGTGCGTAAGCTTTGCGTTTTAATGCGTATGCCCTTGTTCATAGCCCCCATTCTGCCAACTCGCCGTCAGAAAGGGGCTTCAATGCCTCGTCCGGTACCTTGAACGGTTCCGTGATCATCTCGCCGTCGCGGCCGGGCCGGGCGATTCGGTGCCTCCAACGGAACGAGACGGGCAAACCGCGCGCTTCCCCTTCGCGAGAGACAAGCGGAATACGCTAAATCCGTGCTAACTCTGGAATACTCCGGGAGCAATGCGGTTCAGGCCCGAGAGAGCATAGCGCAAGCCAAACCCATCGACGTATTTTGTTTCGTAGTCGGCGAGGAAGTCGTTCCATGAATGGTGGACGATCTGCCAGAGTGGGGAGGCACGGGGGGTGTCCGGGGGCGGTAGTTGGACGGCGTAGAGGTGAAACTAGTATTTCTGTTCTTATGAACAATAATGCTTCACCTCGTAGGCGGGATGGATGCTTTGATTAGGACGTGCTAATGGTCAATCAGCTGCGACAAGGATGCATCCACGATTCACTTGAAATGATAGTTTTGGGAATGGAGATTAAGGGAAAGATTGGGCTGGGGATCACTTCAAATCGATAGCGTCTTTTCACGGTTCTCGAACTGAGAACTGGAACCGGAAGTGTAGCATGCTCTCGGTCAACGGAAGAGAGCCGATCTCCCATTGGCGGGTGATAATGCCTGGAGTGGCAGTGTCAGGAACTGATTCGTTGTCAAGGTCGAGAAGCTCGGCGCCGAGGTCGGTCCAATTTTCAAGGTCGGTTGAAAACTGCGCTGTGGTGCGGATGTCATCGGCGGCAATGGATTGCTGTAAAACCAGCCATACGCGGAGTCCTTCCTCCACAGTTTCGGTTTCTATGGTGAGTGGGCTGGTGCGGTCGCGCACTCTTGGGTTTTTGCCAGTTGCATATTCAGCGAGATTGCCCAGCCCATCATTGTCTGGGTCGGCGTCATTGTCGGAGATTGCGGGATTCACGAGTTCCTCGGCTGTGAAGTGGGTGCTCTGCCAGGTCGCCAGACGAAGCGTATCAATGGATCCGGGAGAACCGTTTACAGTTGAGCTCGACCTCCAGTTCGTGGCCTCTGAAGCAGCAGATGCAGGCACATTTGAGATCGATGTAAGGGAATAGCCCTCGCCGTCCGGTAGTCGTGGCCAGTTGCCTCGATCATTGAAGGAAAAGTCGGCAATGGTGTCGCCTTCAGCATCGGCGAGTCGAAGGCGTTCACCAGAATTTGCCAAGTTTCCTTCATAGGCTCCGGAGAGGAGGGTTGACTCTCCGTACCGTTCTGAAAATGCGGTGACGTCGCTGGCTATGATGACTGTCTGGTCGGGGGCGAGCACCGTGGCGATTGGGAAAGTGTATCGGACTCCTTCAGTGAATGCGGCTTCTCCTAGATCGATGGAAGTAGTGCTGGTGTTGCGAATTTCGATGAATTCAAATTGATCCTGATCGGTGAATCCGGCAGCGATCTCGGCGGCAGTGGGCTCAGCGGGATGATACATGATCTCGGAAATAACGGTATTGTCGGCGGAGGCAGGAGCGATGCCCACTTGAAATGTAGCGCTGCTGAGAGCCGACCATTCATTGCCATCGCGCACTCGCCCCTTCACTGTGATGACGCCTTCCGTGAGAAGAATGTCACTGCCTCCAGTGGTGGAGATGCTTTCCAGTCGAGGAGAAATCAGCATGTCAGAGCTTCCGATCGATGTATTCATGCCATGAATTGCCAGAATGTTAGTGCCCTGGCGGAGAAGGCTGGTGTGCTCGGTGATGTCGAAGCTTTCGAACGACTGGGCAGCGCTGTCGCTGTGGTTAGAAGAGGAGGTGGAGTCCCATACGGGGTTTCCTGGAGCATTGGCAGATGCAACGGCATCGCCATTGATGTAGGCGATGAAGCCGTCATCGTAGCGCATGGATAGGCGGAGTGCTGTGAGTGCATCCAGCGATTCGACTTGAAATGGGATACGCATGTAAACCGAGCCGTTGGTGTCCTCCATTTCCGATACATCAATGTCGATCAGGGCGTCATAATCTGTGCCGGTGTCGTAACCGATGGCGGCTGCACCAGTTTTCCAGCTGGTATCATTGAACGAGGAATCACGCCAGTTGGTGCCAAGGCTATCGCTGGTCGGGACAAATGCGGTGGCAGGTGAGTCTTCATCAAGCATGCGTGTGGCGATCTCACGGGCGGGTTCAGCGATGGCCGCCAGCGGGTTGATGCTTCCGTTGGCCTGGCGCGGATCCGATCCGTCCATGGTGTAGTAAAGTGTACCGGAGCCACTGCGAAATTGGAGTCCAAAACCGGGTGCGACTGCTCCCCCTGCCAGCACAAAATCCGGTGCTGATGTGTCCGGGAACCAGTTTACTGCGCGCAATTGTTCGATGACGGTGGGAACGCGGGCCAGGAGCCAGTTGCGAGTGCTTTCTGCTGCCCCGAGCCAGGTGTCGCGGGTGAAGGGATCGTTCTCACGACCGAGCCAGCCCCAGCGGGCAGACTCTGCAATGATCGCTTGATCAATTTGTGACGCTCTACTATTGAGCAGTGCTACTGCATTTTCGCCAGTCAGGAGGCCATCATTGAAAAATGATTCCTGCACGCGATCGATAAATCGCTGTCGGTAGATTTCATTCTCCATGAGTTGCTCGTGCAACCAGTGTGGGTTGAACTGGCTGTTGCTGTTGCCAGAAGTGAACGGCGACACCATGTTGGTTTCGCCAGTGTCCAGCGAGTGCTCAGAGTCATGTTCGAAAAATTTGAAACCGTCCGGGTTCTCACGATTGTAGATTCCGAAATAGTTGTTCGGATTCGGTTGGGTGAAGCGAGAACCTGGGCCATCGCGATCGCCAGTGTGGTAGGTGAGGATCATGTAGTCGATCACATTTCCTGCATCGAGTAGCCGTTCGTAACTGGCATTAGTGGATCCGTCAGGGTTGAGTCCCTGGACGCGAAAGTAGCGTTCGTTAGTGAAGCCATCAGTGGCTTCCTGCCACAGGCGCGCGTAGGCATCACGGTTGCCGTCGGTTGTGCTGCCGAATTTACTGATGACATCGAAATCTTCTTTGTCGGCCTTCAGGTAACTCTCTGCAAATGAGGCCTCGGCCCGCTCCTGCGTCTGAAAGAGTCCCCAGTAGACGCCGTTGAGATACAAATGGTAGAATCGACTGCGCGTGTAAGGGTGGCCCATTTTCCCCTGCAGGTCGCGGGAGAAAACATCGCGCAGAAACAGATTCCGAGAGTCCCCTTGAAAGCCCCAGGAATAGTTCTGTGAAGTGCGCAGGTCGATGTTGTCGAAATCATCGACCCCCTCATCTCCGAATAGTGGGTAGCGAAGTTTGGCGTCGCCGTATTCGCGGCGAAAGAACAGGCGAAATGCATGTTTCGGGTTGCCCGTCGTTCGGCTAAAGCCACCGCGGATGCGAATTCCGGCGTCGACCTGGAAGCCCGTCGTGCCATCGGGATTCAATAATTCCACCGAAGCCGGGCGCTCCCAGTTCCTGCCATCATTGCCTGGATTGGTGTAAATGCCGCGCGCGGGATCGAACAGATTTTCGAGCGGTGTGACGACTGAAAATGTTGGGACGCTCTTTAACGCAGCGACGACGTCCGCTGGATCGTGAATGATATCGACGACTCGCTGGCTCATGCCATAGCGCATCTCCTGGCCGTTGATTTCGCCGTCACCTGGCCAGCCTGGGGGGACTTCATCATTGGGCGATTGTCTCAGGACGTCGTCCGGGAACAGGTAAGTGTGCGTGTCAATGTTAGAAGGGACAAGCTCATCCTGAAACGCTGCTGCCCGCAGCACAGTGGATTGAGAAATGGTAAGCGGGCCGGAGTAGCGCGTGCCATTGGTATCGGAAGGATCAGATCCATCCGTGGTATAGCGAATGGTGGCATCGGGCGAAGATGTGGTGATCTCAAGTGTGAACGGATCAGTGAAAAATCCGCGATCGATGCTGAATTTTGTGTCTGAGACAAAGCCGCCGAAACTGTCAGAATTGAAGGCACCCGGGGTGGCTGTTGAAAGGTATCCGGGCTCGCCGAGCGTGGCCTCAGTAAGCCGGGTGACCTGGACTTCGGGCATGAAGATTAGATCCGAACTGGTCAGATTGGTGTTGAGTCCCTGGATAGCAAGGACATTGGCACCTGTGCGTAGCTCGCGCGCAAAAGTGGTCATGTCAAAGTCGTCGAAAACGACTGCTGCCGAATCATCATGCTGGCCGGTGGACGTCGAATCCCATCGTAAGGTCGTGGGCGCATTGGCCTCGGCGACACGCACTCCATTGAGGAAGGCCGCGAATCCATCGTCATACTTCATTCGCAAAGTCAAGGCGGTGATGCCGACCGCGTCGACTGCCTGGAATGGGACGCGAAAATACACCGAGCCATTGGTTTCATACATCTCAGATTCGACGTCACCATTGGCGCCGATAAGTGACGCGTAGCCATTGCCGCGCTCGTAACCGATGCCCGTGGTCGCCGATTGCCATGTGGCATCGTTGAAGTCAGGGCTCGTCCAGCTTTGGCCAATGTCTGATGTGGGCACCAGCACCATGGTCGGCGAACTGCTAGCCAGTAGCGTGCTAGTGGTTCTGTTGCCCGTTTGGGCGACGCCGTAAGAGACGTCTTCAAATTGTGCAACGTCAGCGAGATCAAATTCGGAAAGTGCTGCGCCAGTGGTGTCGCTCAGTGCTACGTAAGTGGCGTCGCCATTGAGGGTGAAGTTGGTGTGAAGCTCGGCGGCTGCATCCGTGCGATCTTTTCCAGAGGCAAAGACAATGAGAAATCCATTGGACGGCAATGTCTCGGCCGGTAGTTGCCACTTGGTCGGCGAATCTGGAACATCCGTCAGGAAGTGGCCAGCCAATGTCGCGGCATCCTGTCCTGAATTAAATATTTCGATCCAATCTGAGCTGTCGCCATCTGCGTCTGTCAGTCCGTGGCCATTTTTGGACATCACCTCAGTGATCAAGATGTCGGCTGTGGCGATGGTTAGTGATGCAATGAAAGCGGCGACTGAATATAAAGTGTTATAGCGGGACACAGGGTAGTACATGCAGGGTTTGCAGTGAATGTATGCCTGCGTGCGTGAATAGCAGGTGAAATCTACGGGGGGCGTGCTGGTGAGAGGATCCGAAAAAGAGGCGCTGAGCCCGTGAAATGCCGCTTGCCCAGGCGGCATCCATTTCGTATTAACTCTGCTACATGAACATGACCTTAATACCACAGTTTTTCCCGGCCAAAGCAGCGATCGCCAGTTGCTCCGCTGCCGTTGCATGCGTTTTTTCATCGTTTGGGGTTGCCCCGGCAGCGGCCCAAGATGCTGGAGAATCGCCATTTCTCTCCCGAACGATCGACCTGGGATGCGTCGTGAGTGATATCGAGAATTCGCTCAAGTTCTACAAGGAAGCGATTGGATTCAGGGAAGTGCCTGGATTTGGTGTTCCAGGCGATTTTGCAAAAGACGTTGGTCTCACTGATGGTGCTGCTTTGGAAATCAAGGTGTTGGTGTTAGGTGAAGGTGACGGCGCGACCAAATTGAAATTGATGCAATTGCCGGGTGTTGAATCGAAGAAGAGCGACAACAGGCATATCCACTCTCAGCTTGGCTTCAGCTATCTGACGATTGTGGTGAAGAGCACCGACGACGCACTGGCACGCCTTGCGAAAGCTGGAGTGGAGCCGATCGCCAAGGGGCCGCTTGCATTGCCTGCCAATTTGAATCCTGAACTGGCACTAACCATTGTCCGTGACCCGGATGGCAATCTGGTCGAGCTTGTTGGCCCGAAGCCTGCGAAGAAAGCGCGTGATCCAAAGGCGGCTCAACTGGATCCAGCGGATGCAGATGCCGATTTCGCGATTCAAGGTGAATACATCGGTGTAGTAGGCGGTGACACGCTAGGTGCGCACATCATCGCTGAAGGCGAAGGGAAATTTTCGATTGTTGGTTATCGCAACGGATTGCCGGGTGATGGCTGGGATGGTGATCGTGACGATCTCTACACGGGAGCTGGAAAAACTGAAGACGGCAAGGTAACATTCAGCGCAACTGATGGTGGTTGGAGTGGCGCGATCGAAGATGGAGCGTTGGCTGTTTATGATGACGCGGGCAATCGCTTCACTACGTTGAAGCGAGTCGTGCGTAAGAGCCCGACTGAGGGAGCCAAGGCCCCTGAAGGCGCGGTCGTTTTGTTCGATGGAAGCAATGCTGAAGCCTGGCAGAATGGCAAGGTTACAGAAGACGGACTGCTGATGCAGGGCACGCGATCAAAAGAAAACTTCAGCGATTTCACCCTGCACATGGAATTTTATCTTCCCTACAAGCCTTATGCGCGTGGCCAAGGACGGGGTAATAGCGGCTTTTATGCGCAGGGACGCTATGAAGTGCAGGTACTTGATTCCTTTGGTCTGGAAGGAAAGCACAATGAGTGCGGCGGCATCTATACGGTGAAAGATCCTGATATGAACATGTGCTACCCTCCAATGCAGTGGCAGACATACGACATAGATTTCACCGCAGCCAAATTTGATGCCGATGGAAAGAAGTCGGCGAATGCGCGGGCAACGGTGAAGCACAATGGAGTGGTCGTGCACAAAGATGTGGAGATTGATCACTCGACCACGGCATCGCCACTGAAAGAGGGAGCAGAGCCAGGCCCAGTCTACCTTCAGAACCACGGCAACCCTGTGTACTATCGAAACATTTGGGTCGTTCGGAAGTAGAGCGATTTCTCAGATGATGCTTTCTGTTCCTCGTTTCCAGTGGTACCAGACTGTGCCATAACCATTCTTTACATTTTCCTGGTAGCTGCCTTCGCGTGAGAAGGCAGCGCCGATCAGGATGACGGGAGTGGCCAGGAGGAACAATGCAGGGAGAATGATGACGCAGATCACTGACGCAACAATCGCACGAGTGAGGAGCATCACTAGAAATTCCATTATAGTCGGGGCTGAAAATGTACCGAATGTTACAACTTTGGTGAGTGTGGTGGAATAACGGTATTTTCGCGTTTGCGCCCGGTGAGTGGAACGATAGATTCCTCTCATGTCGATGGCAAGGTGCGCTTTCCAGATTACTGCTCTGATCACTGTATGCCTGCTGGCGTGCCTCGGTCGGGTTGTGGCGCAGGGCGATGCCCCAATTGCCCCGGCGGAAGAGGCGCGCCCGAAAATTGAAACACTTAAGGACGGCATATTTCGCCTGGGGAAGATCCAGTTTGATCGTAGGACGCGCGAGATCAAGTTCGATGCAAAGGTGAACATGACGATTGGGTATCTTGAATACCTGGTCGTGAACGAGATTACCGGAAAAATTCACGAATCGCTGCTGACGACTGAAGCCAGCCCGATGAATTTGAATATCATCTTGTTGCTGTTAAACTATGAGGCGTCTGACATTCTGAAAGATCAAAAGGAAGACGTTGCCATCGCGGCCCAGCCCATGGCCTCAATGGATATTCTCGTGCAGTGGAAAGGCAAGGAAGGGAAAAAGCAGACTGCTGCTGTGGAATCATGGGTTCTCAATCTGGCGACTGAGTCGACGGCCAAGGCAGGCCACTGGCTCTATACGGGATCGAAACTGGACGATGGTGGTGGATTTGCAGCTGAGACAGATGGGTCATTGATTGCGATTTATCGTGATCATCGATCGCTTTTTAATAATCCTCGAGAGGGGAAAACTTCCGACGAAATCTGGAAACCAGCACCGGAGCATGGGCTGCCGGCTAAAGACACACCAGTAACACTCATCTTGCGCCCACATGGAGGTGCGAAGAAATGAATAACCTCTCATGAAAAAAACGTTATTCCATTCTTATATGGTAACTGCTTTCGCAGCAGGTTTTCTGGCAACAGCGTCAATTGCTTCTGCGCAGTCGCCAGAGGCAAATCTTTCGCTGAAACTGGAAATCCATCGAGCGGTAGATCGAGGCCTGGCGTGGCTCGGCACGCAACAGGATGCGTCAACGGGAAGCCTGGGGGATCCTCAGCAACCTGCGCTTACCGCTCTCGCTGTCTCGGCATGGATGGCAGATCCTTCTCGTGGAGCTGGGGAGATTCCTGATGCTGCGACCAGAGGATACGATTTTCTGGCTGCCAGTGCTAAGGATGATGGCGGCATCTACATCAAAGGATTGGCGACGTATAACACATCGCTGAGCATGATGGCATTGCTGCAGGAAGAGAGTGGAAAATTCAACCAGCTGATTCTGAATGGGCGTCGCTTTCTGGTGAATCAACAGGCGGATTTTGATTTCAAAGGAGAATCCGACAATGCTTATGACGGCGGAATTGGCTACGGCGGCACCTATGCGCACTCGGATCTCTCGAATACCCATTTTGCGCTTGAGGCGCTCTACTATTCGAAGTCGCTGCTGGCGGATACCGGAGCGGACACATCGAAGTTGCCGGATTTGAATTGGGATGCGGCGATCAAATTTGTCGAACGATGTCAGAACTTGACCGCTACGAACGATCAGAAATGGGCCAGTGATGATCCAGCGAACAAAGGCGGATTCATCTATTTTCCTGGCGACAGTAAAGCTGGTGAGATGAAGGTAAAGACGGCCGCTGGAGAACGCGTGGCCCTGCGATCTTACGGTAGCATGAGCTACGCAGGACTGCTCAGCCTGGTGTATGCGGATCTCAAAACAGACGACCCACGTATCCAAGCGGTGCTGTCATGGCTTAATGAATTCTACACGTTGGAGGAAAATCCAGGGCTGGAGCTGCAGGGGCTGTATTATTACTACCATTCGATGGCAAAAGCATTTAATATCTCGAATGTGGACACGCTGGAGACTGCGGATGGTGGCAAAGTGAACTGGCGTGAGGAGTTGGCTAAAAAGCTGTTTAATCTGCAATCGGCCGACGGTTCATGGTCGAATACAAATGGCCGCTGGTGGGAAAAAGATCCCGTCCTCGCTACGGCGTATGCGCTGCTGACATTGGAGCACATTCACTCCGGACTTTAAGCCTCCCTCATTGGGAAGCGAAGGCAGAGTGGACACGGGACTGGTTTACACTTGCGCAGAGAGCAATCGCATGTCTTAATCTAGGCATTCACTGTCGATCCAACGTTCATGAAACAAAGACCTCAGGGCTTTAAGCGCATCTACTCCGGCACGTCTGATACGGACGCTGCTGCGGAGAAGCGTATGATGACATCGGGATTTGATACCTTTCACCGTCAGAAAAAGCGTGAGACCACCATTTTGATAGTGGTCATCTCTGCTGGTGTGATCGGAGCTCTCGTGTGGTTGTTCAAATCAGTGATTCCAAATCTGGAATTGTTCTAGTTTTTTGAGTTCCTCGATTCTCTCGCACGGCCTTGCTTGCTGTTGAGGGCTGACGTGTCATAGTGTGACATGACAGCATTCATCCAGCGGTGGTCCAGGTTCAGGGGGGCGAGCATGGTGACAAATTGGGCCATGACAGTTTTCCTAAGTGCAGGATGCCTGGTGGCGCAAGCGGAGCGCTACATGATCATTGGCGACAGCTTGTCACGAGAATACCAATTTGAATTCACGGAGTTCGACGATGCGCGCAACTGGGTGGAAATCCTGTCCGCGATTCGTCCGGATGATTTTGATTTTGGAAAAGTGCGGACGGTCGATCTGGGGTTCATCGATTCCAGCTGGGATATCACCAGTCATGCCTACAACTGGGCGCTGCCGACTTTTGGTGCAAATGAATACAATGGTCTATTGCAGGATTCAGGGATCAGTGATGCTTTGTTCCGGCAGTTGATCGATCCAGCCTACGACGACACTGAGCGGGCAGTGATATTTCTTGGCGGCAATGACATTGACCGAATTTATAACGAAATCTATCAGGGCCGCGACGAAAACAATACGGGTGTCAAAGCGATTTTCTCAGACATCGAAGACATTATCCTCGAAGTCGAAAGGGAGAATAGCGAATTGGAAATTGTTCTGGTCAATGTGCCACACGTCGGAGCGACTCCCGAACTAAAGTCAGCCCATCCCACCGACCCGGTGAAGACCAAACGAGTGTCCGATGCGATCGAATTGTTGAATCGGCAGCTAAAGAAGCTCGCTGATCAACACGATGCTGCATTCGCGGATGTTTACACGCTGACGGAAAGCCTCATTGATCCGGCGCCGCTTTGCATTGGCGGTGTGCCTTTCATCAATGAGGGAAGTGATGAGGGCGATCAGGGATATGTCTGGCTGGGTGGAGCCCTGGCGGCGAATTTTCATCCGAACACTAATGGGCAGGCACTGGTAGCGCAGGCGATTGTGGAGGCAGTGAACGAGAAGTTCAATGAAAGCATCCCTCCAGTTACCGAGCGCGAAATTCTGGAGAGCGTGCTAAGCATTTCTCCCAGCATGCCCTATGATACTTGGGCGGCTGGTTTCAATATCCCAGCGGGACAGGCGGGAGAAACGGATGATCCTGATCTTGATGGCGTCACCAATCTCGTCGAGTGCGCATTGGGGATGCATCCTTTGCGGCAGGATTCCCAGCGATTGCCTGCTGCCAGGGTGACTGAGCTGGGCGGTCAACCAATATTGACGATGAGTTACTTACCCAGAGCCGACGAATGCCCGTTCATACAGGTATCGCCTCAGCGGGCTAACAATCTGCAGCAATGGTCAAACGTTGCCGCAAGTGCGATTTCGATTTCATCAGACGGCACGCACACGCTCAGAATTCCAATGGTGGAAACCACCTATATCAGGCTGCAGATCCTGCAAGGCAGCGAATGAAAATGTGAGTAACTGCGCTGCTACTGACATTTTTCCGCTAACAGTTTCCTGATTTGAATGGCACCGGCAGCCAGTCCCATAACGGCGCCGCAAACGAAGCCCCAGACGTGCGCTAGAATATCTGTTCTGGGATCGGGTCCGAAACCATACATGCCTAACAAGGCAAGTCCGCCGAGCAGCGGAAGTGATTTTCGGAACAAAGTGATGCGGCTTCTGTCTCGCAACGTTTCCGCTCCTCCGTGCCCAGTGAGAACCCCGATCGCTGCGAACACCGCTGTCGATGCACCTAGTGACTGATGGGATTCAGGCATATAGCTCAACGCAGTAAGGATGTTCCCTGCGAAGCCGCCTGCGAGAATCAATGCCCAAGCCAGCCACGCCCCCATGGACTTCGAGCACAGCAGGCCGAACAGCAATCCCATCGACAAATTGCTTAGCAAATGACCGGTGTCCGCGTGCAGAAACAGTGCCGTCAGCGGACGCCACCATTCATGATTGTAGAACAGTGCGTGATTGTTACTGAGCAAGTGTTTCTCCCATTCGGGATAGAGAAGCTGCAATCGAAAGCCAATCAGTAAAACGACAACATAGGCGAAGGCAAAGTGTACCCCTGCGCGATACTCGCGTGTCGGCAGAGGATTATGCGTGATCATTTTTTGCCATTCGAGAGCTTCCGCATCATAGCGCTTCAGTTCTCCTTGCACGTGAGGTACCACTGCTTCCCGGACGAATAGCTGAAACGGAGCGCTGGCGGTCGGGACATTGAACACCCAGTAAGGATGACCAATTGAAAGCAGCACTAGACCGTGTTCTTCAATGGCTGATCGCGAACGATAGGCACCCACAAATGCCAGGCCCGTATTGACTGCCGACTCCGCATCTTCCGCCGTATCCGGGTAATAACCAGCAATCTGATCTGAGGGCTCGTTCATTGATTGCAGGCACTATTGCCCCGATTTCTCTCAGGCTCCAGTGATAACCGGAGGTTGAATCCTAACTGGTTTTCAATAAAGGAGATAGCGAGTTCTCTCTGTGCGGAACTGTTGGTTATATCCCTTCCACTTTGCAGCAATTGAGCGCGGTGAGACGCCTCTTTTCAGATCGTTTGCGAGCGAGTCACTGCCAAAGACTTTATGAAAAAGAGACATGACCGATGACGGCGTATTTCGAAACAGATCAGTGCGATTTCGCCGATTTAATTCTGCTATCAGCGTGACATCCAGCTCGATCAGATCAGCGCTCGCTCCGTGGTCGATGTGAATTTGGCTGCCAGCAAATCCGGGCTTCTTTTTGCTGTAGTATGGGGAAAACCGCACACCTTGAAATCCTTGCGCATTCATGTGCCGCGTGAACTCCTCGGCGTTGACACCCTCAGCTGCTGCAAATTCAAATGCGCCGTTCGTGCCGATTCCGATATCGACTCCGTGCAGTCCACCCAGCATTCCAGTGGCGGCATAGTAGTAGGGAGAACTGCCTTTTGGAATATTAGGTGAAGTGGGGGTCCAGCGCAGGCCGGTTTGCGCCCAACTCATGGCTCGATTCCACCCTTCCATTCGGACAACGGTGAGTCTCGGGACAGCGTGAATCATTCGCTTGCCATGAATGATCCCCGCCAGTTCGCCAGTGGTCATTCCATGCACATAGGGCACTGGAATTTGGCCAACAAATGACTTCCACCGTGTTTCGAGAAGTGGTCCTTCGATGCGATGACCGCCCATGGGGTTCGGCCGATCGAGGACGATAAAATCTTTGCCATTCTCGGCGCAGGCTTCCATCGCCAGTGCCATGGTGCTTACGTAAGTGTAGCTGCGGCTGCCGATGTCCTGCAGGTCGAACAGCATGACGTCAATGTGCGACAGCATTGCTGGGGACGGCTTCCGGGTGCTGGCATAAAGGGAGTAAGCGGTTAGCCCAGTCACGGGATCGCGGCGAGAAGTGATTTTCTTCCCCGCAGGTTCCTTTCCATCCAGCCCGTGCTCGGGCACGTACAGAGCGGTGAGGCGAACCTGTGGCGCCTGATGCAGCACCAGCCGTGTCATTTTTCCGCTGCGATCCAGACTGGTTTGATTGCAGATCAATCCGACGCGCTTTCCCTGCACCAGCGAGAACCCAGATTCCCGCAGCACATCGATTCCCAGCTTCACCGGATGGGCAGTTTGCCCTGACGATGGATGAACCGATCTTTTGCCACCCGTTGACAGACAACCAGTCAGCAGAAGGAAAAATGAGCCGCACACCACCGAAGTAGTTAACTTTATTGAAAAATCTTTAAGATTTAACTTCATAGACGACTAAAGTATCACCTTTTCACCATGGATTCAAAATCACTCGGACAATTGTTGCTAATGGGCGTTCCCGGCCCGGAACTTGACCCGGACACGGCGGCGCGCCTGCGCAAGCTTCAGCCCGGGGGATTCATTATTTTTGGTCGCAATATCAAGTCTCCTGAGCAGCTGAGAAAGTTGCTGGATGATCTGCGTGACCTCAGTGATACCGCCCCCATCATCACGATCGATCAGGAGGGCGGACGTGTGTCCAGGCTGCGTCTCATCGGCCAGGAGCCGCCGAATGCACAGCAACTTCGGGAGAAGGGAGATCGCAAACTTATCAAGCAGCATGGTCGATTGACCGGCGATCTGTTGCGCCTTTTCGGATTCAATCTCGATCTCTGTCCGGTGCTCGATATTTCCTATGACGACGAGGCCGACAATTCACTCAAAGGGCGCTGCTACGGAACGAATGCGAATCAAGTGATCGACTATGCCGGCACCTTTAACCGTGCCCTGCGTGGGCGTGGCATTCTCACCTGCGGCAAACATTTCCCAACCTATGGGGCAGCAGATTGCGATCCGCACCATGAGCTGCCGATCATCAATCGCACTAAGGAAGAACTGGAAAGAGAGGAAGTTGCGCCGTTCCGCGCGCTGATCCCTGAACTGGATTCGATGATGATCGGGCACGCGCACTTCCCGGATTTTGATGCTGATCGACCACGCTGGCCGTCTTCGCTTTCACACAATATCATTCAGAAATTTTTACGTGACCAATTAGGGTTTGATCAGGGATTAGTGATGACGGATGACCTCGACATGGGTGCCATTCTGAACGAAGTCACCTTTGAACAAGCAATCCGCGATGCCGTAATCGCTGGAAACGACATGGTGATGATCTGTCACCGCATTGAAATGGTCGAAGAAGCACGACTGCATCTGGAGAAAGTGCCTGAACTGGAAATCCAGCTGGCACTTGAGCGGATTGAGCGAGCGAAGAAGAAGATGGTCATGCCTAACAAGTTCTCGTTGGATACTTTCAAGACGATCAACGATGCGATCTGGGATCTACGAGTGGCGACATTGGGAGAGGAGAAAGCGAAAGAGCTGAGCGTAGAAGACGGCAAGCGCAGCCCGGTCGAACTTTACTAGCCTCGGGATTAGCGCTGAATCGCCCAGGATTCAGGTGCCGCAGTGGTTTCTGAGACCGCGACCACTGCTTCGGAGATCGTCAGGCCGATGTCGCTCAGATCTTTTGCGACTATCTCAAGGTGAGTGCCTTGGGTTGTGCCTGCTCGTGCTGTGACTGATGCGAAATCGACGTCGGCTCCGTTATCGGGATCGAAATCGATGGTTCCGCCTGTCGCTGCATGGATGACCCAGAATTCGGAGGGACTGAAGCCGCCCCACTCGCGAAGTCCCAGTGTGTAACTTCCATCCGAGTGAGCGATGACATCGGATGCGACATAGCGCCATTGTGAGGGACGCGTGAATACACGACTTGTCTGTAGCTCGCCTTCCGGAGTCAGTTCTGCCAGCCATCCACCGACGTTCGCCAGTTCACCAGCGATGACGATGTTGTCACCGATCGAGGTCATAGATTCGATGGCTACCAGATTGTAGTGATTCGCCCAGCGCATGGTGCCCTCGGGAGTGAGCCACACGACTTTATTCCAGTCGGAGAAAACGATATCGCCACTGGCTGTGACCGCGATCTGTCCTTCCTGCAGGAATCTGCCCAGCGCTCCGTCACCAGTGAAGTTTCGAGCGGAATCGATTTCACCCTCTGCAGATACTGTCATCACCAGTTTGGACTCTTCTACCGCAGAGACGCTACCGCTAATGTGGGCGAGAACCGCGAGCCCGCCGCCGGCAGTGAGAGCCATCGAATTCGGAATCGAGTGACGGAGTTCGCCAGAAGTTGAATCGGGGGAAGGTTGATAGAGTTGCTGCCAGAGGGGGCTGCCGTCGAGTGCCGTGCAGAGGATGGCCGTGTATCGCTCGTCGTTGCCGTCACTGTCTTCATCCATGCGATATTCAGCTAAAAGGGCAATCGATCCATTGTCTAGAATCTGCAATGCCCGGGCTGCCATTCTTCGTGTTCCGGGTTCTGGGTCGTACTGTTTTACGAAGCGCACGTTGCCGTCTTCATCCATACGGATCAAGATGGGGAGCGTCGGCGCTCCATCGGCTGCCCACGAACCCGCAATCGCGTAGCCTCCGCCGGGCAAGGGTTCTGCGATCACATCTTTTATCTGAAGGTATCCGTCGCCGACTTCATTCTCAAGCCAGATGCTGCGTTGCCAATCGACCTCGCCACTGTTGTCGAATTTCACAAGCCAACCCCCATAATGATTTCCAGGAATGTCTGAAAAACTCTTCGTCTGTCCGGCTGCCAGAATGCCGCCATCGCTTGTCGCGCTCACAGATTTTATCTCGTCAATATCGCCACCTGTGATGCTGGTAGCCCAGAAGGGCGCACCTTCTGACACTACCGAGTAGTTGTCGTTCGAGTCAATTTGCTCAACTACGCGACTACCAAATGTCTTCTCGAAGAGCTGTCCAGCATCGAAAACTTCTGCATCAAATCCATAAACCCAGCGCCGCCCAGCTTCCAGATTCCACCATGGATCATCTGTGCCAATCTTCGATGTATCAGCGTTGAATCCATAATATCCCTGGATGCCAAAGTACGGGCCCACTAAATTGTACAGGCCAAGTTCGAAGGCAACGCCAGTAAAAACCTCCGCTTCAATTTGAAGACTGGCATCAATGAAAACATCACCTGTGCTGGCTGCGGCGTCTCTATTGGAATCCCAACCGTCACCCCTTTTATAGGACAACTTGAATTCCGTGGAAGATTGCTGGCTGACGTGACAGATGAAGTCACCATTCACATCCATGGAAGCTCCTACATAGATTTTAATGACAGGAGTGATCAAGATGGGCCCTACTTGATAAGTGGCGAACGGGATGCTCATCAACTCCCAAGTTCTGGATTCTTCGATCGAAATGTTACCTCTTACTTCCAGATTTGTGTTGATATCTGAAGTGACCGTGACATTGAATTCGGTGTTCTCACCCTCTTCGTTGATCATCGACAGTTGAACAGAAGGAGAGGCCAGCGATATCGAACCATCCAGGATGAGTGAGCCTCTTTCTGTCGTTAGTAATGGAACGTCATTGGCGGTGATGGTGAATACTCCGCCGTCTGCTTCGAGAGAAATTCCTTCCAGTAAATCACGCGCACTGCGCGCATTGGCATTAGCCTCAGGTGAGAATAGAATTTCAGGAGTGCCTGCCAGATCTGCTGTGAGGGCGCGAGTATGGTCAATGGTTCCACTTTGAAGGATATCAGAAAGGGTAGCCGGCTCAGTTTTTAGTATTTGTTTGCCATCGGCTTCGGTTTCTCCATTGGCTAGGATCCTGACAAGTGCACCACGAGGTGTTGCCTCTGACACTGGAAGCACGACTACTTCGCCTGGTGTGTATGGCCAGTCGGCGATGGCAACTTCGAGATTCCCCGTAGTTTCATCGTAGGCGGAGATCGCTTCGGCATCACCTTGAGCCGCAATGGTTGCTCCGCTTTTTAATTGGAAGTCGGTAAGGTTGGTAAATGGAGCAGAAAGAACACGAACCAAGTAGGCTGTGTCAATGCGATGCGGGATGCTGTGCTGGTGCGGATAACCTGACCCGGTGATCGTCGCGCCGTGCTGTTGCCAATTGCTTAAATCGTCACTCGTTTCAATGCTGTAACGCCGCCCGGTTTCAGTGTGAAAGCTGACGCGGTCTGATTCAACCTGTAGCGAAAGTGGCGATTGTTCCGCATGCACTATCGATTGCAGAAAAAATGCGAGTCCGATGCGGAGCAATCGAATGCGGTGAAATTGTTGATGTTGGTGAGGCATGCATTCGATACCGGACTCATCGGGTTTTCTTTCACGGAACTTCAGTTCCTATCTTCAAAGAAAGCTCTTGCAATATACAGACAGGTCTGTATGATATCATCAAGGTTATAACCGAATGACACTATGAAAACGCTAGAATTGAATAATAACAGCTTCGAAACCGCTATTCAGGGAGACTTGCCAGTGCTGGTCGATTTCTGGGCAGAGTGGTGTTGGCCGTGCAAAATGCTTGGGCCAGTGGTTGATGAAATAGCGGTCGAGCAGGCTGGAAAAGCGGTGGTAGCCAAAGTGAACATTGACGAATCACCGGAATTGGCGGCCCGTTTTGGAATTCAAGCGATCCCGTCATTGCTCGTCTTCAAAGGCGGAGAAGTAGTCAATACACTTCGCGGTGTGCAGCCGAAGGCCGCGCTCGAAGCGGCCCTGCAATAATTCGAAATTGACGCTATGGGGAGCCGCAGTGTTGTGCTGCGGTTCCCTGTTGCGTTGACGGCTATTCGGCTTTGTAGCCGTGCCACATCCACACGAGTGTGTCCGCCAGTGTGTGTTCGATCACGCGGCGATCGCAGTGCTTGCTGTCGCGGCTGAAAACGTATCGGTAGTCGTATCCTTTCTCTTTTAGGGCGGCTGCGGTTCGCTCATTTGCCATTACCCAATTATGATGGCCGTCTTCTGATGCCTTTGCGCCGTTATCGCGTTCCGACACGTGAGTAAAAATGCGCAATGGTTTTTTATCGGTGTTCTCGATCAATTTCATTCCCGAGTGGTATTCCCACGCACCTAGCGGATACTTGGCTTCTTCGGGAGCGTCATCATCCTGCTGGTCGACAAAAGTTCCCGAATAGGTGATCAGTCGGCGGAACAGGTCAGGGCGAAACCATCCCATCGTCAGCGCAGCGGCACCTCCCGAACTACACCCCATGGTCGCACGTCCCCAGGGATCGTCAGTAAATGCAATGTCAGGATAGGCGCTGCGTATTTCAGGATCAGCTAGAACGGCGGGGAGCACTTCATCGTTGATAAAACGGGCGAAACGATCGGACAGGGTATCGTATTCTAAGCCACGTTGGCTGTTCTTTCCGTCGTTGCCTCCATTCTGCACGGCGATTGCAACGAAGGCTGGCAGCTGCCGATTGGGATCCTTTGAAATTGTCAAATTATCCAGAGCATTGCGAATGAGGTTCATGCCGCCCGGTCCGTCGTGCGAGACTAAGATTGGTGCCTTTGTCCCTGGCTTGTAGGCAGCCGGAACGTAGACGGAGATTTTGCGTTCTTTACGCACTTCCTTTTTGTGCGGCTCCAGTGTCGCATCATCGCCGCGAAAGATCTTACTTTTTGCCAGAGGCATGGAAAAAGTGAAACTCTTCCCCTGCGGATTTCCCTGATCGGTCAAGTCAGGGTCGATCATGTAGTCGGGGCCAATCTTATGGTCGCCGCTGGTGATCGCAGGAGCAGGCTCCTGAGCGTGACCGATAGTGACCAATGTAATGGCGCACAATGTAATGGCGCACAATGTGCGCTGAATCGTTGGTTTGAACATTTGCAGATCCTGGCCCAACAGAGTGCGGGTTGACAAGTATCGAACTTCCGAGATCCCATTTTTAGCACTTTTCATTCACAGGCATAACCGTGATGCTCCGACCATGAGGAATCATCGACGTGTTTTGGGTGGGGCAATGTTGTTGCTCGCTTTAGTTTGGGCGGTGCAATCGATGCCTGCAGGGCAATTCGATTCTGAGGCGCGCGCGAGTGCCAGCGGGTTTGGTGGAGACTTAGAGCTGATCGATACAAGAATTGTAGATGGTGCTTTGCAGCTCACCAGTCATACCCTTCTGGAAAATCACAACGCGACGGCTAAGCTTCCCGTGCTCGACCGTGGAAGAATCGGTTCGCTTTCACTGGAATTCGATCTCATGATGTTCAGTGAGGTGTCGCGACCAGGCGATGGCATGACGTTGACATTCGGAGAAATTCCTGAAGGGAAGGGAGATGGTCGACACGGGTTCGAATCTGCGCACGGCATATCGATCGATTTTGATACTTATAACAATGGCGATGATCCATCCTCGTTCGAGTTAATCGCGTTCGACCGGACCGTCGCCAATGTTTTGTTTCGCTTTCCTACTCACTCTACAATGGCACAGACTCAGACGCCGATCTGGAGGGATGGTGCCTTCAAAACAATGGCGGCGAATGGAGTTTTTCGCCTGTCATTCTTCCGGCATTCGAACACATGATTGTCTTTGCCAGCGGAAAAAATCGAAATATCGAAGGTGCACCTCTGCACACTGATTTCTTGCTGCCTAAGGAGAATGGGAGAGTGCTATTGATAGATAGGACTGGCCAGGAGCGCAATCGATTCGACTATGGGCGTGCATCTCCCGATGTATCGTTTGGCTGGATCGCTCCGGTAGTGGACGCGATCGGCTTTTTAAAGAAACCGACTCCTGGTGCAAGCAATCGCGGTTCGATTTCTGCGAATGCAGAAGCTCCGCAAGTGACGCTATCACACGCGGGTGGAATCGTCAGGGCACCCGTCAGCGTGTCCATTGCGTCTGCTACGTCGTTGCCATCAGGCGGCGTAATTCGCTATAGCCTCGGTGCATCAGGGCCCAAAAAAGATTCGCCGATCTATGAGGGCCCGATTCTGATCGAAACTTCCACCATTCTCCGCGCTGCAGTTTTTGCGCCTGATTGTTTGCCGGGGCCTGTTGCGGAAAGCGCATTCGTTTTTCTTGATCCGGAAGTGCAGGCGTTCACATCCAATCTTCCAGTCGTTGTGGCTGAGACCGCAGGGATGCACATCGATTCAGAATACGCACCGTGGGTGAAACGAAAGTACCGCGCCGTTCACACTAGTATCTTCGAGCCGTCAGATGACGGACGCACATACCTGAACGGTGAGCCAGGATTTGCAGAGTTTGGAGCAATGCGAGTGCGCGGGCATTCGTCCGCTACCAATTTTCCAAAGAAACAGTATGCATGGGAAGTGCGAGACAGTCGCGGTGAGGATAAAGATGTGTCAGTGCTAGGATTACCAGAGGAATCTGACTGGATACTGGCTGCTCCCTACTCTGATAAATCGCTGATGCGTAACGTGCTTGCCTTTGAGATGGGGCGGAAACTATTCGGCCCAGGGGGTGGCTCGCGGACGAAGTTTGTGGAATTATTCATGAATCAGAATGGTGACAATGTGACGATGGCTGACTACCAGGGCGTCTATGTAATGACTGAGAAGATTAAGAAAGGGCCTGGCCGTCTGCGTATTCAAGGTCTGAGCAATCTTGCTACTGATGCGGAAACTATCACTGGCGGCTACATTTTCAAAATCGATAAGGGACTCGATTGGGACGAAAAAGTGCGCACAAAACTAGGTGCTTTAAGTGTCGGGTTTGTTGATCCCGATGAACCGAATCCACTGCAGAAGGCATACCTTGAGCAATTTCTGAATGACTACGAAAAAGCTCTGATGTCCGACGATATTGCCGACGATGACCCCAGCTATGCGGACTTTATCGATGTGGAGAGTTTCATGCACCTCGATTGGATGGTCGAAATATTTCGCGAGATCGACGGCTGGTGGATCAGTAGTTATTTCATGAAGGACCGTGGTGAGAAGATGCGAGAAATGCCAGTATGGGACTACAATTTGTCACTTGGGAATGCGAACTACAGCTCCGGCTACCTTCCGATTGGCTGGCATCGAGATGCCCATCCCAGCGGTGGCCACCCGTGGTTTCGCCGCCTGCATGACGATCCGGAGCTATCGCATCGTTCGTGGCAACGCTACTCTGAACTTCGTAAGGGATTGTTCTCCACTGAGAACTTGATGCGCATGATCGATGAACATGCTGCCCAGCTTCAGGAGGCGGCAGAGCGAAATTTTCGTCGTTGGCCTATCCTGGGGCGTCGCGTTTGGCCGAACGCGCCGGGCTATCGGCAGCGCGCGACTTATCATGCTGAGATTGACTGGATGAAGAAATGGCTGACAACGCGGCTGGAGTGGATCGACCAGCAGTACATTGCGCCTCCGGGTTTTGCGGAATCGTCAGGAAAGCTGACGATGTCGCTTCCACCTGGAATGGGCGACAGCGACATCTACTATACGACGGATGGAACCGATCCCGGTTATCATGGTGAGATGATGTGGCGCCCACTCTATGCAAGCGAAAGTTCTCCGGCGGAAGTTCTCGTTCCATCTGTGGAGAACGGGGGAGCACGGCTCGAAGTTGCTGAGTGGACGACGCTCTCCAAGCCAGAGAATCAGCATCGCTGGGAGAATGCTGCGCGCGGTGCTGTCGGCTACGAATCGGAACCAGAAGACTTTGCAGATTTGATCAAGCACGACGTCAAGGAGATGTGGAAGCGTAACACCAGTTGCTATATTCGACTTCCGTTCACATTGCCGGAGAATGAGATGCCCGCTGCCGCAGGGCTTGAGTCACTGGCCTTGCGGATGCGTTGCGATGATTGGCTTTGTCGCCTATCTCAATGGAGTCAGAATCGCAGAGAGAAGTGCCCCTGAGCGCCTGACGTGGAATGCCGCTGCAACGGAATCCAGTGGTGATCGTAAAGCTGTCCGCTGGGAGGCTTTTGATGTTAGCGAATTCCGGCAGCATCTCCAACCTGGAGCAAATTTGCTTGCGATCCACGGTCTGAATCACAGCATCACTAGCACGGATGCTCTTTGGGTCGCAGAGTTATCTGTCATCGACTTCGCCTCGATGAAGCCAAGTCCTGCAGCACAACACTACTCTAAACCTCTGCTGCTTGAGGATATTAAAACGTTCCAGATTCGAGCTGCGGTGCTGTCGGGCAGTCACTGGGGTGTGACGTCGAAGAACAGGTAGTGAGCTGCCTCGACTACAACCGCTGCACGTAGATCCAGCTAGAGCTTGGCACGGGATCGGGTGATCCCAGACGGGCACGGGAGCCGCGATTAATTGCGTCCCTTCACTGTCCGATTGCGCGTGGAGCTCCATGTCTGGACAACTTTAACCGTCGATTTGTTGTAGTAGTTGATGAAACAGGCGAGCTCTACTTTGATCTCCTCGAAATTCTTCTCTGATATCCATTTAGCAGGTTGCGCACGAGGATGCTGAAAGACGAATTTGAACTTGGTGTGGATGATTCTGGAGTTCCTTAATCAAAGGTAAGTTAGACGCGAACTTTATTGGGCACGGATTCGACGATTGCGCTATGCAACTTCTTTGCACTGTGGTAGTGATCCCAGCGCGCTCATCGTTTCAACACCTGGCCCTCTGCTCATATCCAGGTGTTCTGAGCATCCGATTTTCTTCGCCAGAATTTCTGATCGTCTACTTGGCAACTTTGGTACAACTCCACCTCCTGCGTCTAGCTAGAAACAGAAGCATCAGATGATCCAGCAATCTCGAAACGAAACCTCTCCTGAACGCATCGCATTCCTCGGCGATTTTCCTCCGCGGCTGTGTGGCATTGCTACCTTCACACATGACCTCTGCGAATCCGTGTCTGAGATCTCCCCAAACGCCGACTGCTATGCCGGTGCTGTCAGCGATCTTATCGAGGGCTACGACTACTCTCCAAGGGTAAGGTTCGAATTTCGTGAAAAGGAACTCGATTCTTATCGTCGTGCTGCGGACTGGCTGAACTTCAACAATGCGGATGTTCTCTGCCTCCAACACGAGTTTGGGATATATGGCGGTATCGCCGGAGGACACATCTTGGCGCTGCTGAAGGAGGTGCGCATGCCGGTGGTGACCACCTTGCACACGGTTTTGAATAAACCTGATCCCTCTCAGCGCAAGGTGATGGACGAATTGGCTGCCCGCAGTGACCGCCTGGTGGTTATGGCGGAGAAAGGAGCGGAAATACTGCGCGACACTTACGGTGTATCTAGATCGAAAGTTGAGATCATTCCCCACGGCATTGCGGATTTGAAGTTCGCCGAGTCCAAGGCATTCAAGGCACAGTTCGGCGTCGATGGAAAACAGGTGCTGCTCACATTCGGGCTGATCGGGCCGGGCAAGGGGATCGAGTATGTCATCGAAGCTCTTCCGGCGATCGTCGAAGAGCATCCAAATGTCGTTTACCTGATTCTGGGTGCCACACACCCGCAGCTGCTGGCCAGCGAGGGCGAGCGCTACCGGCTAAGCCTCGACCGCCGTGCCCGGGAACTCGGCGTGAAGCAGCACGTCATTTTTCATAATCACTTCGTCTCGCCGGCAGATCTAAACGAGTTTATCGGGGCGACCGACATTTACGTGACCCCGTATCTCAATGAAGCGCAGGTCACGTCTGGGACACTCGCATATGTATTTGGTGCGGGGAGAGTGGTCGTTTCCACTCCCTACTGGCATGCTCAGGAACTGCTGGCAGACAATCGGGGTGTGCTGGTACCATTTCGGGATTCTGGCGCAATCGCTCTTGCGATCTCCGGTTTGCTCAACGATGAGGCTCGCATGAAAAAAATGGGCAGCGAAGCTTACGCCATCGGTCGTGGGATGATCTGGTCGGCAGTGGCGAAGCAATATGTGGATGTTTTCCAACAGGTGTGCGCCGAGCGTACGGCGAATCCACGGGCTGCTTTTGGTGAACAGACGCTCGAGAGTCGGCCGCATACACTTCCGCCGCGCAGGCTTGATCATCTGGAACGAATGAGCGATGCCACTGGAATCTTTCAGCACGCGACCTTCAATGTGCCAAACTTCCATGAGGGCTACTGTACAGACGACAATGCGCGCGCGTTTATTCTCTGCAATCTCCTTGATGAGCTGGGCGATCATCCACCTTCTGTGAGCTTGAACCGACTCGCGAATTCCTACTTGGCGTTCCTTGCTGCTGCAATTGAATGCCGGACGGGACGCTATCGCAATTTCATGAGCCACGGACGGCAATGGCTGGAGGCCGTTGGCAGCGAGGACAGTCAAGGCAGAGCCGTATGGGCAACGGGCCTCGGCGCAGGACGCTGTCGCGATGTCGGGCACCAGAAACTCGCGCGACAACTGTTTGAGTCAGGACTGCCGCCTATCGCAAATTTTACATCTCCGCGCTCATGGGCATTCGCCCTCATCGGCATCAATGAATATCTGCGTAAGCTCCCGCTTACTCAAGAAATTGGCAAGCTTCGCAGGGCGCTCACTGAGAAATTACTTCACCTATGGGATGAAATTTCCTCCGACGATTGGCCTTGGTTCGAGGCGAGCCTTACCTACGAGAACGCTCGTCTTAGTCAGGCGCTTATCGTCACTGGTCTTACGGAACCATCATCCAGAGCGCTGGATATCGGCCTGGAATCACTTCGCTGGCTCGCCTCAATCCAGACTACTCAGTCAGGTTGTTTTCGCCCCATAGGCAGCGATGGTTTCTATGAGCGCGGCGGTGTGCGGGCAGATTTCGATCAGCAGCCAGTCGAGGCTCAGGCCATGGTCTCAGCTTGCCACGCTGCCTTTCATGCCACCGGTGACCCAGCATGGCAGGAAGAGGCGAAACGTAGCTTCGAATGGTTCCTCGGCCGCAACGATCTCAACGAACCAGTTTACGACTTCTCCTCCGGTGGCTGCTGCGACGGGCTTCATGCCGACAGAGTGAACCAGAATCAAGGTGCCGAATCCACACTGGCCTTTCACATTGCACTCGCCGAGATGGAGGCTGCGAGGCAGCCGATCCCCGTCCTGCTGGTAATGACTCCGGCGGAGGTCGCCCCTTCCATCTAACGGAAAATCGGAAATAAACTGATCAATCTACTTGTATTTTCGCCCATCAGTTCCGTTGAAATTGGCTCAAATAGCCCGCTATTCTCGCAAATTCCGCCTCGCTGCTGGGCGGAAATATTGCGCATCTTTGATCAGTTGATTCCCGATTCCCCCTAATGAAACCAATCCGCATCCATCGCCACGAGATCTCCTTACTGCCGGATAGCGCCAGGGTGATCATCCGCCCATTCATTCCCGGAAGCAGCCAGTATATCACCACGATCATCGGTCGCGCGCTTGAGCTGACGTTGGAGGAGGCATCCCAAGAGCTTGCCTCAGTCTTAGCAGAATTCGATTCTCGCCATTTCGATATCGAGTCCGAGCTCATGGCTAACTTTGAAAGGGTGAGCCAGTTTGTGTTCACCCAGCGCCCACTGGCGACTGAATTCAAGCTCCTCATCGGTGGGCTTTTTTCCGGTGAGTATGCACTGGAGTCCGCCGCAATTTTCAACCCTTCAATGGTACTGCACCCGGACCAGAGCGATGCACCAGCTGGAGGCCTGCGATTTGTGATGAGCTTGCGCGCAACTGGCGAAGGGCATGTTTCGTCCATCGAGTTCAGGGCGGGCACCATTGACAGCGATGGCCGGATAGTAATCGATAAGCCCTCCCGCTTCGTCTCTGCTCCAGAGATCATCACCGATCCCAGCTACAGGAAGGAGAGTTTTCTGATCAAGTTGCATGAGATGGGGTTCGATAACGAATACGCCAATGCGGTTCTGCTGTCGCTTGGGGAGAGATTCAACCGCAGCGAGCTGAATCAGAGTGTCGAGGCCGTCAAGCGTGATTCCTGCATTACAGCGTACGACCTCCAACGCACGCTCGAATGCATCCAGTGGTTGGCTGATTCTAACTACGAGATCCGATTCTCCGAAAAGCTAGCTCTCAGCGAACGCATCATCTTTCCGGTCTCGCCCAATGAGACGAACGGCATCGAGGACGCACGCTTTGTCCGCTTTGTGGAAGACAGCGGCGAGGTCACCTACCACGCGACCTATACTGCCTACAACGGGCGCGATATTCTCCCGCAACTCATCACAACCGAAGACTTCTGCCACTTTAGGATGCGGACCCTAAATGGAGATGCAGTTCAAAACAAGGGAATGGCACTGTTCCCACGCCGTATCAACGGTCGCTTCGTGATGCTCTCCAGGCAAGACAATGAGAACTCCTCTATCATGTTCTCTGACAACCTTCACTACTGGAGAGACCCACGGATCATCCTGCGTCCGGCGGCGATGTGGGAGGCCGTAAAAGTGGGCAATTGCGGTTCGCCCATCGAGACCGAGGCTGGTTGGCTGGTCATCACGCATGGGGTTGGGCCGATGCGCAAGTATTGCATCGGTGCTGCTCTCCTCGACCTCGATGATCCGAGCAAGGTCATCGGGCGCCTGCGAGATCCATTGCTTTGTCCTCAGTTAGTCGAGCGCGACGGTTATGTCCCGAATGTGGTCTACAGCTGCGGATCGCTGCTGCACGGACGTCAGTTGGTGCTCCCGTTTGCCGTTAGCGACCACACTTCTTCGATCGCCAGTGTCTCGCTGGACGACCTTCTCCAAGCTCTCCAATCGGGGGTGGCCACACCTCTAGTCAATCACGCTTGCACTGGAAACAAATGAGATCTTGGACACTTCAGACAAACAACGCACGAAAAACAAGGTAGCAATACTATCTCCGGTCGCTTGGCGCACCCCGCCGTTACACTACGGTGCCTGGGAAACTGTCGCGAGTAACATTGCGGAAGGTTTGGTCGCTCGCGGGTGGGATGTCACCTTGTTCGCCACCAGCAACTCGATCACCAGCGCACGATTACACGCAGTTGTCGACTGCGGCTACGAGGAGGATAGGGAGATCGATCCTAAGGTCGCCGAGTATCAGCACATCTCGGAAGTCTTCGAGCACGCCGCCGAATTCGACATCATCCACAGCCACTACGATTTCATGGCGCTGAGTTTCAGTAGACTAGTTAAGACACCAGTCATCACCACAGTCCACGGTTTCTCATCTCCAAAGATCATGCCGATCTACCAGAAGTATCGGGACAGCAATTTCGTTTCCATCAGCGACTCAGATCGCGCCGAGGGGCTAAACTACCTCGCAACCGTCTACAACGGAATCGACCTCGCCCTTTATCCATTTCAGGAGACGGGCGGTGGCGATCTAATTTTTCTCGGCCGAATCCACCCCGACAAGGGCGTCCACCTGGCGATCGAGGTCGCGCAAGCCTGTGGAAGGAATCTGATCATCGCCGGCATTGTCCAAGACGAATCCTATTTCCGCGAGCAGGTCGAACCGCACCTCGACGGAGATCAGATCACCTTCATTGGCCCGGTCGGTGTCGAAGCGAAGAACCAACTGTTCACGCGAGCCTTTGCACTGCTCCATCTCAACACGATTCCAGAACGATTTGGCCTGGTTCTTGCCGAAGCCAACGCGGCGGGCCTTCCAGTGATCGCCGCCGATCTCGGATCCTGCCGCGAGGTGATCGAGCACGAAGTCACGGGCTTCCTCGTCGCCGATGTCCGGGGTGCGATCGCTGCGGTCGACCGGATCGACGAGATCGATCGTCGCTCCTGCCGCCGACGGGTCGAAGAGCGATTCTCGATTGAGACGATGGTCAAAGGATACGAAGCCGTCTACGCCAAGATTCTTGACCAACAGGACTGAGGGATGAAGATGCCAGTCAGAACGCCCAATCACAAATTGAATATTCACTCCACAGCAGTTGTTGATCCGTTGGCAGAAATTGCCGAAGGTGTTCAGGTTGGCCCTTACGCAGTCATTGAAGGTGGCGCACGAATTGGGCGAGGCTGCCTGGTTCATGGTCATGCGCAACTACTGGGAACAGTCGAAATCGGCGAGGAATGCGAAATTGGCCACGGCGCGATCATTGGTGCAGCGCCCCAGGATCTGAGCTTTGATCGTGCTACACCAAGCGGAGTTAGGATTGGACGCAAGAACGTGGTCAGGGAGCACGTAACCATCCATCGGAGTAGCCAGGAAGGCGGGGTAACCGAAGTCGGGTCGGAAAATCTTTTTATGGTTGGGTGCCATCTGGGGCACGATGTCATTGTAGGTGATAGAAACGTCTTGGCGAATCACTGCCTGATAGGGGGGCACGTCCGATTGGGAAATGGCGCATTTCTCGGCGGAGGTGCCGCATTTCACCAGTACGTCCGAATTGGTGACCTCTGCATGGTCAAGGGACTTGCTTCTATCAGCCAGGATGTGCCACCTTACGTCCTTGCATCGGATTCGAATCGAGTGCGGGGATTGAATGTCATCGGCATGCGCCGCGCGGGCCTCTCAGCTTCGATTCGGCAAAACGTCAAATCAGCATTCAACCAGATATTCTTCACAGGACTTAAACTTCAGGAGGCTCTGGATGCTACATCAACGGATACCTGGGCACCGGAAGCGTCCAAATTCCTCGATTTTTTTCGAGTTCCCACCAGCCGGGGGATTTGTCGTCCACGGTCGAATTAGCGAGTAACCTTGCACCGGGCTCGCAGTGAAAGTGGAACGGATGACCGTGGAACACCGATATTTTCTGTTGAATCGCTCGTACGAGCTGATGTGATCTGATTGCGCAAGAAACCCGGGGTCTTCGGCTCAATAAACAAAAATATAGCGTCGTGGGGCTTCATTGAACTGTTGTCCAAACTACTACTGCAATCGCAGGTTCGTCAGAAAATGTAGAGAATTGTTGTATTCATCTCGGAATCGGCCTAGAGAAGCGATCCGTTCACAGCTTGGCAAGATCAAGGCCTGGAGCATTGCCAGGTGAGTTTTTGGAATTCGGTGGTGATCTGAAACCCGGCTATTCGGGAACAGTCTGACGAACAGCGCAATGCGCGGACCACACAAATTATGAAAATGTATGTAGGCAACCTGTCATTCAAGACAGCGAAACAAGAAGTCGAAGATCTATTCTCTCAACATGGCACAGTGACTGATGTCCACCTCCCAGTAGACCGAGATAGCGGTCAGCCTCGCGGATTCGCGTTTGTGACTATGGATTCCAAGGAAGCCATGGAAAGTGCAATCGAAGCACTCAACGGCAAAGAGCTGGACGGCCGTAACCTCAAGGTCAACGAAGCTCACGCACGTGAAGATCGCGGTGGCGGTGGCGGTGGCGGTGGCGGCGGCGGCGGGCGCTACTAATCACAATCAGTTTCCTGATTGAACAAAAGGTTCCCTGATTTCATTATCCGATTTCAGGCACACCATAGCCGAGAAAACTTTGCTATTGTCTATTCGATCTGAGACCTAGAGAGACTTGCCGATGGAAGTATTGACCTTGGTTAGTGCTGCCGGATGCAGGTTTTGTTTCGTTTTATTTCGGATTGCGGTGGATTGCGGCCTGGACGTAAATGTCGAAAGTCAATGGGCAATGGAAATTGCCTGATGACTTGTAGATCAGTTGCATCCGTAAGTTTTTCGACTGCTCTTCGAGAGGCAAGCCCATCGATCCTATCGATGGGCTTGCCTCTTGTCTAGCCAGTGCTTCGGTATCGACGCCTGTTCGACTTCGACTCAA
>JBNMNB010000075.1:0-30162 GCA_051270635.1 Verrucomicrobiales bacterium | reverse complement strand
CTTCTGGCACTTTAAAAGTAAAAGAGAGCGCCTGCTTCTCGTTGGCGCCAATCAACAACTCCCCTTCCTGCACCTGGCCATGCCACTCTGCGCGGTAACGTCCCGACACATTTGCGCTCTTGTTGTTCCTTACCGTGATTTTGAGCGAAAAGCTGTCGCTTACTTCGATCATACCCCGCACTGGCCAATCAACGCTGATCGGGTAACACACCGATTCAACGTCGTAGAGTCGCTGCTCCACTTGATCCACGATCATGAACGAAGCTGTGATCACCCCATGGAACGCGCGGATCCGACCATCAAACGGATCATCGTCGACCGAATAGTAAGGAATCTTAAGATTCAACGTCGCCCCTGGGGCCAGCGTGAATGCAATATCCTCTGAGCCGGGACGCCAGCTGTCGCCAATCGTAAATGGACACAGCACCCCATTGCGCTCGACTTTCGAGCGGTTAGCCAGCTGGATAGACAGTAGAGCTTCCTTGCCATCCATTTCCGGAAACTCAAAGATGGCTCCTAACTCATAACCGCGCTGCGGAGCTCCACTGAAGAACGCATCAGCCATTGCCCGCCCGAGCAGGCGATGCCCGCGCGCAGTCGGGTGGACTTTGTCAGGATTCGGTGGATTGTGCGAAAACAGGGTGGTCTCAAAGGTTCGCACTGCAGCCAGAAATGCATCCTCTCGCTTGGGGACTTTCTGTCGCGGATAGCGCAGTGATGCATCACCGAGATCAATAAACATCGAACCATTTGCTTCAGCAACTCTCTTTGCCGCGAGTGCGTACGGCCGGGTCTCTCCAATGTGCAATCGAGGATCATCACTTGAAACTGCTGTGCATCCTATCACTATCACTTCAGATCCTGCTCCCTTACACAGTTTCACACAGCGATTGAGAATCTGCGAGTAGCGCACTGAGCCCAACTTGAACGTGGCATCATTGATCCCAAAGTTTATGATCGCCAGATCCGGCGGGTTATCAAAACCATCCGTAGTCAGCCACTGCAGCGCTTGCAGCACCACTGAACCATTGCGTGCCAGATTGTGCACGGTGATCTGCGGACCGACGCTGGGAAACAGATTGTCCGGATTGCCCTTGCGCGGCTTAATGTTTCGAACGCCCCCGGTATAGTAAAAGCGGTCCGCCAGTCGTCGCAGGAATTCACTATGATACGCGTGGAGGAAAATTTCACTCTCCACTGCGCCACCCGGTATATAACAATTCGAAACACTATCGCCCAGAACCAGCACATGAATCGGCGCGCGTTGCTCCAGCTTGGTCAGCAGCTTCGGTGCCACCTTCATGAGCTGCGCTCGCTCTGCTTGCGTCAATTCTTGCGCACTCGAAGATTCATACCCGCCACAAAAAATGAGCAGTAGCACCAGGATCCCTGGGACAAGATTGGAAGAGAGAAGTGGGCGATTCACGATACCCACACACAATCGCCGAAGCCGCCGAAAATCCAGTGAAAAAGGAATATCGCCCGAAATGGTGGGTCACTGGCCAATCTTTGACTGATCGATCGCCAGCTCAACGGAGAATGCGATCCCAGCGGCTATTCCACAGGCGCTGTTTCCTGTACCAATTCCGCCAACTCACGGATCACCTTGAGCGATGCCTCGTGCACCTCCGCAGCGATGCTGGGGCCACCGGAATTTTCTTCGCCGTAGGGGCCGTTTTCGTCATCGTAGGTGTAAGGCGGCTTTGCGTCCCATTGGGTACGTGGGATAAGGTATCCCAGCTCATCGTTGGCCAGATTAAAAACCATGCGCACACGCCCACCCATTTCCCCGCGAAGCGGCGGGGTCTCGATCGGATCGCCAGGAAAATCGGCACCTTCCGGTGATTCGATTCCACCATCGACGATTTCGGGATAGATTTCTCCCGGACAAGTGAGGATCTCAATGTCACCGATGCGCAGCGCGCTGACCTCCGTCTTTGCCTTGCCACCATACCAACCGGGATGGATCAAACCGAACATGACCGGGTATTTGTACGGGCCATCGATCGACACGAACGTCGTCCGTGCGACCGCAGCAATGCGATGATCCGTCATCGGTTGAAGCTCGGGACTGGCGAGAAAATCGACGGTGCGCGCGGCGAGATTTTCGCCCAGATGCTTCGCCTTCTCCAAGCCGTCCTCTTCAATGAAGCGATCCGTCCCGGCGACCGGAACGGCAAGGTGCAGCGGCGTCATCAAGCCGCCCACTGGTCCCTGAAAATAGAGACAAGTGCCGCCGACAGCGGCCTCGACACCTTCGCGCCAGTAGTGCGGGAAGTCGGAACTGATCAGCGAGTTCTTTGACCCGAGAGCTTCAGGATGGTTCCCCCAGGAGAGCAGTGTGGCGATCGTTTCTGTGGTGCCGCTCTTATTGAATCGGGCGATGCACATCTGCCGATCGAACACTTCCGGCATTCGCGAATCATGCACGTAGCCGCCGGGTTCCAGATCAGCGGTCATGCAGGCAGCATCGCTCGGTTGTAAATTGGCGACGGCTTCGACCACCGCATCTTCCGTCCGATCCAGAACCAGATTCAAGTAGTCTTCATCGAACTTGGACAGTATTGGTCGGTAGCTCCAGATGCCCATGGTGTCCGGACCATTGTGCGTATGCGTCGCCGAGAACACGACGTGATCGACCTCTGGGGCCTTAGTCAGCAGCGCCTTGCGCATGCGAATAATGCGCTCATGTGTCAGCCCGATGGCATCGATCGTCACCAGCACGATCGTTTTTTCAAGATGACGGAATGCGATAGCGCGACTCCACAGTGGATCGTTCACTCCGAGTGCTGGACGGTTGCTGTTAAAGCCGGCGATCCAGACAAAATCAAAGTCACCATTGCCATTGCGATCTTCCCAGGTATCGCCCTTGTCGATCTCGAACTTGGTATTGCCATCGTTGTCATACCACGGATCGTAGGCTGTCATGTCCGGGGTGATGTCACGCGTGGCGACGCCGACCAGCAGCGGATGTTCGACTGACCTGGCGGGTGCAGACACAAAGGAATGGTCGACTTTGTATTCGCGATAAGGCCCAGCCATGCGATGCCGGGTAAAAAGAAACAGTGCAGCTCCCGTAAACGCCACTCCAATGAGCGCCACCTGCCCGATCCTACGCATGCATCCGGTTTTTTTAGTCGCCACCGGAGTAGTCTTCGGCTGACGTTTTTTTAATTTTCCGCGGCCCATGAATTTGACAGTTACTGCAACAGGTTCATGATCTCGCGCTCAAGTGCCTCAAGCAGCTCCTGTAGCTTTGGCGTTTTGTTAGATGCCCCATTTGCTAGTCGATAGAACTCTGACGCCTTTTCTGAATCGCGTTGGTTAAGGTAGAAGAGCGCTGCATCATAGAGGTAAGTCGCGTCATTGTTGTCGGTCAAATCGCAGGCGATTTCAAAGAATTTACCTGCCTTTTCAGTATCTATCTCAGTGTAGAGTTGACCCAGCATGTGCGCGAGCAGCGGATCATCAGCATTTGCTTCACGTAGCTCCAGAAATGCGGCGATCGCCTCATCCGTGTTGCCTGAATTCTTCAGCGCAATCGCCTTTTCCAATTTGTCTGTCTGTTCTTTCACTTCTGCCAGATTCCCCACTGCCCCCTGCCCTGGCACCAGGTATTGCTCATAAAAATCAGCCGCCATGTCATTGTGCGAACGCATTTGAGCAATCTGCGCAGCATTATCTTTCCAACTGCCAACTTTCACATACGATCCAAATCCGCAGGCGACGATCAACAATGCAAAGACTGCAAACACACCGGTCGTCTTTCCTTTCGAATCGGCTCCCCAACGGAATGCCACAGACGCCACGCAAAAAAACAATCCAAACATTGCCACATACAATTCATAATCCAAAGTGAAGCTGTAGCGGACATGGCCGATTCCCGCCACGGGCACCAGACAAACGATAAACCAGATCCAGCCAAAGATCAGCTGCGGACGGGTTCTCCGCATCGTCCACACAGCTCCACTGATAATCAAAAAACTGAGCATACCGATGCCGAAATGCACCCACCCGATCTTCGCTCCTGGAAAAGGAAAGTAGAACGGCAGTGAGTTGAGCGGATAGAAGACATGCTCAAGATAGTGGCCGAAGTGAGAAAACACTCCGGAAAAGAAATTCCCGTAGTTGAACTGGTCACTCATCGCTGGACGGCGCATTAAACGAAATGGCGAAGCCACCACGATGATAGCCATGGACATCGCGTAAAAAATCCACTTGTCCCTCAGCTGGTGCTTCACCAGTTCTCCGAACTTAAAGACCTTATCTTTATCGAACCCTTTACGGTGAAACCGCCAGTCGGTGAGGCCGAAAAGCAGAGGCAACATTAAATTCGATGTCTTCGAAAGCACGGCACAGGCACAAGCAAAGACGGTTAGAAAAAAGTAAAGTTTCCGCCCTGGCTGGCCACGCTGAATATCTCCAAATCGAAGATACATGAGCATACTCGAGTAAAAGAAGAAGCCTCCCAGCAATGCCGGTCGTGCCGATACCCAGCCGACAACATTCGCCTGTAGCGGGTGAAGGCAGAACAATGCTGCAGTAAAAAATCCAACGAGCTTGCTCCGTGTCAGGCGCATTGCCACAAGATAGCAGAGCACGGTGCTCATCAGATGCAGTCCCAGATTTGTCAGATGAAACCCGCCGGGATCCATTTTCCAGAATGTCGAATCCGCCAACAGTGACAGCCAAGTCAACGGGTGCCACGAAATTTGGCGAAAATATTCTCCGACCAAGGGCTCCGGGCTGAATTGCATCGTGCTGAACGCCCAAGCAAAATTCTCCCGCGTCATGCCTTCCTGCACATGTTGGTTCAGATAACGAAATCGATTTGCTTCGTAGTCAACGATAGCTACCCGATCCAGATATGCGACAAATTCAAAACCACCTACTTTTGCAAACGACAATGTGCCGAGCACTATGAGTGCCACCAGCAGCAGCAAGGTTTTGGGGTTTATCTTCTTCACTACCAATGTCTTTAACCTATTCCAGCTGGTTCGCACAAGGATTTCAATACCTCGCATTTCAGGGCGAACGACTGCGTTTCCCATCCGTATCTAGTTCCGCGTTCGATGTTTGCTCATCGCATTCCTCCCACAACCATCGAATAATTTCTAAAGCATTATTGGTTAACACCTTACGATCATTACAATTCCGTGAGATCCAACACTCAAAGCTGGATCTCCATCGTTTCTTTATGCTATCATCGCAGCAGGTTAACTCGTTACCTTACCTGAGCCCGCCTTCATTTACCTGACATGCCACAAGACAACCGCATCCTTCCGAGAGTGATTGCCGCGACACGGCACGCTGGCCCTGATCCGCAAGTGGAGCAGCGACGGCAGGCACTGCAGCAGCGGAGAACGACGGCGCTGCTGGGCATGACCGCGGCACTTTTGCTTCACGGGCTGCTGATTGGGGTATTCATGTACATCGCAATTGGTGCGATAAAAAACCGGCAACCGCCGATGGTGGTGGTTACCGAAGGCTACGATCCACAGGTACCTCTCGATCCACAGGAAATGCGCACGCGGGTGTCGGAGCGCCCGGCAAGACCCAGCGAACATTCTTCCAATCCGATCGTCGCGGCCAGCGTGGCGGCACCTTTCAGTGCCCCGGAAATCGATCACGAAGTGGAGGATCCGCTCGATTTTGGAACTGGACTGGGAGATGCCGCAGGACTGGGACTTAGCGGCATGGGCAATGGCTTTGGCGGCACCACTTTCATGGGGCTGCAGGGCGGCGGTAAAAATATCATTCTAGTGATCGATACCTCGTCCAGCATGCCGCGCAATTGCGGTGAAGATGGCATCGCGGCCATTCGTAAAGAAATCAATAAAACGATTAACAGCTTCACTGGCAAAACATTCTTCAATATCATCTGCTATGCGAATGACGCTGACGCCTTTCGTAAAGAGAGTGTCCCGGCGACGAAAGACAACATCAAAGCGGCGCTCAAGTTCATGGATCCTTACTTTGATCGAGAAAGGATGCCACGTACGCGGACACAATCATTTGGCGGCGACCCTGACGGCGCGGAAGATCCCTGGGGAATCCCCTATTTCCCCATCTATCCCGATGATATCGAGGGACTGGAAGGCACCAGTGGAGGTTCACGAATCGAACTCGGACTTGTCGCTGCCATGGAGCGCCTGCCATCAACAATTTTTGTCCTCTCAGATGGCGATCCCAATACTCGCAACGCCGATGGGAAAGTTCCGCAGGAAGATCTTATCAAACTGGTCGAAGAAAACCACAAGCGGCTCTACACAGGTCGGAGGCTGGTCATCAACACACTCTCCATCCGCGACCTCGGCGAAAAATTCCTCAAAGAAATATCCAAGACCTTCAAAGGTCGGCATCGTCGAATCGATCCTGCGCGGCTATAGTCGGCAAGGTATGGCGGCTTCCTGAAGAGATGGCGACTAAAAGTCACCACTACATTTAACCTAACCTAGAGGCCTGGCAGGCTGTCCATTGAGATATTATCAAGACTGTCCGAACTGGGCGTCGATCCAGGGACCGCAGGAAGCGAGGATGATGATGCGCCGGGGGACTCGAGGTCGAAGCTATCGAGACTGATCGTGTCGCCACCCGCTGATGCACCTGAAGAAGACGCCGTTGGAGGCTCTGGCAGTTCCAGATTGCCATCGGTGTCAATCCCTCCTCTGCCTCGAGTTGGGAAGCCTGCTGGCCGCACACTGCTGGATACAATGTCGAGATCGGTCAGCCTCACATAGCCGGTCTGTGCATCGACTAACTTCACCTTGGACCACCCTGACCCAGCCTTTGGCACTAACAATTGCACCACTGTTCCCCTGCGTAGGATTTTGTCTGGCAGACCGTCCGTGCGATCAGTCTCTGGTCGCGAAACAAAGAACGACGAACTGGCAGCGGCCGTCTCATAGAATGCCTTAGCCTCAGGAAGCGGCTTCGCAGGCTTCTTAGGCTCGGGCTTCTGAACTGCCGATGTCTTTTCCTTCGGTGTCTCCTGCACTGGCTGCACCTTTGGTTGACGCTTGAACGGCAGAGAACCACAAGAAGACAGAACTCCAGCGACAAGCGCGGAAACGGATACGGTGAACAGTTTTCGAATCATATTCCTGAATTGGCTGACGTGTGAAAAGAGGGTCGAATTCAGGAACCGTATGGGCGGTGCAGCGAAAAATCAAGATGCGTTAACCTGTGTAGCTGTGTCGACATCCGCTCAACACACTCTAACATTTGGAAATTCCATAAGAATCGGCGATCATGGGTCCGCACTCCAGCGAACTTCCGTTCACTCCAGAACCGCTACTGCCTCATCGGTTACAACTTATTCAGTTTCCACTGCAATGGATTCGATCGCTCGCTTGCGATAAGCGAGCCGTGTCCGTTACCCGACATCAGAAGCCACCCGTTCAATCACATCATAGAATGCCTCAAGGCAACAATCGACTCCGTGCGATCGGCAGCATTGCAGCAAAGATCTGATTTGGAGCGCTTCAGCTCGACGAAGCTTTTTGAGAAGGGAACGCGTCTCGTGGTTAAAAAAGCGCTGTCGAGACCGGCGCGCTCCAAAGCGCGGGTTGTGCCGCCGTCGATAATCGTGGGTGCCGTGGCGCGTTTAGCGCCACGGCATTGCCACAAAAAATCAACACGTTCTGCACAGAAAAAGCTCCGGCAAGACCAGCCCCCTAAATAACGAGCCGCTCTATAAGAGTGATCCTGCTCTGATCGAATGATCGATTAGACTGTGATCTTAAACTCGTCGCGGTAGTGATCTTGCGCCGTCTTATTCGCCTGCTCAGCGAGCGAGCCGGTGTAGACTTCCTTTACCGGATCAAAGGACAGGCTTGGTCCGAGTATTGGATTGATCTTGTCAACGTCCAGACCATTGACAGTCAGGTGTTCCTTGAAGCGATCGAAGGTCTGAGATGCCAGCTTATCTCCCGAGAGTTTCTCGGCGATCTCTGCGTGTGGAGCTTCGCTGCCCATGCGGTATGAGGTGTTCGCCATGTGTGCGAGAGCCGCTGACAAGTGCCCCTGCAGTGCCGTGTGTGTCGCCGCCAACTTGCCCTCTTTCACTTGATCAATGAATCGCTGCTGGTGACCACCGCCGCCATCGAGAGCGAATTTCTTGACTGTGTTGCCTTCATTGTCAAAGGCGCGTCCTTCGGCAATGTAGCCGCCTTCAAATTCAATAATATTACCGACACCGACGCCTTTGAACACCGAGGCACCACCGCGCCAGTTCATTTCTTTTCTTGGCAGACCACGCACCTCAAAGATTAGTGGCACTGGTTTGAAATCGAAGAAAGCGATCTGAGTGTTCGCGGTATTCGCATCATCCTCATAGCCGAATCGGCCTCCGATGCTGAGCACCGACGTCGGACATTGACCGGGATCACCGAGAGCCCACCGCGCAGCGTCCAATTGATGTGGCCCCTGATTGCCGATGTCACCGTTTCCATACTCAAATTGCCAATGCCAGTCGTAGTGGAATTGTCCACGCTGGACCGGCTTGGTCTCACGTGGCCCGCACCAGAGGTTGTAATCCACATGCTCGGGCGCCGCGATTGGATCACCAATGAGGCCGATGCTCTGACGCGGTTTGAAACACAAACCACGGGAACAGGTCATCTTGCCAAGCGGTTCATCTTTGATCCAGTTGATGATTTCCTGCCAGCCAGTATCCGATCTGCGCTGCATGCCATGCTGAATGGTGACATCGTATTTCTCTGATGCCTCGACGAGTTTCCGGCCCTCCCACACATTGTGCGAAACCGGCTTCTCCACATAGACGTGCTTGCCCGCCTGGGCGGCGCTGATGGCGATGAGTGTGTGCAGATGGTTCGGCGTGGCGATGACCACAGCATCGATCTCCTTGTTCTCCAGCATCTTGCGGTAATCGACGTAGGTCTCAAGCTTGAGCCCCTTCTTTTCCTGCTCCGCATGGCGCTTCTTCAGCACCTCCTTGTCGGGATCACAGATCGCCACGATGCGGCAGCCCTTCACCTTGGCGAAATCACCAAGGTGAGCGTTGCCCTTGCCGTTCACGCCGCAGATGGCAACGCGCACGTCACCATTGGCATCACCAACACGTCCCCAGGAAAAAGCGGGAACTGCGATTGAAGCGGCACCGAGTCCTTTTATGAACGACCGCCGAGAAGATTGCATGGAATGAGTCATGATAATTCTAGGATTTTTTTGACAATTATCCATTCATTGCGATTAGCAGGCTGTATTACAAGGCATTTGAGCCCGTTCTGTCAGCGGCATCTGGTTTGGAAACATCAGCATCGGGACGAAGGAAACACCGATAAATCGCAAATGGCTCCTATCTCGAGGGAGTTCTGAAATTCCGAATCACCCAGCTGAACTCGCAGGCAAGTAACTCATTTGCAACACTTTGTGCTTTTCGATCTGCGCTTTTAACTATCACTCTGGCAGCAGTCTTCTAGTCAATCCGCTTCTCGCATATATCATAAAAACGGACTCCATTCTCATCTCTGCCATCTCCGATTGCGAATTCAGTAATACTTCTTGCTTATCCGAACCCGACTAGTATTTTTCCCACCGCAATCCCGCCTTCTATCAACCACATGAAAAAAAATCTGTTAATCCATTCCCTGGCTCTTCTTGGGCTTGCTGCCACTGCACAGGCAGCGTCGTTGAGCCTCGATTTTCAGCCAACTGGAGGAACGGCCGCTGCTGGCTTTGAAGCATTCGAAGTCGATAACCAGCAAGATGTGACTGCTACACCAGCATCGAGCACCTACTCAGCATTCGGCGGCACGGACAACATTATTGTTTCACTTACGGCTTCTAACTTGCCGGATGGAAACTTGGATTTTCGTGCAGTGGCGCGGAACGGAACGGCCAGCGACCTTGCCAATGACTGGATCGGAGTAGATACCCGCAATGGTGGCACCGACGTCACGATGGCACTGTCAATTGTTGGATTGCCAGCCGGCCAATACAGCTGGTTATCCTACCACGCCGATGGAACCACAGGCGTTACCAATGGTAACCTCAATGGAACGGCCGACTACATTTTCACTGATGCATCAGGTTCATCAGGGCTTGTCGCTGATGGCATCACTTTTAGTGAGGGAAATGCTGGCGGTGCTGATTCAACATTCGCAACGACTTTCACCAGTGATGGTTCAGCCGTGACTTTCTCGACCATCATGGACAACGGTCAAGGCGGCACTGCAAATCCACTGTTCGCATTTTCGAACGGCGTGGTCATCACCCAAGTGCCTGAGCCATCAAGCGCACTGCTTGGCCTGCTCGGACTCAGCGTCCTCGGCCTACGCCGCCGCCGCTAAGATTTGCTGTAGTAGACAAATTTGCAAAACCGCATCCTGCAAAGGGTGCGGTTTTTTTGGTACTAGTGCTTGTGGCCCACCAGAACTAAATTGGCAGTCATGGTGAAACACCAGGATAGAATATCGGTTTCCCAGGGTTCCGATCTAAACTCTAGATTTCATAGCCCACCCTTGGGCGCTTTCCTTCAGGCTTCGACGCTACTCAGATCATTTCTGCCAGATTGACCTCTACCAAAGAACCAAGAATCCGCTGTGCCGCGGAAAAATCGGAGCACTGGGTGATCTGGTTTGGCACTATCCAGCAGGGCGCGCCAGCAGCTCCGGCGGCAATCAGACCGTTGGAAGAATCTTCAAAAATGAGAGTATCAGCGGGTGCGATGTCGAGTCCCCTGGCGGCGCTGAGAAACAGATCTGGCGCTGGCTTGGCAGGATGGCCCTGACAGCGCGTGTGGACAGAGTCAAAGGCTTCCAGCAGACCTAACTTTGTCAGCCAAGGCTTCACCCAACTGGCTTCCGAACTGGATGCCACAGCGCAGGGAATACCGTTCGATTGGGCACATTGTAACAAATCCTCCACACCTGGCAGTGCGGGCTGCCCATCAAGCAACTCGTGAATGCGCGCGTCTTTCACTGCGATCAACGGCTCCCATTCGATCTGATGATCGCATCGCTCTTGCAGAACAGTCTGAGGATTGTATTGCGCGAAAGTGCTGCCAACGCATCGCACGTAATCCGACAGGGACAACTCCTGCCCTTGCGAAGCATAGAGTTCTTTCCACGCAATGTAGATACTCGTTTCGGTATCGACAATGAGCCCATCAAAATCGAATATAAGCGCTTTCACTTTTGGCACAGCCATCGCCGACATTACACCAACACAGCTCTAATGAAACTGAAAGACAAAGTCATCATCGTCACCGGAAGCACCATGGGGATCGGTGAAGCAATTGCTCGCCGATGTGTTACTGAAGGCGCTCAAGTATTGATTCACGGCCTGGAGGAACGCGAACTGGGAGAAGCCCTGTGCGAAGAACTCGGCACTGCCGTTGCTCTCCATCTTGACGACCTTACAGAAGCTAAAGCACCGGCGCGCATCGTTGCTGCCGCGATCGAAGCCTTTGGGCAGATTGACGGGCTGGTGAATAATGCGGCCATGGTCGTGCAGGGGAATATCGAAGACATCACGGAGGACTACTTCGACCGCATCATAAAGGTGAATACTCGAGCGCCGTTGTTTTTGATTCAGGCTGCCTTGCCTTATCTTGAAGAATCCCGTGGCACCATCGTCAACATCGGCTCGGTGAATGCGCACTGCGGAGAGGAGAACCTTCTCCCTTACAGCATATCTAAAGGCGGCCTGCAAACTCTGACGCGTAACATTGGCGACACCCTGCATCGTCGCGGCATCCGAGTGAATCAGATAAATCCGGGATGGGTTCTAACGAAACAAGAACAGCAGCGACGAATGGATCAGGGTATGGACGAAAACTGGCCCAGCCGTATCCCTATTGAATTTGCACCCGCTCGCAGATTGATCACACCGGAGGAAATTGCCGCAACGGTTGCACACTTCCTGTGCGACGAATTCGGCCCCATTAGCGGTGCAGTGATCGAATTGGAACAGTATCCCATGATCGGCCGCAACCCGCTGAAGCATCTGCAGTAAGTATATCTGCAGACGGGAGGCCTTAAGCTCCCTGTTAGAAAGATGCTCGGGACTTGAGACTGAGGATTCGTGGTAGAATAGGGAAGCTGATGCAGGAAATGCCACGAGGGCCATTCATTCCATGGGTGAATCTGCAAATGCCTTATCTGCACTTTTGATGAGGCCGGAAAACGAAAAGCCCGGGCATTGGAATGCCCGGGCTTTAGCAATGGCTATTGAGGCCATTGGATTAAAGAACGACTAAAGCTCCCGCACGCGGAAATACATCACCGTTGCGCCATCGATCGTTCCGGCAGTGACCGTTGATTGGGTGCTGGCCCCGTCAGAGGCGATGCCATCATCAAGTTCCTGCCACTCTTCTGCCGTGGCGAGAGTCGGCGAAGCATCGATCGCATAGTCGATGCCTGGTCGGGAATTCCACACAAGCACCATGTTTCCATCTGCATCGAAGGAGATCTCGGTGATACTGAAGGTATCCGCACCAGCGCTGCGGTATACTTTCAAGCCGCCATTGTCAGTGTCGTTTAGCAGCACCCTGGTGCCATTCTCCAAAATGGAAAACAGCTCAATATTTGCTCCACCGGTACCATCGTTTCCACCGGAACCGTTCCACCAAAGGACCCTGATAGGGTAAATTCCAGCTTCTTTTACCTCAAATCCGAAGATGCTGTCCCCAGCTCCACGCGAGTTTGGAAATTCATCCAGAAGCACGCGCTCATCGGGTAGGTCGATCGGCCCTCCTTCCATGCGGAAACCATCATCGCTGTTTACACCGAAAGTGTAGAGACCAGCGGTGGGGAACTCAACGTAACAGATGATCTCCGCGCTGGCACCGTCGCCAAGGTCATTGATTCCCGGCACGCCCGGCATTTGATCGTCAGGCTCAAAATTTCCGGCAAAGTCTCCTTCAATGACACTAAAATTGATGACAGAGGGAATTTCGAACTCGTACGCGTTGCCGATTTTAATGCCTGCAGAGACCGCCGGGCCGAAGAGTTCTGGATTGGCGAAGTTGTCGTCGCCCAGTTCCCCGGCAAACCATTGTTCCGCTTCGTCCAGGAACGGGGCGGCATGAGGGAATTCACTGAGAATGACTCTCCAGATAAAGCCCGGCTTCGTTCTGTTCACTTGTGTGACCTTCATGTCAGGCGTGAGGATACCAAAATTGGGTGCAACAATCTCACCGGTCTCCACTTTGACCTTACCAGTAGAATCGCGCAGTTCGAGGCGGAAAGTATGCACCGAGCCTGTCTCGAAAGGCGCGGCCAAGATGTGAGTGAAGTCGGTCGCACCCAGTTTCTTTTCGCTTGCCACCAAGTCGACGGGCACTCCGTCGATAAATAATTGGGTGCCTGCCGGATCGACGACGCATTGCTCAAAGTCATTGCCTCTGAACGAAATCGTTGAAAGATTGAATTCACTGGGAGTCCTGAATGCCGAAACGAAGCAGAGAATTTCGCCGGTATCACCACTCACGTTCAAAGTTACCAGAGCGGTTTGTTCTGGAGATTTGCCGAAGACCAGCGCGTGGGCACCAAGGCCGCCCCAGCCCTTCTGCCCGGGCGTGGCTTCGTCACCGTCGTTGATGGCCATGCCAAGACCAAACATCGTTCCCCGTTCCAGAGACTCGAGCCCCATGGACTCCTTGGGCAGCTGTATCTCGTAAGTAGTGCGCTTAGTCTCCGTGTTACGTATGACAATGGCTGAAGTACCCCCAGGTCCGGCTTCCTCTAACATCACCTGATCACCCAAATCGTCCTCAACCCCGCCCAGCGCATAGTTGTAAAGGGCTATCTGAGTATCCTGCTTGTCATTGGCGATCATGAGTTGAACAGAATCTCCGTTCCATGCGCTGTTTGCCGAGTTTTCATGGTAGTCATCAGTAACGACAAACGCGAAGTATACGTTATCCTCATCATAAGCGATTCGTACCGCCGAGGTCTGATCGTCGGGCCCAAACCAGGTGCCACCATTGTGCAACTCAAAGAGCGACAAGTCGGCACCGCTGCGGCTGCCCTCTCCTTTTGGAATGGCGAATCTTGGATCCGAAAGAACTCCGATCCCTTCCCAGTCCGAGAGATCGCCATCCAGGACAATTTCCCCGGTTACGGCACCAGCAGAATAGTGCTCTTTGCCTGGCTCGATATCATTGGCCGTCGCCAGGGTAACCAATGCGGTTTGTTCCGGAGATTTGCCGAAGACCAGCGCATGGGCACCGAGTCCACCCCAGCCTTTCTGACCGGGAGTAGCTTCGTCTCCATCATTGATCGCCATGCCCAGTCCGAACTGCACTCCACCTCTCAACTCCTCAAGTAGAAGCGATTCCTTTGGCAGACAGATTTCATAGGTGGTTCGCTTGGTTTCCGTGTTACGTGTGACCACCGCTGAAGTCCCTCCCGGGCCCGCCTCCTCAAGCATCACCTGATCACCCAATGCGTCTTCAACTCCGCCCAGCGCGTAATTGTAGAGCGCCACCTGTGCGTCACGAGCAGCATTGGCGATCATGAGTTGCACCGAATCTCCGTTCCACGCGCTGTTGGCCGCGTTCTCATGGTATTCGTCGGTTACAACAAATCCAAAATACACATTGTCGTCGTCATAAACGACCCTGACAGTGGACGTGTGATCGTCGGGACCGGTCCAGTCACCGCCATTGTGCAGCTCAAAATTGACGAGTTCTCCTTCCACATCGGGATCTGTAGCGGAGCCTTTGGGAACCGAGAATCGCGGGTCTGCAAGCAGCTGAGCGCCGCTCCATTCCGCAAGGTCACCGTCGAGAACGATAGGGTTTACGGTCTTAATCGCGGTGTAAAATTCTTTTCCCGGTTCAATGTCATTGATAGGCTCCAGCTCAATGGTTGGTGTTGAATCAGCCAGCGTCACCAAGGCAGTCTCCGACGGACTCTTGCCGAAAACGATCGAGTGGGCACCGAGTCCACCCCAGCCTTTCTGACCAGGAGTAGCTTCGTCTCCATCATTAATTGCCATACCAAGTCCAAACTGCACCCCAGCCTCCAATTCATCGAGTTCAAGCGATGCTTTTGGCAAGCAGATCTCATAGGTGGTTCGCTTGGTTTCCGTGTTACGCGTGACAACAGCTGAAGTGCCTCCCGGGCCCGCCTCCTCAAGCATGACCTGATCACCCAATGCGTCTTCAACCCCGCCCAGCGCGTAATTGTAAAGCGCCACCTGGGTATCACGAAGGTCATTGGCGATCATGAGCTGCACAGAATCTCCGTTCCAGGCGCTATTGGCAGCGTTCTCATGGTATTCATCGGTGACAACGAATCCGAAGTACACATTTTCGTCGTCATAGACGACCCGGACATTGGAAGTGTGGTCGTCAGGGCCAGTCCAGTCACCGCCATTGTGCAGCTCAAAATTAACGAGCTCGCCTTCAACGTCGGGGTCAGAACCAGAACCTTTTGGCACGAAAAATCGCGGATCCGCCAGTAAGTTGGCACCCGTCCACTCCGAAAGGTCTCCGTCGAGGACAATTGGATTAACGGCCCTTTTGGCGGTATAGGCACCTTTTCCCGGCTCAATGTCGTTCTCGTTTTGAGCGTATGCTCCGGTAACGATGCAGAAAGAAGAGGCCAGCGTAAGCAGTAGTAGTCGTTTATTGATCATGGCAGCGTGCAGCTATGGTAGGTACCCTCCCGTCGTTGGGTGGGCAAATTTTGGGCTTTTCACCTAAGCAGCATAGATTGAGCCAATCAGCCGAAACAAGTCAAGACAAACAGACGAAATCGCTTTGTCTGAGGGTAAGCTTGTTCTCGCTCATCGCCCGCCGGGCTTCCTCGTTCCCTGAATCCAGCTTAAGCGTTGTCCCAAATTCTTCAGCCGCTGCAAATTTTTCGCCAAGTGCCAGCTGCGACTACCACAGTTGGACAAAAATTCTGAAATTTCTGTTGCCCAGCGCGATGGCATTGCGAAGTGACGCCACTGCTTCGCCATTCTTGCCCTGCTATGCCTGCACCAGTCCCAACGGAGCCGGAATTGCACCAGGAAAAACCGAAAATTTTGTCACGGCACCTTCAATTCTTCAAGAGCTCGCTCCGCCTCTCCGTAGCCAGAATCGAGCTTCAAAGCTTGTCTGAATGCCTCTACAGCATTCGAATGATCCCCGAGCGCCTGAAACGAGTGACCCAGTTGTGTTAAGAGTTTAGGACTCGCTGCCCCCAATTTGAGCGCATTGCCAAAGGAGGTAACAGCAGCGGCATGTTCGTTACGCCTTGCCTGCAGCAATCCCATTCCTAAATGCGCGTAGGCCATGCGTGGATTCATCTTCTGCACCTCCAAATAGCGTTTTTCTGCTTTTTCGAACTGCTCAGTCTCCACATAGGCGGCAGCCAAATTCAAATGCGCGACTTCCCGTTTGGGATTCAGAGTTACCGCAGTAGACAGATGGTCGATCGCTTCGTCATACCTATTCATGGAAGCTAAAAGGGATCCAAGATTCAAGTGAGCCTCGGCATAACCAGGATTGCGCGCGATCACTTGCTGCAATCGCTTGAGTGCGCTTTCCTTGTTACCGCGCGCTTGATCGATCATTGCCATATTGATCAGTGCGGTTGCATGGTTGGGGTCAAGTTCGAGCGCTTTCTCGAACAATGGTTGCGCATCATCGACCTTCTTTTGCATCAGCAGTAGAGCACCGAGTCCTGTGAGTGCTTGACCATATTCCGGATCCAGTTGGAGCGCGGCGCGGTAGAATTCCATCGCCTTCTTCTGCTCGCCTTGTTGCGCGGCAGACTTTGCCTGGTTGTAGTATTCCTGCGCTGTCAGGTCACTGCCACCTGGCTTGGCAATCGCGTAGAGCCGTTGCGCTTCCTGTGGAAATCCGTTGGCAGCAAAAAGCGTGGCGTAGCCGCTGAGAAATGATTCGCGGTCGAGCTGACGTGGATCTGCAAACCAGCGTCCCGGCCGTGGCGAGGCACGTTTGAGTTGCTCGTCTGGCGAAGCGTTCAACAATGCAAGATCGGCGGACAATTGCTCCCAGTTCAATGTCTCTCGATAAACGGCAGCCACGTTCCCCTTTGCATCGACCAGGAAGCTCATGGGGATCGACAATGCCTCTTTGCGCGAGGTCAGGTGTTCGATCAAGAGCTCGATCATTGCCAGATTATCCTGCTGCGCAAATCCATGGGGAAGGCTATAGCCAGCCTTGGCGAGAACATCCTTCGCAGTCGCAGTTGCACTGGCACTGCCTGCACTTCCATCGACTGCGAGACCATCCACATTGAGAGCAAGTACTGCCACCCCTTGAGCGCGCAACTGATCAGCATATTTGCCGAACATAGCGAGCTCCTCGAGACAGGGAAGGCACCACGTAGCCCAGAGATTTACCAGCACAGGAGCACCCTCAAAATCAGCGGTCGAACGCATTGCGGCCTTCTCATCTTTGTATTCTAAGTTTGGAAACGGCACCTGGTTAGCCACCCAAAAACCAGCACCCACATGCTCGGTTACCTCCGCATCCACCTTCGACACCAGTTCGAGAGGCAAAACAGGAACTTGCCACTTCCCTTGCCCCTGAGTGACAACATAACGTCCACCCGGGATTAACCCAGAGTAATTTTCCGCATCGCCCCCCGGCCAATCCACTTTCAGCGAAAGCGTCTGCCCAGCATTCTTTCCTACTCCAAAGTGCGACCATGCGCTCGACTGTGCCAGGAAACCGTCGCCAGCACGGACGGTCCTCATTTGCTTCGATTCGGATTCCGAAGATAGCGTCAATCGAGCACCTATAGCATCTTTGTTCGTGTTCTTTCCATTACCGATTAACCGAACAGCCACAAAAGATCGATCTTTAGGAAAGTTGTTTTTCAGCAGGCGCACTTGAGGAGCAGTGCGATTCGTCACCCACATGTCGAGATCGCCATCACGATCCCAGTCGACTGTCGCAACGGCACGGGAATCGTCGTCATAGTTCACCCCTAACAATCCAGCCAACTCAGAGAACCCACGACCTTCGCGGTTCAGAAAAAATGGATTGCGCTCGTATCCACTGAATGATTTGCCCTGCGAGACTTTCTCATTCAGGTCACGAAAATTCCGCGAGTAGCCGGGAGTCGCTGTGGGCTTCAACCCTTCTTCTGGAGTTTGAGACACGACCTGCCTCCAGAAGAACATTCACAAGTCATCTTTGTCCGGCTGGGACACGTAGCCGTTGGCGACATAGAGATCTTCCCAGCCGTCGTTGTTAAAATCCGCGAATGCTGCCCCCCAGGCCCAACCAGCAAAGCCCTCGTCCGCAGGAACCGTCGCATCAGCGAATCCTCCGCTGCCCGTATTTCGCAGCAAGGTATTGCCGCGCGCCATTTTTAGATACTTGCGCCGTGTTTCTTCTGACATCGACGGATTGAAGTCCGCCTGCGGCACGACCTGGTTACCCGCTCCCGAAAACATGCTCGAGACATACAGATCCATATAGCCATCCCGGTTATAATCCGCCCACGTGACCGACATCCCGAAGCCCCAGTCCTCCGATCCACTGCCAGAGGATTCATCGACGAAGTGAGTGCCGTCATTGCGGAACAGTTGGTTCGGGCCGAAGTCATTGGCAATGTAAAGATCACTGTCGCCATCATTGTCGAAGTCCTCCCAGGACGCGGCGAAAGAGAAGCGGTAGTTTTCGACTCCCAGACCACTGGCATCGGTCACGTCAGCAAATGTAAAGTCGCCCTGGTTCTGGAGCAGCACATTGGCACCACCGTTGCGCGCACTGTGAAACGGATGCGGAGTAGGAAAGTCGCCTATCTCTGCTGTCGCTCCCGCGTAGCGCAACACCAGCAAGTCGAGATCGCCATCGAGATCATAGTCAGACGCGGTTGGTGAGTAGCCCGTGGCAATGTTCGACAACCGCTGACGCAGAGAAAACTCCCCTGCCCCGTTATTTTCCATGATCAGAAATGCCGCTCGCGTCGCAACCGCCAGATCGGCATCGCCATCATTGTCCAAATCAACCAGCAATGCCGCTGTCGAGTTGTCGAGCCAATCAACGCCTGCGGCTTCTGACACATCGGTCAATGTTCCATCCGGCTGCTGCTGGAACAGCAGGTTCGGCAATCCGCCGGGCTGGCAAAGGTAAAGATCCTCGAGCCCGTCACCATTGACATCAGCAATGGCGACACCGTGATAACCAAGAAAATCGGGATTCAGCGTTCGCTCGATGTGACGCACCCAGGTATTCATACCGAGCCTCAGCTGCTGGTTCCACGCCGCATTTTGTCCCAGCACGGTGCCTGCGATGTCCTCGAACATTGCCTCAGGTTTCGTCAGCTCACTCTGCACAATTCTCAGCATGGAAATGGACACCAGCCGGGGCTGCTCTCCGTTACTATCTGCGGGCGTTGGCAGTTTCCATGTTGCATCGACCACTGCATAAGAATCCACACGATTCCCTGCGCGTGCGCCCTGCACCATCAGTCGCTGCCGGGTCTTCAATCGTCCGCGATCTTCCGTGATCCCATAGAGCTTGAAGTAGGCTTTGTCCGATTCCGCAGCGGTCGTGAGAACGAAAAGTGCACGAATCTTGCGCACGAATTCACCAGCAGTAAGGCTGACTGGCGCTTCGTTATCTTCGCTGGGAGCCGTGATCTCGACCACCTTGAGCGACGCATCTTGAAACACCTCTTTCTGTTGCAAGTGACCAGGGTCCACCATTGAGACTTGATCTGCCAATGCTCCGGATTCCGCCGCTACCGCATCGTCCATGAGTGCCTCAGCAATTTTCGTCAGCTGCCCTTTCACAGCATCACTCCAGTGGCTGGCCGCCCCCTTTTTCTCGCCACTGGAGACAATTGGCTCCGGCGGAGCTGGAGCTGGAGCTGGCGATGCGCTGGCAACATCTGAGGAACCCGCTTCAGGCAGCTGAGCGGAATCCTTTTGCCCACAGGCAACCAACACGACCGCCAGGCAGATCGCGAAAAAACGAAGCAGTGCTGCCCGCAACGGAAAGCGGCAGCGAAAAAAGCTGGTGGCTGGACTAATCCTGATCATCGCTGCCGAGTTTGAGGCGGCGGCACTCGATTCGTCAAGCTCTGCGAGTCTGCCTTGGTATGCATTGTGTCGCCCAGCCAGCTACAGTCCTCCTCAGACTCGCAGACGACTTACGAAAATGCTGTCGCGCAGCTGAAGCGAAATCGCTTAGTGAGGCTCAACGGCTCGAAATCGGAGAACTACGGAGAAGAGCACGAGCGGGGCTTACGAAAACTCTACGGAGGACTGCTCCCGGAGCGGCACCTGACGGAGGATTCGAGCACGAAGTTGAGTTCCCGCGTGGCCGAGGATCCCGGGTGCGGAAATACACCATCCCCAGTGACGACGGACTAGGCGCTACCATTTCAATCAAATCGATTCTCGACAAGCGCACCCAGCTGGATCGACCTGTCATTTTTCTCAGGAGGTCGCTGCCGTCAGAATATCTGGAGCGGCTGGCATTGACGAATGCGCTGTTCGACGATGACTATCGGTTTTAAGGGATTCTTTACAGGCCAACTGCCCGAAAAGCGTTTCAATTTTTAGCAGTATCCGTGCCTTTTGCCGCCTCGTTCCGGACTGCTTCATTGTGAGATTTTAACACCTCTTGCAGTTCCCCATCAGGATCGCGCAGCAGCCGTGGACTCCACAGCCGGTGTAATTTCCAGCCCTGACTGCGAAAAATCAGCGAGCGAAAGCGTTCCCAGTCGACAGGGTCAGGGGTCTTGCGAAAGCGATTGAAATCCGTCAGCACGCCAATAGTCACATCTTCGGGCAATTGCGGATGCACCATGGCAATGTCGATGCAAAATCCACTGTTCCCCCAGTGCACGGTATTCGACGCCTCATGACGCTGAGCGAGCGCCTGCCCGAGCGCGGTCGCGACCAAGGATGGCGATTCGGACGGCTGCACTTCACAGCTGGCAGCCTGGCCGCCGCGCAGTGACTCAAGGTGATCCTGATAGGAATCGAACGCCGTTGCCAGATTCTCCGCATAGCGAAGATAGGCATAGAGTAAATGCCGACCACTCACCCTCTCACCCGGCCCCGGCAGTGCGCCGCCTGAGTATTCACTACGTGGGATCGACGTGAACAAATGGATCGCCTTGCGCGCGCGGGTCACCAGCACGTTGAGCCGGCGTTCGCCTCCCATCCGAGACAACGCACCAAAGTTTCGCCGAAATTTTCCCTCGGCATCGCGACCGAAGGTCGTTGAGATGATGATGTGATCGCGCTCGTCGCCCTGCACGTTCTCAAGATTCTTGACGAAGAGTCCCTCAAAGGAATCACGTCCACGACGCTGGCGTGCCAATTCTAACTTTTCCGCAAATGTCACGTCTTCCTCAGCCCGCTGCTCTAACATTTCCAGAATCAGCGTGCGTTGCTTCAAATTGAAACTGGCAATACCAATACTCGGCGGCTGAAAATCCGCCAGCAACTCGGCCACTAACTCCACGATCGCCACTGCCTCATCGTGGTTCGTCTGGTCGCCGTAGACGCCTTCCACGCGCACCAGCTGAATCGGCGTGGCCAATGCCTTGTTCTGAGGATGACCCGGAATCGGCTGCAGGCGGCTCTGGTAGAAATGTTTATTGGAAAACCCAATAAGCGCTTCATTTTGCGAGCGATAGTGCACGTCCAGAAATGCCTCGTGCACGTCGAGGCTGAGGGCAGCAGCCAGCAGGTCTTCCGTTTCACTCATCTGCTGCTGGTGCAATTCCTCAGGCGAATCCGCATCCCTGTCTTCACTATCGATCATGGCAGATTCAAAAAATCGCGTCGGCGGCAGCTGTCGTGGATCCCCGGCGATCACCACCCGCTTCGCACGCAACAGCACGGGCAAAGCTTCTTCCAATCGACACTGGCTGGCCTCATCGAATACAACGCAATCAAAGACCGCCTCGCGAGGAAAAATTTGTGCCACAGTGTCGGCGCTGGCCATCCACACGGGACACAAATCGAACAATGGATCACCCCCTTCCACTTCTGCTCCGGAAGCAACCATCTGGCGCAATGTCAGTGCCCGCTTCCCGCGCACCAGCAGGCGCTGTCTGAGACTGGCTCCAGTGCTATTCAAGCGACTGCCAGTCCCTGCCAGCAATCGCTTTCGCTGCAGTTCAGTCCAGTGGTCGACAATTACATTCCGTGTCAGCTCCTGCTTCTCTACCAGACGTTTATTAAGCTCATCAAAGGCCGCCTCAATGCGAGCAGAGTCAATATGCGCCAGCGCGGGATTGCTCTGAAGCACACTCTCGAGGTGGCTATGAATGGCAGCCGCCAGCAGCGCCGCATGCGCCGCATCATCGTCACAGCGCTCAGACATCCCAGCCAGCCACTCGATAGCCGGCCGCATCGATTGAGGCAATTGCACAACATTGTGCTCCAGGCGCAGCACCGGTTCCAGGAGTGGCGAGTACTCTTGGAATGGTCGCAACACCTCCGCTGCCACGGATCCCTTACGCAGGGGTTGCGAAAGCTCTGCGATTGCCTGTGATTTCAGCAGCTCGGATTGCGTCGCCATTTTTTCCCAGGCAATGATCGCATCGCCACGTTGCGCAGATCGTTCCAGGGCATCGGCGGCACTTGAGCGTTTGCCATTGAACGCATCACGCACGGTCGCCGCGATCATTTCCAATTCCTCAGCCAGCAGACTTCGCAATCGTAACGCACGATCAATCTGCTGTGCCGCCATGGATAATTGCTCGTCATCTACGCAAGGCGCGCCAGTCAGCGATGCCAAAATATCCGCAACCAGCAGTCGCGATTTCACCCCATGATAGAAGGCTATCGCACGATCAACATCACTCACTTTAAGACTGTGAATTCCCAGCGGAATCAACACCGCACGCACACATTTTTTCTTGCCGAATCCGAATAGACGCGTCCATTTTTCCGCAACGGATTTCCACTCTTCCAGTGCGTGTAGATTTGCATTTAAGGCACCCATCTCCGGCCACTGGCCACGTATCTGCATTGCCAATTCACGATCGAATGACCCTTGCTGTAGCCGCTCCCGATCTTCCAACAAATCCTGCCAATCATCCGTGAACTTTTTAGCCGCTGTGTCTGGCTTGCCGACAAGATCGTCGAGCATGGGCACACTCCCTTCGTCCACTTGCCGCAGTATATCAGCGACTTCCCTCATCGAAGCAACGAAGCCGTCCAATGCGCCGTCCTCCGGCAGTGGCCAGTGTTCCTCATAGGTTTGCGCATCCACTGCCGAGCAAGCAGCTTCGATCGCGGTCAACTTTTCTCCCAACTGCTCAGGGCTCATTCCCAGCCATTGATCGAGCGATAGCCTGACACGTTTCGGCCACGGGTTTATGGCATAACGCGCATCCCGCGCCCGGTTCAGAATCTCCACTACATCTGCTCGATGCGCCTCAACATCCGCAATCTCAATTTGCCAGTTACGGTCAAGGCCATCCGCCACTTCGAGCAACTGCGCCGCCGAGCCTCGTGCCTCCAGCCAGCGTCCCACCAGTTCGTGATACGAATCGCCTAACTCATCATCAGCATGCAGTAAAGTAAAGGCTTCACGCAACTCCCCGTGCAGGGCGCTCAGCCGTTTATTCACACGCTCCAGCTTGCGCTTGCGTTTGGTTGCTTTGTCAGGATTGCTGTCAGGCAATTCCTCCAGCACCGAGCGCAGTCCCATATAGAAATCACGGCGGTCGCGTTGAGGATCATGAATCACGCCGCACATGTCCCCCAGCCCGATGGCTTCCAGTCGATACTTAACAACGTCCAGTGCCGTGCGCTTATCGCAGACAAAAAGCAGCCGCTCTCCGCGCGCAAGATGATTGCCAATGATGTTGACAATTGTCTGACTTTTTCCAGTCCCGGGCGGGCCATGCATGACCAAAACCGGAGCTGTCTGCGCGATTTCCACTGCTGCCGATTGACACGGATCCGCATGCGTCACGAAGAATTCATTCTCAAACTGACGCGCCCTGGACGATTGCTCATTCACACTGAGATCTTCCGCTTGCGGCATTTCGATCTCTTCATCCTCATCCAGTGATTCCAGACGCAAAAAAGAACTCACCGGACCCGACAGATCCGGCTCTGAAGCAATCATCCACTTGGTATCGCGCAATAATCCTGGGTTACTCATCGGAAATAACCCCAGCACTGCAGAGGCCAGAATCGCCGGGCCATCTGGTAATTCCGACGCCTTCGGCACCTCGACAATCGGCGTGGCATCCGTCCATTCAAAAGGTGCCGCACCGGTCGCGCGCGCAACGAAAGCGATCACCTCGTTGATCTCGCGCAGCGGATCATCACCACTTTCATCCGCAAACAAATTATCCGCATCCTGCCCGGTCTGCTGTTCTAACAATGTCATCAGCGCCGGATTCGCTATCAACCGATCGCTGCCCTCACCTGTCACTCGAAGAGTCACTCCCCGCCGCGCCGCGCGTCTTACTACGACCTCCAGCGGCATCAGGAACAAGGGCGCGACCACTCGACTGGATCGCATCCCGGCATCCGATCCCTTCCCCGGCGGTAAGCTCAGAATGGGAAACCCCAGGAACAACGCCTGCTCGCCATGATCATTGTAGTAATCCTGGGCATCCCCGGCGATGTCAGCAAGCTTCCTCAGAATTTTCTGCTGCTCATCCCAACGTTGAAGTTCCGCCCTCTGCTCGTCAGACCACTCAATCTCCGGGGATTCCGGGGCTTTGAACCGAGGCACGGTGCCAGCGATCTCAGCCTTTCCCTGCTCGCTCAACAAATCCGCTAAAACTGCTGCGGGATCCACCGATCCCAGCGCCGAAAGTCCCACTGCATCCAGCCGCTGACGGCTGTTATGCGGCCGCGCATTTAACGAAGGGCCACGTAGCAGGCTCTGGTAGAGCCGTTGAAGCATTGTTTTTAGAATCATTCGGTTTCAAAGTTGATACAGCAGCGTTTCTCTCCCCCAATTCGATGATCTGCCAGAATCACGACCACTTCCAGCCAGTTTTTTAATTCTGAATTAAGGTATTAGCATTTGTTCTTCACACGGGCAAAGTGATCGGCTATGCATTCACATTCCGGGTTTTTTCTGCCCGCCGTGAACCCCCTCGACTAGATTCCCGCGATGAGCGAAAACGATTCCAAGCCCGATGCCAGCAAGATGAAACTCTACTGGAAGAAGAACATTCGCTGTGTTCTCTGCCTTCTTGTGGTGTGGTTCGTGGTTTCCCATGGTTGCGGCATCCTCTTCGTCGACGAACTGGATCAATTCCGCATTCCCGGCACGGGATTTAAAGTCGGCTTCTGGTTCGCACAACAGGGCAGCATCGTCATTTTCCTCGCCCTGATCGGCATCTACGTGCGCTACATGAACAAACTCGACAAAGAGTTTGATGTCGAAGAACACGACGCCTGATCCCCTCACTTTACTTTTCCCCGCTCACTACTCATGGACGTTCAAACTTGGACCTATCTCATCGTCGGACTTTCGTTCGCGCTTTATATTGGCATCGCCTTTTGGTCGCGTGCTGGCTCAACCAGTGAATTCTACATCGCAGGCAAAGGGGTCTCGCCGCTGGCCAATGGAATGGCCACTGCTGCCGACTGGATGTCTGCTGCGTCCTTCCTGGGCATGGCTGGGCTAATTTCCATCATGGGACGCGACGGCTCAGTCTATCTGATGGGCTGGACCGGCGGCTACGTTTTGTTGGCATTGTTGCTCGCACCTTACTTGCGCAAATTCGGGAAATTCACCGTGCCAGATTTTGTCGGTGATCGCTACTACTCGCGTTCCGCCAGACTCGTCGCAGTGTTCTGCGCCATCTTCGTTTCCTTCACCTATGTCGCAGGCCAAATGCGTGGAGTGGGAATCGTGTTCGCCAATTTCCTAGACGTGGACATCAACCTCGGTGTCGCCATCGGCATGGTGATCGTCTTTTTCTACGCCGTGATGGGCGGGATGAAAGGAATTACTTACACGCAAGTGGCACAGTATTGCGTGCTGATCTTCGCATACCTAGTGCCAGCGATTTTCATCTCCATCATGCTGACAAATAACCCGATCCCGCAGCTGGGACTTGGCGGCACATTGAAAGATGCTGCAGAGCCCGTCTACCTGCTCGATAAGCTTGATACTCTCAGCACAGATCTCGGTTTCAATGCCTATACCAATGGATCGAAAGACACACTCGACGTGTTCTTTATCTGCATGGCCCTGATGGTGGGAACGGCCGGCCTGCCACACGTGATCGTTCGTTTCTATACCGTGAAGCGCGTCCGCGATGCCCGCATGTCCGCATTCTGGGCACTGTTGTTTATTGCCATTCTCTACACCTGCGCTCCGGCAGTCGCAGCCTTTGCTCGGACAAATCTTATCAACACTGTGAGTGAAAAATCTTACAGCGAGATTCCTGAGTGGTTCAAGAGCTGGGAGAACACAGGATTGATCGCCTGGGTAGATAAGAACAATGACGGCAAGGTGCAGCTGCACAAGGGAGCTCCCTTTGATCTGATGAAAGGCCAGTCCAAAGTAAAACCCGTCTTCGAAGGCAAATCTGACACCGGAAAACGTGGCACTGCTGGACAGCGACTTCTCAAAAACACACCATCCGCAAATACCAACGAACTCTATGTGGATCCAGACATCATGGTTCTGGCCAATCCGCAAATTGCCAACCTCCCCAACTGGGTGATCGGGCTAGTCGCTGCCGGAGGACTCGCAGCGGCGTTATCGACCGCCGCCGGATTGCTTCTCGTGATCTCCACCTCAGTGGCCCACGATCTGGTGAAACGCACACTTAAACCTGACATTTCAGAGAAAAACGAATTACGCTGTGCGCGCATCGCCGCCGGAGTCGCCGTGGTCATTGCCGGTCTATTCGGCATCTATCCACCAGGCTTCGTGGCACAGGTTGTTGCCTTTGCCTTCGGACTCGCGGCATCATCGTTCTTCCCTGCGATCATTCTCGGCATTTTCTGGAAGCGCATGAATCGAGAAGGCGCACTGGCTGGAATGATCACCGGCATCACCTTCACCGCTAGTTACATCATCTACTTTAAATTCATCAACCCAGCGGCCAACACCAAGGACAACTGGTTGTTCAGTATCTCGCCCGAAGGAATCGGAACGCTCGGAATGTTGATCAACTTTTCAGTCGCTCTGGTCGTGTCAAAATTCACCCCGCCGCCACCGCAGGACGTGCAGGACATGGTCGAAAGCATCCGCTACCCAGCGAATAACACGAAGTAGCAACCGGCGCGCGAAATGCAACGTGCGCACCAGTTAGTCATCGCAATCGCTCTTGGTTGCGTATGGACGTCATGCCAGAATCCTGCCCTGGGGCAGGTGGATCAGGAACTGCGCCAGGCGGTCGTTAATCTCAGCGACGACAGCTACGCCAATCGCGAGCGAGCCACTCGTATCCTGTGGGAATCAGGGGACAGGCCGCTGGTGGAAGAAATCGTCCAGCACGGCGCCACTGCTGAGGCAAAGAGTCGAGCAGCCCAGGTGCTCAGCGCTTATCAATGGGGCATTGTTCCAGGAGTTGCCGATGCCGCACGTAAGCAGATCGAGCAATTTCGCAATGGATCAGTGACAGCAAGACACGAGGCGTTGTCACAATTGATGTATGCCGGTTACCTGCAAGACGCTGCCAGATGTCTGATAAAGGTAAAAGATGCCAGTAGACGTGAGACACTGAATCAACATCTTCGAGCGCTCATGCAGTCGGTCATCCCCCGCGAATTAGCACAGAACCGGCGCGCTGTGATTGAAGAATTCCTCACCATCCTAGCCGCCAGACTGCCCGATTACCGGCAAGACCTGAAGGCGTTGGGTTTTCAGGACGTCGCCGCTCGCCGCGAAGAAATAGAACTATCAGAAACGGCCACCCAGTTTCTTTTAGAGTGGAATTTGTCGATTCAAAGCGGTCAGGCGCTTGAGAGATTGCGGCAGTCGCAATCCCTCAATCGTAAAGCAAACTTGTTCGCCTTCCTTGTCGACCAACAACGCATTGCGGACGCAATTGATCTCCTTCGAATCGCAGTCAAGGCAGACGACACCGTTCCCGCGCAACAAGTGCTGCGCACCTATCTGTTGCGAGAAACAGGAAAAGCGAAGGTGCAACATTTCTCTAGAAACGCACTCAACCTTCCTGCCGATTCGGGGTATCAGCCGACTGGCATCGCGATGACCGAGGGATTTCGCCAGGCGATCAGCTTCTGCCATGCCTACGGGATAAAGGATCTCGTCGTGGAGGCAGCGACCCAATTATCGACAAAGCTTAGAACATCATCACCAGCGGCACTTCCTGTATTCTGCACCTGGTCCGCCCGCTACCCGGAACTGCGCGATCTGGCGATTCGCTCAGCCGTTGCCGCCCATGAGGCAGGAATCTCTGCAGAATTTTCCTATGGCCCATTGTCCGATTCCTTTTCTCTTCGACGGCGCTGGTTCGGCCGATTCATTCCTCCCGTAGAGAAACGAATGCTTCTTGCAAACAGCGCTCGCAACAGTGGATGGAGCTCGTTGCGAAACATCATCGATGCAACTCAAGCAACTGATCTCCCTGCCGTGGCAAGAGGGCAACTGGCCATGGCTGAGGGCAATTGGAAACAGGCCGCGGCGATTTTCTCTCAACGCACCGAAGTGGCCATCACCCTGGAGGAAGGCGCGGCAATGGCCTATCTGGCAGCCTTCAGTTATCAGCACGCAGAAAATCCTGGCATGGCAACAAGGTGGCGCACGATTGCCGAGGCCATTCCCCTGGCTGACGATGCTGCAAGGGCTGCGCTGGCAGATACGATGCAGCAATATGGTGATCACTCAGGCGCGCTACAGAACCGGAAACAATTCATCAGTCTCTACCAGGGCAGAGCGAACAGGGACCCGCAGCTACTCATGCACACCTTGCGACTCACCGCGAGATCATTGAATCTCTCCAGTTCGGATGATCTGGCATTCGCCCCCAGGGTGATCGAACGTTCCGCCAGTCGCACCGGTGAAATCGCCCAGGACGCGGTCTTTTTTCACCGCTTTCAGATGGCAAAAGCTATCGCGGCAAAGAAATGGAACATCGCCGCCGCAGAACTCCGATCGGCTCACGGCTGTGCTCCTGGCAGTCTGAAGGTATTTGAGCAGGTCGCGCACCATCAGCAGGAGTGCCCGGCAGAATTTCTCCGCGCCGCAAAATTATACCTCGCCGCGACACAGTCTCTCTGGAAAGATGCCGCCGATGCTTTCCCTGAAAATGTCGTTCTCAGGCGTTATCTTGAACGCAGCAAGCGAGTTCTCACCGATTAAGCGAAACGGATGTAAATGAAAGGGAGGGGCAATTCCATTAAGAAGCCCATCAGGAAACTCCCTTTGCCTCCCGTGCGCCAGCCGGTATCATCGGTATTGACCACGGGCGATTGCTTGATTTGCTCACGCAGATCTTGGTAGATGTTCCGCAGTACAATTTAATCCACGTCCCTTAAAAGCTCTTTCGTTTTCACTATTCCCCGCATGCTGCGCGGTATCTTCCGTAAGCGACGCCACCTCCTCGATCACCTGTTCCGAACCGCCACCGAGTCCCTGCGCGACTGATGCGTATCCAGTTCGACGTGCCCACCTCCAGCAAGGGCAAACTCGCCGCCATCGCAGGCGTCCAGACCTTCGGCGATTACCTCGTATTTCACCCGTATCTTCACATTCTCAGCGCCAGCGGACTCTTCGACCAAACCGGACTCTTCCATCTTCTCCCCGCTGCCTCCACAAAGTCCCTCGACGCCCTCACCGAACTCTTCCGCCACCACTTCATCCAAACCCTTGTCGCCAGCAAACTCCTCACCGAAAAGAAAGCCCGTGACCTTCTCAATTGGAAGCACAGCGGCTTCAATCTCGACGCTGGAGAAAAACCCGTCGCCGCCGACGACATCGAAGGCCGCCGCCAGCTCGCCGAATACCTCCTGCGCGCACCCTTCTCCCTCCAGAAAATCACCCGGAAAGAACAAACCGCCACCGTCGATCAGGCTGGAGACTTTAGACCGGAGGCTGTAGGAGAAAGGGCAAGCGCGAAGTCGCTTGAAGATCTGACTAACATAGCAATAAACAATTTCACCCAAGGGTGATTTCTGTACCTCTGATGAGAAAAACACGCGTTGCGATGAGCATCAGCGATGAAATCGCTCCTGAAGGCAACCGCGCGGATGAAAAACGACGGAGCCGACGGTGACTACAAAAAATCTCAGCGAAGTGAC
>JBNMNB010000074.1:0-30389 GCA_051270635.1 Verrucomicrobiales bacterium | reverse complement strand
ACGCCAAACCAGGCTAACCCTGCTCCAGCGATGGTTCCGATCGTTGTTTTTGCGAGTGTGTTCATAGTAATCATTCCGAAGGTGGTAGCCAACGCTCCCGCTGCGCCAGTCGCCGTTGCGGATGCGCTTGCCTTGCCGGTTGAGCTAACCACAGCAGCGACCAGAGTGGCAGGGACGGGGATTGCCATCGAGGCCAGGTGCGCGCCTTCTCCCAGTCTTTGTTGTAGAGCTTTTTCCAATCGCTGCAGGCCACGTGAGCAACGCTTGCGGGCCGCCGCTTCATTGATCGAAAGCCGCACGGCAATTTCTGAATAGTCACGATCCTCGAAGAACCTCAGCAAGATTACCTCACGTTCGTTGACTGGCAGCTTTGATATTGCTCCGTCGATACGCGCATCATCGGGCAGAGAATTCTCAGAACGTCCTTTGGTGCGTAACTCTTCGCCGAGACGCTCAAGCTTGCGATGATGGCTGCTGAGTTTTGCCCGCTCTCGCCGCGCGATGTTGCGTGATGTCGTGTGCAGCCATGCGGGGACGCTGGGATGATGCAAAAGTGCGCGTGCCTTTCGCGCCAGCACGGCGAAGACATCTTGTGCCACTTCCTCCGCAGCAGTGCGGTCACCCGTTTGTCGCACCGCTACGCTGAACACCAATCCAGCGTGGCGTTCGACAAGTTTACCAAATGCTGCTTCCTGCCCATTGAGCCAGGCGCGTAACAGTTCTCGGTCAGTCTGGTGAATCACTTCCATTACCTATTCTATCCGTTGCCGGCATGCTTTTGTGACCAGATTTTACGGAAAATGCGTATTTGCGCGTTTTTCGGAATAGAGAAAGGGGAAACTTGAACTTCAGGTGGCGTTCTCTCGTGTTTCAGTCGATGTTTTACCCTGAGTCAACAGCCATTGAAAAAACCGCCTCCACTTCCCAGAGACACGCTGCAGAAGGTAATCAAGATCACGCGCGCAAATGGATGGAGTATCGCATTGATCGCCGGGGCTGCCGTGCTGGTGACACTTGCCATAACTGACTGGTTCGGAGTTGCAATGGGAGCACTGGTTGCTTCCGCAGGTGTGATCGAAGTCAGTGGAAGTCGGCTTCTTCAGGGCGGCGACAAACGAGGTTCATTTCGCATCGAGGCTGCGCAACTGTGGTTGCTGTCAATTCTGTGGGGCTACAGCATTTTTCAGATGAGTCATTTTGACTATCAGGAGATTTACGCAAATCTGCCTCAGGAAGTGAAGACACTCCTCTATTCATCTGGTCTGGCGAACTCGGTAATTGAGTCAAAGCTACGACTGGTCTACGCGGTGATTTATGGTGGAGTCATGTTGGGATCGCTTTTGCACCAGGGAGGATTATTCTTCTTCTACCGTCGATGTACCAGGGCGATTCATACGGCGCTGGAGGGAGAGGAGGACAAGGTCGGATAAGATGGACAGGAGCGGTGCATGATTGTAGGTTTCTCAAATGTTCACCTTTTCTGATGAAGCTGGCGGTCATAGTCGCCGGAGTTTTCTCAAGGTTGGCTCGATGGGGCTGGGTGGATGGGCGTTACCTGGTTTGCTGAGCGCACAGGCTGCTGGAAGCCCTTTCAAAGATAAATCGGTGGTGTTCGTTTTCATGCACGGTGGCCCGGCGCAGACGGAAACATTTGATCCCAAAATGGATGCACCGATGGAAGTGCGAAGTGCCACTGGAGAAGTGAAAACAACTCTGCCGGGGATTACCTTTGGTGGCACATTTACAAAGCTTGCTCGTGAAGCGCATCGCATGGCAGTGATCCGCTCGTTTGTTACAGGCGATGGTATTCACGATATAAAACCGATTGTTGGCAAGGATTCACTGAAAGCGAATATTGGATCAATCTACTCGAAGATCGCTGGAGCGACGCAGCGGGATACCGGAATGCCGACCAATGTTGCCTTGTATCCTCAGGCGATTGACCCGGCAGCGCAGGCGGTGCCGACAAATTTCGGCAATTTCAATTCCACGGGTGGATTGGGTGCATCTTTTGCTCCCTTTGAGCCGGGTGCTGGCGGTTCGCTGCAGCAGGATATGGAACTGCGATTGGATCGCCGTCGTCTCGATGATCGTCGATCCCTGCTCCGCCAGCTCGATGATATGAAGCGGGCAATGGATGCCACCAGTGGACGCGGATTCTCGCAGTTTCAGCAACAAGCATTCGATACTTTAGTTGGAGGCATTGCCGACGCATTCGACTTATCGAAGGAAGATCCTCGGACAATTGCGAGATACGATACCGCGCCGCTCGTCTCTCCTGATTCAATTCGCAAAGTCTGGGCAAATCATCACAACTACCGCGATCATGGTCAGTCATTGGGCAAGTTGATGCTGATGGCACGGAGGCTGTGTGAGCGGGGGAGCCGGTTTGTAACGGTGACTACGAATTTTGTCTGGGACATGCACGCGGACTTGAACAATGCGACAATGACTGAGGGAATGGGCTATGTGGGCGCACCTTTTGATCATGCGGTTGCAGCATTTATCCAGGATGTGCATGAGCGAGGACTTCAGGACAAGATATTGCTCGTCTGCTGTGGCGAAATGGGACGCAGCCCAAGGATCAATGCCAAAGGAGGTCGTGACCATTGGGGGAAACTGGCACCACTGATGTTGTCCGGAGGTGGCCTGCCAATGGGACAGGTCATCGGCAGCTCGACGCGTGATGCGGGTGAGCCCGAATCTGATCCGGTGACGATGCAGAATCTGATAGGAACCATCATGCACACATTGTTCGACGTTGGCGAAGTCCGGCTGATGCCCGATCTGCAACGCAATATTTCTCAAATCGTCACCCAGTATCAGCCGATCCGGCAGCTGTTTTAGATCAATGTGGAGCGCGCCCTTCGTGATCGCGCTTTCCTGCCACACGAGTGATCGCTCGTGTGACAAGAAATTCAGTTTAGTCCGAACCTCTCAGGCAAAGTCAACTGCGTGTGTTGATGTGCGTCGTCACTGATTCACCAGTCGATTGTAGGCTGATACCAGTGCTCGAAGCCCAGCCATCTCGATCGATGGATCGATGCCGCATCCCCAGTAAAGCTTGTCGTCGGTTTCGCTCTGGATCTGGACGTAGGCAGCGGAGTCAGTGGCGGAGCCGACGCCGATGGCGTGAGAACGGTAATCGATCAGGCGAAAATTCTTCCATCCTTGGTTTTTCATGGCAGTGACGAAGGCGTTGATCGGGCCGTTGCCCTCGCCTGCGATCTCGAAGGGCGCGCCCTCATTCTTGACCGTTGCCGTGCAGGTTACGCGTCCCTTTTGTTCCTTCTGGTGGACTAATTCGTAGTCGTCCAGAGAAAGTGGAGACTGGCGGTTGACGAAGAACTTGTAGTAGGCGTCACGAATTTCGTCGGCGGAAAGTTCCTGGCCGAGTTCGTCGGCGAGACCATTGATGGCGATGCCGACTTCGGGATGCATTGTTTTCGGCAACTCAAGTCCGTGTTCGCGATCCAGGATGTAGGCGACGCCACCTTTACCGCTCTGACTGTTAATGCGGATGATCGCTTCATAGGTGCGGCCGATATCGCGCGGATCGATCGTGAGGTAAGGGACTCCCCAACGTTGCAGAGTTTCGTCTTCGTTGCGCAAGTCTAAGCCTTTCTTGATCGCATCCTGATGGCTGCCAGAGAAGGCGGTGAATACCAATTCGCCCGCGTATGGCTGGCGCTCGGGAACCGTCATACGGGTGGTGCGCTCGTAGATTTCACGGATTGATGTGAGATCTGAAAAATCGAGCCCCGTCTTGATTCCGTGGCTGTTCATGTTAAGCGCCACAGTTACGATGTCGAGATTGCCAGTGCGTTCACCATTGCCGAACAAGGTGCCTTCCACACGGTCTGCACCCGCGAGCAATCCCAGTTCAGTGCAGGCGACGCCAGTCCCGCGGTCATTGTGCGTATGCAGGCTGATCACTGCTTTCTCGCGGTCCTTCATGTTGGTGCAAAACCATTCAATCTGGTCAGCGTGAATGTTAGGTGTCGTCCATTCTACTGTGACCGGAAGGTTCAGGATCATAGGTTCTTCGACCGTCGGCTTCCAGACATCCATGACCGCCTCGCAGACATCCAATGCATACTCGACTTCGGTGTCAGAGAAACTCTCAGGCGAATACTGAAAGGTGATGTCCGTCTCTGGAAGCGTCGGCACCAGTTCTTTTACTAACTTCGTTCCATCGATCGCAATCTGCTTGATAGCCTCCTTGCTGGCATTGCCAAAGGTGACACGTCTCTGCAGCGGCGAAGTGGAATTGTAAAGGTGGACGATCGCCCGGCGCGTGCCTTTCAAGCTTTCGAATGTGCGGCGGATCAAATGCTCGCGTGCCTGCACGAGAACTTGAACCTGCACATCGTCGGGGATGTGGTTCTCATCGATCAGCTTGCGCATGAATGCGAATTCGGTATCGGATGCGGAGGGAAATCCGATCTCTATCTGTTTGAATCCAGTGCGCACCAGCAAGTGGAACATTTCCAGTTTTTCCTCGACACTCATGGGGACGGGAAGGGCCTGATTGCCGTCACGAAGATCGACGCTGCACCAGGTGGGCGCTTGTGTGATGGTGCGATCAGGCCATTGTCGATTCGGCAAATCGATCTGATGGAAGGTTGCGTATTTCCGGATATTATCGGGGTTCATGGTGCGAATCAGTTAGAGAAATTGAAAAGGGTGTAGACGGGTGCCAGCAAAGGGGCAGCAAGCTGCAATGGACAGTGTGAAAAATGGGACGCTGCGCAAGCCCGCAAAATGGCGAATGGACAGGATCTGCGGTGGATGCCGGGAACGGATGGCTCAATGAGCAGCGCGAGCGTGCGTGATCAAATCAATGCCAACCCCCGGCTACTAAGTCGTAGTCGTTTTCCGGGAGCTATGAGCGATAGCCTGTCGATGTGAGGATTCTCCATTTGGATCAGGTATCAAAAAACTAGCTGGAGCTGGGAGTTTGTCGAGTGATTTGACGAGAATTGTCGCGATGGCGCTACGACTGAGGCGCCTCCTTCGCCAAAAGGGCTCATTATGAGGAGTCGGCCAACGATAATCGTAAATCTCTAATGTTAAGCATCTTGGAGTAGATGCAGGCTCTGCCAGGATGACATATAATTCTACAGACCCCGAAATCGTCATAGTCAGGAACAATGCTGCGAGTCAGGGATCTTGTCCTGCATCGGAGACCGAACAGTCGAGAAGACATTGAGGCACTCGTAGCCGAAGTAGGTAGTTACTCCGCCGAAGTTTTCAGGCGAAAGTGTCGAGCTGTTTCGCCTGAAACTGGAACCTGCAAGGTGATTGTTTCGCCTGATTGGTTGTCGAGTGTGGCGGTGGGCAGGAGGTCGAAATCCGCTGGAGCAAGGGACAGCCAGCTTTCCTCAGTAAGCGATGGCGATTGTTCGATGCTGTAGCGCAGGCCGGACACGGTGTAGTCAATGGCAGTCTGGCCGAAACCACCGGGTGGTCTGCTGTAAGAGATCGCTGCATAGTTGCCATGGCGGGTGATCTCCGTGATCTCCAGTTGGATGGCGGGTTGCTGTTCGAGGGAAGTCGAAAAGTGATCGAAGACGAATGCGATTTCCTGTGCCGAGAGTGCGCGTCGCCAGATTTGCACATTGTCGATATTACCATTGAACCAGGCTGGCCAGTCTGCGCCTAACATTCCATCCGTGCCGATAGCGGTGGGCAGTCCAGAGTTCAGATCACCCACTTCAGAAATGTCTCGCTGTGTTACCTCGACGCCGTCGAAATAGAGCGCGGCAATTTGATCGCGATCGTGTGTCACGGCGATGTGGTGCCACTGACCATCGATGATTGCGCCTGCGGTGCTGTCGTAGTCGACACGATGGGCATTGTCACCATCACCGATGTTCCATTGCCATCTGCCATCTTTGGCGGTGGCAATCGCCCAGCCTGTGCTGGCTCCATTGCGCCAGTTTTTGTTCGATAGAATTGCGGGGTCACTCTTGGTGCCGCCAAGACCGAACTCGCCAGTGCTTTTGACCCAGACGGATGTGGTGAAGTCCTGATCTATTCCAAAGGTGAGTGCTGCGTCGTCCCCCAGTGAAAGATAGGTCGGTTGAGCCAAATCCGTGTTGCTCAAAGATGCCGATCCTCCGCGCACGCCTGAGTCATCAATGCTTGCAGCGCCTGTGGCGGTTGCATTGCCAAAATCGTCGTCAAAGCGGAGATCCGTGACGGCATCGTAGAAGGGAGGATGATTGACATCGGCTGAAGCGGAGAGAGTTCGAATTTCGTGCGGCAGCAGTCTGCGTTGCCAGACCTGGAGATCATCAATCGCTCCCGTGAGGCGTCCGCCTATCTGAAAATCCCCGGCATTGATGCTGCCGATTTCGCTAATGTCTTCGCGACCGATTACGATGCCATCGACGTAAATAGTTGCGACTCCATCGCGGTCGTGAGTGACACTCACATGATGCCAGCGTCCGTCGGCGAGCAGCGGATCCTGGGAACGGAACTGCTTTCCGTCTCGGACATCTGCCACTTGCCACTGCAACTCACCATTGCGGGTGACACCGATGGCCCAGCCTCTGAATGTGCTGCCACCCAGTGAACGGTTGCCAATCAATGTTCCAAGCGCACCAGACGTGGTGGTCACTTTTGTCAGAAAGGAAACGGTAAAGTCCCTGGTCTGCGAGAACTGCAATGCATCCGGACGGTTAAAGTACAGAGGGCCAGGTTTGGGTAGCTCGAGGTAGTTGCGATCGTTGTCGCGAGAATAGATCAAGTTGATGGCGGCGGGCGCAGGGAGAGTTCCGCTGGCATCGGTCAATTCGCCATTGAATGTGACATTAACGACGCGCTCATAGTCGACTGGTCCGGAGTAAAACGCAGCATTTGCGGTAAGTGGATCACATTGGCTGGCGTCGGTGCCCGTCACTTGCAACGTGTAACGAAACGCGATCTCCTGCTGATCGTCATTTGCTAATGCTAACGGCGGGGCATCAATGAACGTTGAATCCGTGGGTGCAAGAGTAGCGATCACTTCTCCATCTCTCAGAAGTTCCTGAGAACTCAGATCGAATCCTTCCGCTGGCGACCACGCGAGCGCAACCGTTCCGAAACGAGAATCCGCCGTGGCGGTAAGTTGTGCCGGGCAATATGGCGGATAACCGAACGGCTCCGCTTCCCATCCCCAGTCAGGATCAATGGGAATGCCCAGGTGGCGCATGGCAGTCGGCGGCACTGCTGTGTGGCCCGGACCCACTTCGTGCACCCGTGGCTTGATTCCCTCGCCGCTGGCAATCATGAAGATCGTGCGTTCGCCTGGGCTTTGCCCGCCATGGCCAGTGCCGAGTCCGCCATGATCCGTGGAGATAACGATCATCCACTCTTCGTCGGCGTAAGCAGGGCGGTCGCGAATCGCCTGCAGAACATTGCCGATTTGTTCGTCGACCGTTTCGATAGCCGAAAGGTAAGCACTGTTTGAGGGCGTGAAGCCGGAGCTGTGACCGGCGATGTCGACATTGCCAAAATAGACGAACATGGCATCTGGCGATTGGTCGACCAGGTAGTCCTCGACCTTACTCAGCACCAGCTTGTCCCGTTCCACATAGGTGCTCGGCAGGAGGGCACCATCAGGAAAGCGGTAGTCAAAGTATTCGCCAACTGGATCGACGATTTCGGTTCCGATTTCTTCCCAGTTAATAAAAGAGGCGATTACCGCATTCGGCCGCGCCTCTTTTATAAACTTGAAGAAGTGTGGATACAGCAATAGGCGACTGCCGCCGAAGCTGTTGTCTCTGACGCGATGTTTGTTGGTCCAGACGCCCGTAAGGATACTTGCCCAGCCGGGGCCACTTGATGTGATTTGCTGAGTGGGGGTGCCTGGCTCGCCGCCGGCAAAGGCGTTGTAGGTGATGGCACCCGTAGCTGCAATTGCATCCAGATTGGGAGTGTGGGCCGTCGTTAGTCCGTCAGAACGCAGGCCGTCAATTCCGATAACCAGAACGCAGCGTTTCTTTTCGAGAGCTTCTACATGATTGTCGGCATTTCCACCCTGTGAAGTTGCCCACCAGAATGCAATCCCGGCGATCGCGAGCAGTCCAATGGGGACGCTTGCGCCGCCGGGTCTCTCGTTGCGCATCATTGCTCGATCACTCGGTAGTAACGGTGAGTGACGGCAGCATCCACGGCGCTGTCGGTGAATGAAGTCGTATCGCCAGTGGCGGAGATTCCATCGTCGACCTCAATCCAGCCAGTTACATCCGGAGCAGATTCTACCGAGTATGTTTTACCGTTGCGCGAGTTCCAAGTGAGGGTGACATCTCGGCGATCAGGATCAACCGTAATGGCACTAATGGCCAATGGTTCAGCGCCGCTGCCGAAGTCGCCAGCCAATCCTTTTTCGTAGAGTCCAGTGATCACCGCCGCGCTCAGTGCACCATCCCACAGGGCGACGTGGCCAATGAGACCACTAAAGCCGATCTCTTCATTATCATCAAGGAAGACCCCAATTTGTGCTCCCAGTGGAGTATCTCCGCTGCCAGCTTCGTAGTTGATCAGGCCAGGATGTTCGACACTGTTGACTTCAACGCCATTGATGTAGAGGCGAATCGTTTGCGAGTCGAAGGTACCCACTACGTACTGCCATTGATCGAATTCACCTGGAGATCGGAGGTAGTTGAGCGATGGGTTGTCTTCCGTTGTGACAGCGAAGTGGAAATCCGCGTCACCGCGAGTTCCAAGATAGTAGCCAGCCTCATTGGAACCAGAATCAAAGGCGACATTAAAGATGCCAGCCCAGTCAGTTAGACCCGTTGGATTGACCCAGGAAGCAACAGTGACTCCAGTAGTCGGGCGCAGCCCTGCAGTTGCGTCGAAATCTCCGAGATCGAAGTATCCGAATCCTTCAAAATTGGTAGTGCCGCCAAAAATGCCGCCATCTTCCCAAAGGGGGTCATCGCCAGCTTCACCAGGCGTGTCTCGTCCAACGAACCACTGTCCCTGCCATTCTTCACCCAGCGAATTCTCCAGAGTAAGGCCACTGCCTTCATTGAAATCCCACTGCGCAATCTTGATCGGCTCAGCGTTGCTGGGGAACACCGCTTTCTTCGTTACCAGGCTATTCGCATTTCCCTCGACGCGAATTGCGTATTCAAGCACGGCTCCTTCCTCACCGATTCCTGGTGGCGAATCGACATAGGTACCGACGCCCACTGGGACGGTCGCAATGACTTCTCCTCCTCGCAGGACTTCGATCATCGCCCCGGGAAGATTGGCACCCTTCGTCCAATTCAACGTCACCATTTTCGTTTCCGTATTTGCCGAAGCGGTCAAACCAGAAGGCAATATGGGAACCGCACCGGTTGTCACCACGATATTATCAATGGCCCAGAACCAATTGTTCCCCGCATCAGACAATCCAAACGTAATAACCATTTTTTGTGCCCCATCAGGATTACTCATTGGCAAAACGACTGACTCATTTGTTTTGTCATCTGACGTGCTGACCCAATCGAGCAAAAGAACCTGCTCTTGCTCATCATACTTTACGCCCACGGTGGCCCGTTGGGATCCTTCAGGCCGGAAACTGGAATCAAAGGTGAGAGTCAATGCACCAGAAATTCCCTCAAGAGGAATCTCTGGTGTGCTCATAAAGCTGTTGAATGTTCCCAAACTCGCAGGATTTCCCGCATCGTCCCATTCATCTGGATCAGCGATGGCGGCGACACCCGAAGCTTTTTCAAACTCTGAGCGGCGCTGATCATCCACGCTAGCCCACCATATTGGATCAGCGAAATTCCAGCCCCGCCACTCGGTGGTTCCCAGCTCGTCTTCCAAACCGGCTAGCTCACTATTGTCGACACTCCATCCTTCGGGAGGTGTGCTTGACCAGACGTTTTCCGCGAAGTTCCCTTCATCAACGCTTTCACCCAGTTCGATGCTGTCGAAGTTCTCCTCAAACACGATGATTGCGGGAGGCTCTTCGCCAATGACCTCGATATTGTCGAGTGCCCACCACCAATTGTTGCCAGCTTCGTAGCTGAAGCTAATTTTCATGCTGGTTGCTGCCTCAGAATTGCTGATACGGATCGAAACCGACTCATCCAAGTTCGATGGGGTGTCATTGTCATACTTCAGAATTTCAATAGCAGCGCCGCCATCGAATGAAACTGACACGGTTCCGGTTTGTGGCTCTGTATTCCAGCTTGAGTCAAAATTCAACGTTACTCCATTGGCAGGAACTCCAACTAGAGAAATTTCAGGAGTGGTGATGACAGTCAGCATCCGCGCTCCGGGACTGCTATCGTCCCATTCATCTCCGTCAGCGACCATCACGACGTTTCTTCCTTTTGTGAACGCAATTCTATTTTGTTCCGCCGTTGCATCCCAGGAGATCGGGTCTAAGAACGTCCAGCCGGCGAATTCTGTGACTCCACCTTCAGGGACTCCAGTGTTATCCCGTGTCCAACCGTCAGGCAGTGTTGCTGTCCAGTCAGTGCCGTCGCCATTGCTTTCCGTTTCAGAAACGAAAGGTCCAAGTTCATTACTAAGGCTGTCAAAGTTCTCCGAAAACAGGACGTTTGCGGCGTTCGGATCGGTGATACTCAAATTGGCCTGACCACTGGCAACAGCCTCACCACCACCACTTTTCACTTCTACGCTGTAAGTCCCCGCATCATCCAGAGTCAACGATGCAAACTCGAGTGATGCTGATGTTGCGCCATCAATGGCAGTGCGTGCTCCGTCGCTTCCCTTAAACCATTGATAGGTAAGTTCTGTCCCAACGGCTTCGACGCTAAGAGTCGTTCCTTCGCCGACGTTGAATTCGCCGCCAACAGGCTGTTGGCCGATCACTGGTTCGTCGCTGGTGACGACGATGTTATCGATGGCCCACCACCAGTTGTTTCCAGCTTCATAGGTAAAGCTGATAATCATCTGCTCAGCTCCAGCGGGAGCGTCGATAGGTAACGCTAGTGTGTCGTTTAAGTTCGATGGGGTCGTCTCGTCATAGGCGAGTAACTCAACCGGATCGCCGCCGTCAAACGAAACGTGAACCCAGCCGAACTGTGGCTCCGTATTCCAACTGGAGTCGAACTTGAGTATTACGGTTCCTGGAGTTGCATTAATCAGTGAAATGGAAGGAGTCGAAATAATGGTTTCCATGCGCTCTCCCGGACTACTGTCATCCCATTCGTCGCCGTCGGCGACCAGAACGACATTTTGCCCCTTCGTGAAAAGATTGCGATCCTGTTGCGCTGTAGCATTCCAGGACACGGGATCTAAGAACGTCCAGCCAGCGAATTCCTCCACGCCAAATTCAGGGACACCGGAGTTGTCTCTCGTCCAGTCGGTTGGAAGTGTGGCTGTCCAGTCGGTTTCGTCGCCTCCCGATTCTGTTTCCAACGTCACGAATGCCTCTAAGCTTTGTTCCAGGCTGTCGAAGTTCTCACTGAATAGCGTTTTTGCTCCTGTGGGTGCCATACCTACCAGTAACAGCGGTAGACTCAGGAGCAGTGGGGATTTTGCAAATACATGTTTCACTTCCTTCATTTTTTCAAATGGGTTGAGATTAATGGGGGCGGCTAAATTGCAAGGTATGCGGTTTAGCTCCAATTTAATTTGCTAGTTGAATGTTCGAAGACGCCACGTTTTACAATTAATGGAGTGTGCCGTTTTCGACACCTACAGATGAGCAACATTTACGACGGGTAGTCAATCCACGTTACCTTGGAATCCAACGATGTGCGCTTACTTTTTGGCCAAATCAGCTCCCCATTTGGCCAACCAAGGTAGAACAGGCCAAGGCAACATTCATTTGCTTCAAGGCGAAGCGCTGACCTGGCTGCTTCCGTTTCCAGTAGCGGAGGTGTAGACCAGAAACCAGCGAGTCCGATCGCGCTGGCACTGAGATGTAAATTCTGCACCGCACAGGCGACGGCTTCGATCTCCTCCACTTCAGCGATTTTCCCGGTGACATCGCGGGCCATGCAGATCGCGATGACAACCGGAGCGAGAAGTGGCAGCTTGCCAAGTTTCGAAAATTTATCGGCCCGGAAGTTCTCCACAGGTGTGGTCTCGGTATAAAGCTGCTGTAGTGTGTCGGCCAGCGGCTGGCGGGCATCGCCAGCGAACACCAGAAACTTCCAGGGCTCGGTCATTCCGTGGGTCGGTGCCCAGCATGCATTCTCGAGGAGGTGGTCGACCAACTCCCGCTCGAGCGGGCGATTGCTGTCCATATCGACTGGCTTGATTGTGCGTCGATTGCGAATCCAATCGGTGACTTGTTGCAGTGTCTCTTGAGTGGAGTGCGTGGCCATCTGGCACTTGGGAACAACTATCCATGAAGTCAAGTGACCGCAGGGCGCGAGCAACTCATGACTGTGTCAGTTCACAATTTGTCGTGGACAAGGCCGCCAATGATGGCCATTCTTTCGGTAAAACCGCTTACAATTATGGGATTACTTGATTTTATGAAAGGTGAGCTGCTCGAAATTATCGAGTGGCAGGACGACACACGCGAAACCATTTCCTGGCGCTATCCAGACGAGGACAAAGCGATCAAAAATGGCGCTCAATTGATCGTGCGCGAGTCGCAAACGGTGCAGTTTGTTTATCTGGGTGAATTTGGTGACACGTTCGGCCCCGGCAAGCACTCGCTGGCAACCGAAAACATTCCTGTGCTGACGCGGATGAAGTCGTGGAAGTATGGCTTCGAATCGCCATTTAAGGCCGACGTTTATTATGTGAACACGCGGTTGTTCACGGGGCTCAAGTGGGGGACGACCAACCCGATCATGATGCGCGATGAGGACTTTGGCATCGTCCGTGCGCGGGCATTCGGGACGTATGATTTTCGGGTTTCTGATGTGCCGCTATTCCTGAAGGAAGTCGCTGGCTCGGATCACAATTTTCGTGTTGAGGAATTTGAGGACACGATGCGTTCGCGGATTATCAGTGTGTTCAGTGAGGCGCTGGCGAGTTCCAATGTGCCAGTGCTGGATGTCGCGACGCGCTATAGCGAACTGGGCGATGCACTTTTGCCTCTGATCAATCCTGTGATCAGTGCTAAGTATGGAATCGAGGTCGCGAGTTTTGTTGTTGAGAACGTCAGTGTTCCCAAGGAAGTGGAAGAGGCGATCGACAAGCGCTCCAGCATGGCAGCCGTCGGTAATTTGAACGACTACATCAAGTTCCAGATGGCAGAGGGGATGGGGCATCCTGCTGGTGGTGGTGGTGGCGGTGCGGCTGGCATGGCCACGGAGATGGCTGTGGGAATGGCGATGGCGCAAGAGATGATGAAGCAACAAGGCGGATTGATGGGAGGGCAGGCGACTGCGCCTGCCGCTCCGGGCACAGCAGGTGCTGCGGCGGCATCTGTGGCTTCAGGATTGCCAGCTCTCATGTCACCAGCCGAGGCTGCACAGGCACTGGGCGTCGGCGAGCAGGATGTCATGGCGATCATCGAATCTGGCGAATTGAGCGCGAAGAAAATCGGCAGTGCCTATCGAATTAAGAAGACCACACTCGATGCGTTCCTTGCGGATTGAGTTGCGCGGCTAATTTTCGATGCATGAACAGATAGCAAGCTGAGGCCGTAGACCAACGTCCTGCAGAACGTGGACACACCAAATGAACCCAGCGCCTACACGGCGCTCGAAAAACACTCCTGCCCCGCGTGCGGTGCGCAGGCGGAGTGGAGTGCCCGCAAGCAAATGCTGGTGTGTCCATTTTGCGGCACTGAGGCTCCAGCTGAATTAGAAAGCGATACCGGAAAAATTGTCGAACACGACTTAGTGACCACATTGCGTGAGATTCCTGAAGACCAGCGCGGCTGGGATTCGGAACGGCGCACCGTGAAGTGCCAGAGCTGCAAGGCGGTTACCGTTTTTGATCCCGAAAAAGTCGCCTCCCGCTGTGATTTTTGTAACTCTCCCGAGCTGGTCGACTACGAAGAAATCCGTTCGCCGCTGCGCCCTGGGAGCGTGCTGCCATTCAAGGTCGATCGCGAATTTGTTCATGGCAAGATCAAGCAATGGCTGGGCAGTCGATGGTTTGCACCAAACGCTTTGAAGTCACGATCGTTGGTCGATACCGTAAATGGTGTTTACATTCCCTACTGGACGTTTGATTCGCAGGTGCATTGTCCGTGGACAGCAGATTCGGGAACTTATTATTGGGAGTCACAATCTTACACGGATGCGCAGGGAAAGCGTCGCACCAGACAGGTCAGGAAAACACGCTGGCGTCCGGCATCTGGGGCAGTCGATCACGCGTTCGATGATGTGTTGATTGCTGCATCACAGGGAGTCGATCGTAAGCTTTTGACGCAGATCGAAAATTTTCCCACGACGTCGGAACTGGTGCCCTATGACAAGGGCTATGTTTCGGGCTGGGATGTGGAACATTATCAAATCGTTCTCTTTGACGCAGCTGAACTGGCGCGTGCGAAGAAACATCAGGCAATGATGGGGATCTGCGGTAGCGCCGTGCCGGGGGATACGCATCGAAATCTGCGCATCAATCCTGCTTATTCTGCCGAAACGTTCAAGCTGGTTCTCGCTCCCCTCTGGCTGCTGGTTTATGATTTCGGCAAGAAGCGCAATCAGGTTCTGGTGAATGGTTATACGGGAGCAATCGCCGGAAACTATCCCAAAAGTTCCTGGAAGATCTTCTTTGCTGTTCTTGGCGGCATTGCGTTGATAGTTATTATTATTCTGCTGGGTAATCGATAGATCGTAAGAAAATCACCTAAAGCGGGTAAGGGAATACCGCAGGCAAGTTCAGGTCGTCTTCTGATTTACAGCCCCTGCCAAATTGATCAGAGTAGGGTCTCGAAAAAAATCATATGGTGCTTAATACAGGGACCGCGTTCGCATTGTTCGACGGATTTCTTCAAAAAGCGTCAGCAATGCGTGCAGGATGTTCAAAACCCCTATCCTAAAGCAAAGCTGGCGCTTTTTTTGCTTAAATCGTGAGTCCAGAGGTTCCATTTTCCGACTTTGTGAAGGCTCGCGTGAACTGCGGTCAGCACAAAGACGAAGCGATTATTCAGGAGTGATTTTTACCCGCCGAGCGAGGGCGCAACGGAAGCCATTTTCCCAGGTGAGCTCGGTAGTCGCTGCGATGTTAGCGGGAAGCGAATCGCGTGATGTCGTCCACAGTGGGTTTCCATCGAGGGCATCGTCAAAAGTATTCCAGCTGCCTCCGCGCAGAACACCTTCCCGTAGACGGACAGCCTGAGGGTCAAAGTCATCGGCCACCCACTCTCTTACATTTCCAGCTAGATCGTAGAATTTCTGATTTAGCCCCCGTTGATCTGCCTGATAGTGGCCGACCGGAGCCGTAAAGGCGTAATCATCATCCACGTAGCCAGGAATGAACCCCGTATAGAGTTCTCCCAGCAGCTCTTGTCGTGCAGCAATATTCCCCGGTGCCGCATCAGCGATGTTGGCAGTCATCGGTGAGGGCGGCCATTTGAATCCCCACGGAAATTTTCCAGTCGATTGTTGATGCCGCTCCTTCGGGTTCGAGCCGCGTTCGGCTTCCAGTCCAGCAGCCAGACTCCACTCAAGGTCGGTCGGCAATCGGTAGACAACGTCTTCGGGCAGGAGACCCTGAAGTTGCTCCCTTTCTGTGAGCCATTGGCAGAATGCCTCAGCATCTTCTCGATTCACTCCTACCACTGGATGGTTGGGCTCTTGATGGAATTCGGGAATATGTCCTTCGCCACGACCCGTTTTCCTGGCAAAGATATCGTAGTCTTCACGGCGCGTTTCCCATTGGCTCAACATGATCTCGTTGAGTGGAACGAAGCGCATGTTCAGGCTGTTGTTCCAGGCCTCTCCAAACACCAGTTCCTTGCTCTTCTCCAGTGTGTAGGAACGCGTTTCCTGCTGCCCAGCTTCGATCGCCAGATCAGTGACAGTCCGATCTTCGAAACCTGCTTTCTTAAGCGTAATCTCGTAGCGATCCGATTTGAGATTCGTAAGAGTCGTGGGAGTCGGTGTCGCCTGGACTTCGCCATTCAGAAAAATCTCGGCTCCGGGGGGATCGGAAATGACTGTGAGCGAGGCATAAGTAGTGATTTTCAGGTGAAAAGATGATGGTTTTCCGTCCTCCGTCGCCATAAAACCAAGTGCTCTGTTGCCGGGGGCAGGCTCGTAAAACTGAGTGTCCGGCAGGAACCCCTGTGCGCGTTCGTAGGAAGTCAACGCTTCGCAAAGCGCCACCGCCGTGCTTTCTGGCACCAACAGGGCGAAGTAGTCTTTCAATTCGCCCTCTTTCCCAATGATGCGGAGAATTTTTACGTTTCCATTCCAGGGAATTTTTCGAATATTGGCCGGAGCCATGTCCAAGTCTGCTGACATCGGCAGGCGCGACAGCCTCTGCCCATCAGATGGTGGGAATTCCATGCCCAGGCTGTTGCTCCATGGTTCGCCGGGGCGCGGGCCCTTACTGAGTTGCATCGCCACAGTTTCGAACACCAGTGGTTCCCCAGCACGGATCTCTCCAGAAATGCTGACAGTGTCATAATTCTCAAACTGCAAGGTGAATGATTGCCTGCCTTGAGGGATTTTATCGATCGGCGCTCCCGTCTTGCCGATGTTCTCAGTGCCGCCGAGAAGGATGGTTGCTCCAGGTGGGGAGCTATCAATGTGCACCGTGCCAAACGTCGCGACCACGGGTGGCTTGTCCAATGGTGTGCCATCTTCAGTGGCATCAATAGCGGGATTGCTGCTCGAATTTTTGCCGGTCGATGAGTTGTCGGCAGGTTCCGTATTCTCATTCGCAACGTTGCCTGCTTTTAACCATGCAAACGAGATGCCAGGCAGCATGCCTTTGCGTTCAGCGACGGCCAGGCCAGCGACGGCCAGGATGGCTACAACGACAGCGCATTGCATCAGTCGCTTGGCTAAGGATACTTTCGGCTTTCGTCCCGCACGCAGGTCGCGCAGGTCTTCGGTCATGATGCGCGCTGAGATATAGCGCTTTGCAGGATTCGGCGAACAAGCCTTGCAGATGATCGCATTCAGCCGTTGCCACTTGGGGAGTTCCTGCTTAGAAAATCCAGTTGCCGGCAACTCTGGGAATTCCAGCCGATCATTTCCGGTGCTTATTTCATAGAGCACCATTCCCAGGCTGTAGAGATCCGCCGATGCTGAACCCGGCCCCTCCGGTGGGACAAATCCCTCGGTGCCGACGAATGTTTTTTGTCCGGATGGTGCGACCAGCCCGATGTCGACCAACTTGGCTTCGCCATCAACGAAGACGATATTGGACGGCTTGATATCACGGTGGATGAGATCTCGCTCATGCAGATAAGAGAGAGCATCCGCGAGGCTGATCCCGACGTCGATGCACTGATCCACGAACAATTTCTGACCGGGAGTTCGGGCGCTGGCAAGGGTGCGCGGCTCGTAGTCCGAAAGCTGGATGCTCTGCCCGTGGAGCCGATCATCCGCCAGCTCCATGATGTAGTAAAAGAACCCTTCCTCATCTCTCCAGCCGACGTGGAGGATGTCAACCAGGCCCGGGTGTCCGCGTGAGATCGGTTCAAAATTTTCGATCCCCTCGACCTCTCGGCGAAAGGTGCGTTCCATTTCAAAAGTCTCGCGGCGGACAATTTTGATCGCGCGCAGTGATCCTGTAACCGTTTTTCCCAGCCACACTTCCCCGTAGGCACCTTTGCCAACGCAACGGATCAACTCGTAGTCGGGAATCAGAGGGATGTCCCGGACCGTATCTTGATCCGAAATATCAGGGCTGTTGGAGGAGCCATTCATGGCGAAGGGAGGAATCTCCAGACATTGCGGCGGTGGTGCCACATGTGCAACTCCTTAGCGCCAGATGAGTGCGATAAGGGAACGATTTCGGAAAAATCTCCCGGTAGGCCATAGACTAGGGAACGATACGAACGGGAGTGCCCAGTTTCGTTTTCTCATAAATCATCGGCCCAATTTCTTCCGGCAGGCGGATGCAGCCATGCGATGCAGCGTATCCAGGGAGATGACCGATGTGCATTCCGACCCCATAGGATGTCAGGCGCATAAAGTGACTCATGGGGGAGCCAAGAAACCGGGCTCCAGCTGGCTTTTTGTGCTTAAGCACAGCCACGCCGCTGCGAATAATATCGCCGTCAGCATCGACGTAGTCACCGTACAGATTTGAGCGGTGGTCGATGTCTCTTTCCGTAATTGAAAAACTGCCCGTGGGCGTTTTGTGTGAGGACGTGCCAGTAGAAATCGGAGTTTCAATGGCGATGGTGCTGCCATTCATCAGGTAGGCCCGCTGTTCGCTCAGGTCGATTTTCACACGTGCGTTACCCGGCGTTACCTCTGCATAAACGTCCTTGTGCACGCGTGCTGGCTCATGATTGGGGACAAAGATGTAGCCTTGCTCGCGCATCTTGCGTTCCTCTTCGGCGCGCAATTGATCGCGCTTCAACTTCTTCAGTTCAGCCTCCGCCTTGAAGCGATCCGCGCGGCGGGCTTCCAACGTTTTACACTGACAGAGAGTGGAGCAGGCGAACAATATCGCCAGAAATTTTAAACCGTTTTCCATGCGTAGAAGTGTGTTCCAGGTCGGGCTGGAATCTTAGGTCATATTGACTTCCAGCTCAAGTAAGTTTTCTGTCTAGGATGTTCATTTACAGTTAGTTAAGATTCATTAAACAATTTTGAGGCTGTCAGCTTCGCTTGATGAACCATGACAGAATGGAATTCCGTATCGAAGCTGCGGGAATGGACGTCGGCTCTATCGTTGGTGGGAGCGAATTAGGTGGACGATAGTAGAATAGCCAGGCCGCAAGTATGCCGCCAATGAAGCCGCTGAGATGTCCAGACCACGAAATATTGGCTGCACCGTTCCCACCAGATGAGTTGCCGCCAATGCTGAAGTCGACGAAGCCGTAAAGCGTAAATCCGACGATTAGCGCGACCATGACCCAGCGCAGGCTTTTTTCGAAAAATCCGCGCAACAGCAGGAACGCCATGTAGCCGTAAATGACTCCACTGACTCCAATATGAACAGTGTTCGCTGCTCCAAAAAGCCATGTGCCAAATCCTGAGACCAGGGCAATGAGGGCCGTCACTCGCAGGAATGACTGCATACCGCCCAGCAGCACCACCCAACCCAGGCAAAACAGCGCTACACTGTTGCCAATCAAGTGCAGGAAACCATCATGCAAAAATGGAGCACAGGCGATACCAATCACACCGAACAACTGACGGGGGCGAATCCCCAGCGACTCCAGATCCAGCGGAATAATACGATCGACAATCTCGATCACCCAGAGCGCCACCACAATGCCGGCCATAAAAAGAGCCTGCTTCTTGAGTTTTTCGCCGATCTCACCGATCGATTTCTTGGCCGCGCCCAGCATTTCATCCCGAGTGTAGTCAGGATTGCCTCCGATTCAATCTCTGTGGTGACATCCGCAGATTCCACGGATTCTGGACAATGCTATCGAAGATTTTGAGGACTACTGTCCGGAACTGAAGAGGCAGATGAGGACGCCGCTGCAGATGACAAGGATGGCGAGGATGCGCTGGCGGCTGATTTTTTCGCGGAATAGGAAGTAGGCTCCCAGTGGAACGAGCAGGTAGTTGAGGGAGAGGAGAGGGGCGGCGTAGCTGAGGTCTAGTTGGCTGAGTGCCAGCAGCCAGCAAATGGCGGCGCAGCCGTTGAGCCCAAGTGCCATGATGACCTGGGGTTGACTGATCATGGCAATGAACGAGCCGCGCTGTTTTGTACAGGTTGCCGTTTCAGGTGCGGACACTCTGTTGGACGCTGCCTTGAAAACCAGCTGGGAGATGGTCATGAGGAAGATGCTGATAAGTGCCAGTGCAAGTGCCATGGTGGATATCAAGTTATCAAACGGTTGGTGCGACTTCTGAGGAGACTGGCGAAGGATTTCGATCGAGCGTGAGGAGCAAGACGCCAAGGAGGACGACGGCTGCACCGAGCAGGCGGATGCCGGAAACGGGCTCACCGAAGAAATGCCAGGCACCGGCGAAGATGAGAAGAAATTGTACGGCGGATGCAGGATAGGCGACGCTGAGGTCGAGCTTGGTAAGGCACACGAGCCACAATCCAGTGCCGATGGCGTAAAGCGCAAGTCCAGCGACGATGGGAAGTTGGATCAACTCAATGGCGTAGGCTGGCAGGCTATCCAGCGACGGCAGGCTGGTAATTCCTGCCATGCCGAACTTGAGCAGTAGCTGAGAAGACGCGCAGCAAAGAATGCCGACGGCCAGTGCGATCATGCCGCTTGCCCGATTGGATGGCGAACTCATAGGCTGACGGAAGGCGCTGTGTTTTGTGGCGAAATGTGAGGAAGGCAGAGTGTCGGCTCAACAAAGAATGTGAATCCCGGGCCGTCCAGTCCTGGCGTGGTAAATCCTTCGGCGTCGTAGCCGAACAGGTGCATCATTTCACGCGCTTGTGCATTTTCCTGCCATGCGCCTAACACTTTCACCCTATCCGCTGCCAGGGGTTCTGTTTTTGTCCATTTCTGGATTGCGTAGTCGCTGACGTCGCGGCGTTTGTGCACACTGTCGTCCCAACCTTCACCGGGGTTCTGATTGACGTACTCGCGGTCAATGTTTTCGGCTAACGTGGGAATTCCCAGCCAGGTCAGGAATGCGGCTTTTGCGTGTTCAGGATAGCGCACCAATTCTTCGTAGCGGATCACGAACAGGTTTTTTCCGTGCGGCGATGCCTCGGCATAGTCGATCAACTTGCGGTGCTGCTGCGCCCAGTAGTCCCAGTAGTGGACGTCGCGAGGGACTTCGCGATTTTCCTGATAGTTGGCAAAGCTCACCAGCGAGTCGCGTGGGTCACGCACAACGATGCAGGCTTTTACGGCATCGCCATAAGCGCGGAAGATGTTCTCCAGCGAGTAGATGTAGTGGTTGGATTTATCGATCAGGATCTCGTTTCCCGGAGCGAGTTCCTCGGCCTTTTCCCATGCAGAAAAGAATCCCCTGGTGGTAAAGGATGTCTGCACCAGCCCCGGATGCGAACCGAAGTAGTACTTCAGCATGGTGGTGCCGCTTCGCGGAAAACCGGACATGTAGCAAACGCGCGGGCGTCCATCCGCATACGGCGCATGGGATTGCTGCGACAGCTTTCGAGCCGCACGGGATTCTTTTGCCTTTCGCACCTGAATATAGGTCGATGTCAGCGACCGCTTAATGGCGGAAGGCATTGCTGTATAAATCTTTAGCAGGAATTCCATGGTCGATTTTGCGCCAATTCGCGAATTTGTAACTCAAGAAAGATACTGTACAAAGTGCGCCCAGCAAGTGTTTTTCATAATTTCAAGAATTTGCATGACAGTTTCCCACCTGCGTTTCTGGAACCAACGAGGGGGCAACTTCCGGTTGCCATTTTCGTTGATTTCCAGCACCGTGCCGTCCCTGACTCAAGTCCTTTAAGATCATGATGCGAAACCTTTTCTCCTTGAACTCCCATGCCATGGGACGGCTGTCTGCAGCCGTTCTGGCTCTGCCTTTCGTTTTTGCAACGGTGGAGCTGGCCGGTGGTGAGGATTCGATTCAATGGGAAGAAGTCACGGTCTTGCCGCCGGCAAAGGGAGAATTGATCCAACCGGGGTTAGCCGGGGCATTTGCGGGTGTCGACGGGGACGTCATGCTGATCGGCGGTGGTGCCAATTTTCCTCAAGGACTACCGTGGGAGGGAGGGCCAAAAGTCTGGTGGGATACGGTCTTCGTGCTGGAGAAAAAAGCAGGTGAAACAAGCGTGACGTACGAGTGGGCAGAGGAGCAGGGGAAGCTGCCGACGTCTGCTGCCTACGGGGTGTCAATTCCGCTCGATGACGGAGTCCTGTGCATCGGTGGCTGTGACGCAAAGTCCTGCTTTGCGGATGTCTATGCGATGCAGTGGAATGAAGAAAGCCGCGCTGTTGAAATGGTTGAGTATCCGCCCTTGCCGCGGCCACTTGCATTCATGGCAGGTGCGCGGGTGGGGGACTGGGTGTTCGTGGCAGGCGGACAAGAGGCGATGGAAGGCGGCCGATCGACTAAAGACTTTTTCGGGTTGGATTTATCGCAGCAATCAGCAGGAGCAGACGCTTTCAAATGGGTGGAACTTCCCTCCTGGGATGGGCCGTCCCGCATTCTGCCTGTTGTCGCTGCAGCGGAAAATGGCAGTAACCTTTATTTGTGGAGTGGACGTAATCCCGATCCTGATGGGGCGACGTCGATTCTCACAGATGCGTATTCTTTCGATACCTCCAGCAAGACCTGGACAAAATTACCCGATGTCGGCGTGGGAGAATCTCAGGCCCGATGCATCATGGCAGCTGCGAGCGTCGCTACCCCGGGTGAGACCAGCGACGGCATCCTGGTGTTCGGCGGAGCTGATGGTGTGCTGATGCAGGTGCTTGAGCACAATGGCCGCAAGGCGCGATCGGATAACCGCAAGGAAGCCGAGGCATTCGGCAAATTTAACATTGCTCTGCTGCAAAACCATCCTGGGTTCAGTCGCGATGTTCTCGCTTTTGACCCGGGCACGGGCAGTTGGTCGAAGGTTGGAGATTTTCCAGATTCCTGTCCCGTCACAACCCCTGCCGTGCGCTGGGGAGGCTCAGTCTTCCTGCCATCTGGAGAGATCCGACCAGGTGTCCGTTCGGGGCGAATCTGGAAGGGAACAGTGGTGAAAAAGGCAGAAACAGTGCGGTAACGATCAGTCTTAGATAACTGGCTGATCGGGCTGGAAGGGTTTCGAGCTTGCCACTTGGGAATTCAGCACATTTAGTGAAAGCATAGGAATCGTAGCTCAAACTATGGCATCAAAGGTAAACACAGTTCCGACTGGTGAGTCGTCAGCAGTAGAGGATTACCTTGAAAGGATTTTGCATCTCTTAGACAGCAAAGGCTACGCCCGAGTGGCGGACGTCGCAGAAGGACTCGGGATTGCGCAGGCCAGTGTTTCTAACATGGTGCGGCGTCTGGACAAAAAAGGCCTGCTGGTTTACGAAAAATACAAGGGGATGACGCTGACTCAGGAAGGCGAGTTGCTGGCACGGAAAATAACCAAGCGGCACGGCATTCTTGAAGAATTTCTCGATCTGTTAGGTGTCGAAAAGGAAACTGCATACCGCGATGTGGAGGGAATGGAACATCACATCAGCAGCGAAACCCTGCGCGGCATTCAGCAGATCATTGTCGAATTGAAAGAAGACTCAGCAATGCAGGCGCGAGTCGAATCTGCAGCTCAAGAATGAGCGAAAACCCCAGCCATCGATTACCATGAATCACTCATCGGACGATACTAGAGACGTTATGCAGCGCAGAAGATTTCTTGGATTGATTTCAGCAGGAGTCGCTGCTGTCAGCGGATTGAGTGGTATCGGTTGTTCGACGATTGCCATGCCAAGTTTCGGCGGTGGTGGCGGCGGCGGCAGCGACTGGGTGGGGCGTCGATATTTTACGCGCCAGACACGGTTCTGGGGATACGTGAAGAAGCCGGGCGACGCATGGTCAAAGGCACGTCTCGTCATCATGAATGAGCGCTATAAGCACTCTCCAGATCGTCTGCCGGAATTGGCGATGGATGGACGCGGGCACGGGTTCGATCACAACTACGAATATCGATTGGAGGGCACATTCTCCGGTAACGAAGTCTACGATCCTAACAGTGACAAAGTTCTGCCTGAGTTCGTGCTCAGAGACTATGCGCTGATCAACAAGAATCCAGAGCCACTGTTCAATAAAAGCACTGCCTACAGTGCCTACAAATTGCCGCCCAGAGACTGAGAATCAACAGGTGCTCGTGCCTCGCTGCTATCGGGCTATCGGACGGAGATTGCATTGGGGCACGCCGTCGGTGTAGCGTGCAGAAATGTCTTTGTCCGAAGATACTGATCGGCCAGTCGTAAATACGTGTCCCGCGTGTGCGCAGATGGTCGATGTGACGCAGCAAGAACCGTTAGAGAAGATTCAATGTTCTCACTGCGGGGAGAGTATGCGCGTGCGTTCGAATTTTGACCATTTTCAATTGATCGAGCAAATTGGTCAGGGCGGGATGAGTCGCGTTTTTCGCGCGCACGATACACTTTTGCACCGGGATGTTGCCCTTAAAATTCTGAGTCACGAGTGCGGCAATGAGTCCGAGCGTTTCATCCAGTTTGAGAGAGAGGCGCGGCTCACCGCGTCATTCAGCCATCCGAATGTGGTGAAGGTTTTCTCTGTAGGGAAAGATCAGGGCTACTACTACATTGCCATGGAGCTGGTAAGTTACAGCAGTTTTGAGGACGTGATCTCAAGGCGTGGAAAGGTGAGTGAGAGCGAGGTGCTGAACATTGGTCTGGCTGTCACGCAGGGGCTACTTGCCGCTCAAAGCGCTGGATTGATTCATCGCGATATCAAGCCGGGGAATATACTTTTTGCGGAGGATGGAACGGCAAAGCTTGTGGATTTTGGCCTGGCGATTGTGGTCGAGCGAGACGTCGATTACTCGGGCGAAATCTGGGCGACTCCTTACTACGTTGCGCCGGAAAAATTGAATGGAGAGGCAGAAGATTTTCGAAGTGATCTTTATAGCCTGGGTGCCACGCTATATCATGCGCTTGCGGGAGTGCCACCGATTGAGGTAAGCACGACATCGATTGATGAATTACGTCGAATGAAGGCCGAAGCGGTCGACATTGGGCGGGTAGTTCCAGAGCTTGGGGCACCTTCAGCAGCTCTGATTAATCGAATGCTGGCTCTCCGCCCTGATGATCGGTTTGACTCTTATGAGCAGCTGTCACAGGCCTTGCAGGCGGCGAAGCAGGGCAAGGGGTTCTCGCCGTCAGCGGGAAGAGTCAGAGGGAAAGGTAAGCGCTCTGTTCTGTTTGGATCGGCGGCGGCGGGTGTCGTTGCCATCGTCGTTGCCATGGGCATCTATTTTGCGATGAGCTACAACAGCAGGTCTGTGAGAAATGGCACTGTTGACCTGTTGTTGGATGAAACAACATCAGGCGCCGGGTACTCATCACAGACTTTTCTTCGCGGGCGGCAATTCCTGGTGCGCGGGGAGCTGGAGAAGGCTGCGAAGGATTTTGAAATGGTCGCGGGTAACGCCAATGCCCAGCAGCCGACTATCAACTGGGCATTGTTCAATTTGGGCCTGATTCATCTGCTGCGATTCGACCAGGAATCTGCTGTCATGGTCTTTCAGGAAATCGTTTCGCGTGGCGTTTACTCGAACGATCGCGAAGATCTTGAGCTGGTGAGTTTTTTTCTCGATGTGGCAAAGCTAGTGCAATCGCGTGATCCAGTGAGTTCTGATCAGAAGCGTGCCTTTAACAAAAAGGGTTACCACAGTGTCGGCCTGCTGGCACTGGGTTTGCGTCGATGGGGGATGGGGGATCTTGAAACTGGGAGCGGACTGTTGCAAGAGTTTCGCACGGCGGCAGCAATGATTGAGAATCCAGACTGGATCGCGACGTATGTTCAGCTGACAGATGGTTTCCTTGCGGACGCGACTGTCATGAAAGCGCTCCTGCCCGAACCAGGTATCGAGGCGTCAGATGAGGTTGCGGGTTTGGAGCGGTATGTTGTAGCAGCCGAGAAGGCATTAGCGGTGCTGATGCTCACCAACGGGCCCCATTTTGAGCAGCTGCAGAATCGCCTGCAATCCGCCAGGCAGCGAGTGGCGGAGTTTGAAAGTTGGAGTGGCGAGCAATTCGCGATGTCGGCTGAGAATTTGAGCCTGGACCACGATGCTATTTCCAGGGAGCTGACTAGCACGATAACCTTGCGAGAACATCTGGAGTTCAGACAAAGTGCCGAGAGGATGCAGGCGTTGAATCTTCGAACGCCATCGGCAGCCGCAGAGCGTGATGCCTGGGTTCAAATTCTACTGGACGCAGATGCACTTCTAGTTGATCTCGGTCGCGCCCGCTTGCCTGAGGGATTTTCAGGAACAGTGTTAGTGCGTGATGGGGCGCCAATTCGCGATGTCTCGTTTCAGTTGGATCCTGAGGGAATCCGTATCAATACGAACGATCAGAAAGTGTCATTTCGCCAGTGCACTCCTGGATTTCTGCTGCTGTTAGGTGAATCACTACTGGAATCGATGAGTGACTCAGACGACTACATCGAACTGGTCACGAGAATGGCAGCGTTCGCTCGAGCTAATGGCCTGCAGGACACGGTTCCTGATCATCTTGAATTACTTGCCGCAGTGTGGACGTCGACTGCTGAAGCTGATGAGGGTGATGCCTCACTCGCCGTGAAACTGAAAATCTTGCAAGGTGGCGCTACTTTAACCCGGCGTTGAAAGAATTGCCACCATGAGCGCTGAAAGTGAGAATCCCCGTGAGCCGTGCGAAGGCCGACGGCGATTTTTACGATTGAAGAAAATGAGAGTGTTTACTTCTCGCCGAACACACGGGCCTGCTGTTCGGGAGAGAGCATGCCCAGTGTTTTTGCAAGTTTCCCAGCATACTCGTCGTATTGGTTAGGATCCGAAAGTACCACTCCCACCCGGGCCGCCGAAGCCAGGATCTCGTCTTCCAATGTGTCGGCAGAACTCTGGTTGTTCTGAAAGTGTCTCGACTGAATCGTTTCCCACGCATCGCGCAGGAAATCCCAGAAATCACCAGCATTCACCGTTGATGGCGCTGAAAACAGCGTCATACCGGCGATCATGATGAAGATGGAAATACGTCGATTCATTGGAATCTTTAAATATAATGCGCCCAGCAAGAAATAAAAGCAAAAATTGTATTTTTCATACTTATTACCATTTTCGAGTCGGATTATTGGTTTTATCGGAGTCTACGACCTCCGAAACGGTCAATTCTTCGGTTGTGAAGGTTCTGTTTAGCGTTGATTTTGCCTTGTTAAGGGGCACTAGATTATGGTTGCCAAGGGCGCAGGGCATTCCACTATTGGCAGGAAGCAGCAAGCGTCTTTGTGAGTCACCCCGGCCAAGAACATATCGGCATCATTGCCGGAAACGGAATCTATCCCCGCACCTTCGCGCGTGCGGCACGCAGGGCTGGCGTGCAAAAACTGGCAGTCGTGGCATTTCTCAATGAAACCGAGCCATCACTTGCGGATGAAGTCGATGTGATCGAATGGCTGCGGGTCGGGCAATTGTCAAAGCTGATCAAATTTTTCCAGCGCGAGGCCGTTACGAGTGCCGTCATGGTCGGGCAGATTGCGCCGCGCAACCTGTTTGATCTGCGGCCTGACGTGCGCACCATGTTGATGCTTGGAAAGCTACGCGAGCGCAACGCAGAGTCGATCTTTGGCGCAATTGCGGGTGAATTGGAAAAAGACGGGATCAAATTGCTGCCCGCCACCACTTTTCTGGACGATCACCTGCCGAAGGCCGGGCACGTGTGCGGGCCGAAAATGAAAGATAAACAACGGGACGATGCCGAATTTGGCATGCGCATCGCCAGGGAGATGAGCCGACTCGACGTTGGCCAGACGGTAGTCGTTAAAAATGGGACCGTTCTGGCAGTCGAAGCTTTTGAGGGAACGAATGACGCCATCAAGCGCGGAGGCGAACTCGGAAAGGGCGGCGCTACCATCGCGAAAGTTTCAAAGCCGAATCAGGATTTTCGATTCGACGTTCCGGTCGTCGGGCCGCAGACGATTCAAGCAGCGGCTGGCGCTGGCGTCGGGGTAATCGTTGTCGAGGCCGAGCGGACATTGCTGCTCGGGTTGCGAGAAATCCATGAACTCTGCGATCAAAGTAAGGTGACACTTGTCGCAATGAATCACGCATCATCATGAATAAAGTTCGAATTGGAGTCGTCGGCGCTGGAGCCATAGGAGAGAATCATATCCGAGTGCTTTCGGCATTGGAAAACGCGGAGCTGTCCGCTGTGTTTGAGTCTAATCCTGTGCGTGCGCGGGAGATTGCTGAACGCTACGGCGTCCCTGTAGTTGATACTCTGGAAGCCCTCATTGAAAAGGTCGATGCTGCGACGGTCGCCACACCGACTGTGACGCACCTGGATGTCGGCTCCAGGCTGTTGCGTGCCGGTTGTCACACGCTTGTTGAAAAACCTATTGCGGACACAACGGAAGCCGCACGTGAGCTAGTGCAACTGGCGAAAGATCAGAACCGCATCCTTCAGGTGGGGCATGTAGAACGTTTCAATCCAGTCCTGCGTGAGCTGGAGGAAACGATGAACGAGCCACGCTTTATTGAGGCGCATCGCTTGTCGCCATTTCCGAATCGCAGCATCGATATTGGTGTTGTGCTTGATCTCATGATCCATGATTTAGAGATCATTCTGCACCTGGTGCGATCCGATATTGAATCGGTAGATGCCGTGGGAGTGCCAGTGTTGACGCGTCGCGAAGACATTGCCAATGCGAGGATACGCTTTGCCAACGGCTGCGTGGCTAACATTACCGCCAGTCGCATCAGTCCAGAGCGGCTGCGCAAGATCCGCGTATTTCAGTCAGACAGTTACCTGTCGCTCGACTACATGGAGCAGGACGGGCAGATCTACTGGAAGGATGGTGGGAAGATCGCACGGCGAGATGTCACTGTGGAAAAGGATGAGCCGCTCAAGTGCGAGTTGGAGGCATTCTGTGAGTGCGCACGGACGGGGCGTCAGCCAAAGGTTTCCGGCAGTGAGGCAACTGCGGCGCTCGAGGTCGCAGTGAATATCACCCGTCAGATCGAAGCGGCCAACGCCCCTGCACCATGACGCGTCTGTTTCTCGTTTCCGGTGAGATCAGTGGCGATCATCACGGTGCGGCATTGATGCGGAACCTTCAACAGACTATCGCTGATGGTGAGGTGGAATTCGCCGGATTGGGAGGGAACTCGATGCGCGATGTTGGTGGCGAATCGGTGGAAGACTGGGTAGCGGAAGCTGGCGTGGTCGGACTCTGGGAAGTGCTCAAAAAGTACGGTTGGTTTCGGCAAAAGTTCGATGCCACATTGGTGCGAATCGCTGAATGGAAACCGAATGCCGTCATCTTGATCGACTACCCGGGGTTCAACTTGCGACTGGCAAAAGCACTGCGAAAGGCTGGAAGCTCGACTAAAGTCATCTACTACATTAGTCCTCAAGTGTGGGCGTGGAATCGTGGCAGAATTCCAAAAATGGCGAAAATGTTAGACCTCATGCTGTGCATTTTTCCTTTCGAGAAAAAACTCTACGAAGCCTCCGGGTTGCGTACGGAATTTATTGGCCATCCGTTCGGCGATGAGATGGCGCAACTACGTAATAACAATGCGGGCGGTGTTGCGCGCGAGGCTAATCTCGTCGGGTTTCTACCGGGAAGCCGCGAGCGAGAAGTGGCGAAACTCTTTCCAGTAATGTGTGCCGCCGCTTCCTTGTTGGCTGCTCAATTTCCAGATCTTCAATTCGAAGTCGCAGCAGCCTCGGACGCGCGTGGGGATCAACTGCGGCAATTGCTCAATGACTTCGACGAGCCGACGATTAAGATCTCGATTGGCGATGCCTGCGGCTTGATGCAGAGAGCCACCGTGGGAGTGGTCGCTTCCGGCACCGCATCGCTGCAGTCGGCATTCTTCGGATTGCCCTATTGTCTGGTTTATAAAGTGGCACCCGCAACGTTCTTCGCTGCCCGGGCTGTCATGAGGGTCGACTTCCTCGGCATGGTCAATATTCTTGCTGGCCGTGAAGTAGTGCAGGAATTGCTTCAAGGTAATTGCACTGCGGCTGCTATTCACCAGTCGCTGGTGGAGCTTTTAGAGTCTCCCTCTCGCCGTGCAGAATTGAGTGAAGAACTCGCTGCGGTGACGGCGCCACTGACCGAGCCCGGTGCCAGTCGGCGTGCGGCGCGTGCCATTGCGAGTGAGTTGCAGTAGCTGCTCGACCCTGTTGTTCGTGGCGAATTGCATTGCCAGCGTGGGATTGGGGGCGAATGATCGGCCAATGAAAAGATCGATGCGTCCCCGTCTGCGGTGCTGGTTGCTGATTTTTGCCTGGATGGTTGGCCCGTTTCAGGCTTTTTCTGATGAGCCGCCAAGCCCAGCGCATTTGTCGATCGAGGAATTGGTGGATCAGATCAGACCTTCGCTGGTGACGGTGCTGCAGATCGGCCGCGAAGGGGGAGAGCAGGGAATCGGTTCCGGTTTTGTGATCGATGAAAGTGGCCTGATCGCCACCAATTTGCACGTCATTGGTGAGGGCCGCCGAGTCCGAGTGCGCCTGGCGGATGGCAGGGAACCGACTGTCATTGCTGTGCATGCCTGGGATCGCAAAATGGATTTGGCGATCCTGCGGGTGGAAGCAGAAGGCCTGCAGCGCCTGGAATTGTCGACTGCCGAATCAGTGAATCAAGGCGTCGAAACCTTAGCGCTGGGGAATCCAGAAGGGTTGGAATTCAGCGTGACGCGTGGCGTCGTTTCCGGGGTGCGTGACGTAAACGGTATCGAGATGATTCAGGCAGCAGTGCCAATCG
>JBNMNB010000073.1:0-30504 GCA_051270635.1 Verrucomicrobiales bacterium | reverse complement strand
GCGCAGCAGGCGCCGCAAATCCGATCTTCACGGCGAGTTACTCCGGACTGATCAGTGGTTCCAGCGCCATCGCCACGCCGCCAACGTTGTCGAGCGTAGCCACGGCAGTAAGCGCGCCCGGAACCTATGCGATCAACGCCACTGGTGGAGATGATGCAAATTACACAATCACGCACGTCGATGGAACGTTGACCATATCCGATTTGCAGGCCCCCGTAATCACTTGGGAAGACCCGGCAGCGATCACCTACGGCACGCTGCTCGACAGCACCCAACTCAATGCGGCATCGAGCGTAGCAGGCACCTTCAGTTACACGCCTGCCAGTGGTGTGGGCTTGGACGCAGGCATTCATACACTGCAAGTAACGTTCACGCCGACCGATACCACGACCTACACGACGAGCACGGCAAGAGTCGTAATCACCGTGGACAAAGCGACACCAACGATCACGTGGTCAGAACCCGCAGCGATCACTTACGGCACTGCGCTGGATGGCACTCAGTTGAACGCGATAACTACCGAGCCCGGTACCCTTTCTTACACGGCAGCAGCAGGAACGGTGCTCAATGCGGGAGCCGCACAGATGCTCGAGGTGACCCTCCCGGCATCAACGAATTACTTATCTGCCAGTAAGACAGTTTCCATCACTGTCACACCTGCGGCTCTCACGATCACTGCGAACGAACAGGAGCGAGCAGCCGGTCTGGCGAATCCGACGTTTACGGCGAGTTACAGCGGACTGGTCAACGGCGACGTGAGCATCGCTACTTTACCGAGCCTGTCGAGTGTCGCTACGCCAGCGAGCGCGCCCGGAACCTATGCAATCACCGCTACCGGGGGCATCGATGGGAACTACACGATCACGCACGTTGATGGGATATTGACAGTGGCTGACCTGCAGAGACCAGTGATTACCTGGGCAAATCCTGCAGCGATTACTTTTGGGACGCTGCTTGATGCCACCCAGTTAAATGCCTCTGCTAACGTCGCGGGCAGCTTCAGTTACGTGCCGCTGAGTGGTGCAGCACTGGACGCAGGCATTCACACTTTGACGGCAAGCTTTACGCCGACCGACGGCACGATCTACGCGTCAGCGACGCAGAGCGCGAAGTTGATAGTGAACAAGGCTGTGCCGACGATCACCTGGGCATCGCCCGCAGGAATTACCTATGGCGCTGCATTGGATGGTTCACAATTGAATGCAAGCACAGCCGCTCCGGGTGTCATCGTCTATTCGCCTGCTGCGGGCACGGTTCTTGCCGCAGGATTGGCTCAGCCGTTGCAGGCTTCATTGCCCGCATCGCAGAATTACGCGGCAGCGAGCGAGAAGGTTCATATTGATGTGGCACGTGCGCTGTTAACGATCACTGCAGACGACAAACAGCGGGAAGCGGGACTGGCCAACCCTGCCTTTACTTACCGGTTTTCAGGGATGGTCAATGGTGATTCCTCAGTTGCTGTTGCGCCAATGTTAGAGACGCCCGCAGATACTTCTGCAGCTTCAGGTTACTATCCTATTCTAGTGGTGGGCGGTAGTGATCCTGACTACACCATTGTCCGCGCCAGTGGCACGCTTGCAGTCGCGAAACAACTGATTCCGGTCGTTACCTGGGCTGATCCTGCAACGATCATTTACGGCACGGCGCTTGATAATACTCAACATAACGCCAGCTCAGATGTGCCGGGAACTTTTGCTTACACACCAACAGGCGGGACGGTGCTGGATGCCGGAACACACACGCTTTCGGCGACGTTCACCCCGACTGACTCGGGCCGCTATGCGACGATCGTTGCGGCCGTAGAGCTCGGAGTTAGCAAAGCGACGCCAATCATTACCTGGCCTACTCCTTCCGCCATTGTTTATGGGACGACGCTAAGCGAAACGCAGTTGAATGCGACCAGTGATGCGTCCGGCACGCTCATTTACGCGCCCGCTGGGGGCTCTGTGCTGAATGCAGGGACGCAGCAACTTCAAGTGTCACTTCCTGAGTCTGCCAACTACATCGCAGCAAATGCATCGGTCAATATTGCAGTGACTCCTGTGGCGTTAACCGTCACTGCGGATGACAAACAGCGAGGTGCTGGCATGCCTAATCCGGAACTCACGGCGAACTACACGGGTTTCGTCAATGGCGATACGGTTCTCAGTGCGCCGCCGACTATTTCGACCGCCGCCGATCTCACCAGTGCACCGGGGGACTATCTCATCTCTGTCATTGGAGGAAGTGACACCAACTACGAAATCACAAGAGTAGTAGGAATTCTAACAATAGAAGCAAAGGAGATCCCGGTGATTGCCTGGAACAATCCGGCATCGATCACTTACGACAATGTGCTGAGTGGTGTGCAGCTGAATGCTACGGCAAATGTCAGCGGCAGTTTTACCTATGTGCCTGAGAGTGGAGTGGTGTTGAATGCGGGCACGCACACCCTTACAGCTACTTTCATCCCGACGGAATCTGTGCGTTACTCCAGTGCCAGCAAGACGGTGACAATCGTTGTGCTTCAGGCCACACCGGCGATTATCTGGAGTGATCCTGCTGGGATTGTGTTTGGCACTCCACTGACCGCCCTTCAGTTGAATGCGTCCGCAGATGTTGCGGGAAGCATGAGTTACACTCCAGCAATCGACTCGGTGCTGAATGCTGGAACACACCTGCTGACAGCAGAGATTTCTCCTGCAGATTCTACCAATTATTCGCATGCGACGAAAGTGGTGTCGATCACTGTGGCAAAGGCGTCCCCGGTCGTTACATGGGAGAATCCTGAGTCTATCACATTCGGAACCGCGCTCGACGGCAGTCAGCTCAATGCGAGTGCCGATGTGGCGGGCACATTTGCCTACACGCCCGCCAGTGGGAATTTGCTGAACGCCGGGGCACAAGCACTGATGGTGGAGTTTACGCCAGCAGATTCTGCGAACTACATCTCTGCCAGCAAGTCGGTAGCCATCAACGTTGATAAGGCTGCACCACTGATCACATGGGTGCCTGAGAATATCAGCTACGGCACTCCTCTGGGAAGCTCGCAACTCAACGCAATCGCCAATATTCCTGGCGAGTTCGTCTATACGCCGTCTTTAGGTTCAGTACTGGACGCGGGGACTCCCGAGCTAGTGATGGAATTCACCCCCGTAGATGCTGGAAACTATAAATCGGCTTCCAACAGCGTGCTGCTCACGGTGAATAAGATCGTTCCGCAACTTGTCTGGAACAGCCCCAGTGCCATTGCCTACGGGACACCGCTGAGTGCGAGCCAGCTAAGCGCGACGACTGATGCACCAGGCGCTTTGCTTTACTCTCCCTCGCTCGGGATTGTTCTGAATGCAGGAGCTGATCAGGAACTGCAGGTTTCGATTGAAGAATCCACAAACTACGTGGCAAAATCCGCGACGGTATCCATCGACGTGGTGCCTGCTCCGTTGACGATCACTGCAGATGACAAGCAGCGGGGAGCCGGGCTTGAGAATCCGGATCTCACCTTTGGGTTTGCTGGCCTCGTGAATGGAGATGTAACAATATCGACTTTGCCAGATCTTTCGACCGCCGCAGTGCTTGCCAGTTTGCCTGGTGATTATCCGATTGTTGTCTCTGGAGGAAGTGATGCAAATTATACCATCACCCGTGTCAACGGTGTTCTCAGTGTGAGTGAGAAGGCGATTCCAATCGTCACCTGGACAACTCCTGAGGCCATTACCTTTGGTGCGCAATTGAATGAGAGTCAGCTGAATGCAACTGCCAACGTAGAGGGAACTTTTTCCTATGTTCCCTCCAGCGGTAGTCTATTAGACGCTGGTGTTTCCACGCTGACCGTTAGGTTTAATCCTGCTGACACGACTCGCTATGCTTCTGCCACAAAGTCGGTGACCATTACGGTTCGTAAAGCATCGCCTGAGATCACATGGAATGCGCCAGCTTCAATTGTGTATGGAACCCCCTTGGGAGCTGCTCAATTAAACGCGACCACGGATGCATCGGGCACGCTCGTCTACTCGCCGGCTGACGCTACCGTTCTCAATGCGGGAACCGCCCAGTCACTGCAAGTGTCACTTCCAGCGTCTGTCAACTACACCGCAGGTAGCAAAACGGTATCCATCACCGCGACACCTGCGCCGATGATAGTGATCGCTGATGATAAAGTGCGTAGTGCAGGCGCGGTAAATCCAACACTAACGGCAAGCTTCAGTGGTTTGGTGAACGGGGACACTGCTCCGGCTACTCCACCTGCGCTGTCGACTGTCGCCAGCAGTTCCAGTCTTCCTGGCGACTATCCGATCGTCATTGCCGGAGCGAGTGATCCAAATTACACGGTGACTCACATAAACGGAATTTTAACAATCAGCGAAAAGGAAATTCCATCGGTAGTCTGGTCTGCGCCTGCATCGATTGATTCCGACACTCCATTGGGAAGTGATCAGTTAAATGCTACCGTTGTCGGTGTGAGAGGAGACTTTACCTATTCTCCCGTTGCAGGAACAGTGTTAGATGCAGGTGTGCATGCGCTGACCAGTGTGTTCACGCCGCTGGATTCAGTAAAATACGCAACCGTGCGCGCAACAGTCATGATCACAGTCACCGAGAGCACCAGTGCGTGGCAAAATCCAGTCAATCGCTTTGACGTGCTAGCTGACGGTGTGATCGATTTGCGGGACCTATCCATCGTCATGATCATGACGGACGGATTGGCAGCGCGTGGCAGTGAATACAGTGCTGCTGGAATTTTTCCAGACGTCAATGGAGATCAACGCGTGACACTGCTCGACCTGGTTGATGTCTACCAGGTACTGTCGGACGCAGTGCTCAAAGATTTCATCGTACAACAGTCCGTGAAGAGGCCGAATTTCCGCCGCTCGATTGATCGGATTGTGCGACAGCAGAATCGCACGATCATCTATTTCACTGGGGAAGCGCAGAAAGCCTACAACCTGCAGTATGCGCTGCAGAGTTCCAGCGACGGATTCGATTGGACGATCATAAAGCCGGGACTCACTGGTGATATCGTTACCGAAGATACCAATCTTCTCCGCAATAGCCGACGCGAAGGTTACTACAGAATGATCGCAAATATCGATGCTGGAGACTTCGACCAAAATGGCGAGTTGAATGCAATCGATATTGATCTCCTGGCAGCAGCGATCCGGCGCGGTGAGACGGCTTCTGAATATGACCTCACTGGCGATGGGACGGTGCATTTCTTCGATTCCAAGTTCCTGGTCGAGAATGCAAACCTGCTCAACACCTGGCTGGGAGATCGCAACCTTGATGGCACCGTGGATTTGGTAGATGTCATTCCCTGGTTGGCGGAGTTCATAGGACAGAATACGCCATCAACCTGGAGTTCAGGAGACTTCGACGGAGATGGCGCGACATCGGCGTTCGATTTCGCCCATTTAGCTGATCACTTTGGAAAAATCAGGGGAGCCAAATCGCCGCCTGTGTCCTCTCCATGGCACAATGATGCCAGCGTGGGAGATGTAGATGGCAATAGCTTAGTAGATGCCGGGGATCTGGTGATTCTTGTCGCTGAGCTTGGTCGACTTGGGCAGCTTGATGGCTCCAGGGATCCAGGCGCGACACTGACAGTCCCTACCGGTTCAAATTCGCCTCCACCTTACGTGGATGTTGATGGCGATGGCGTGTTGTCTCCGAGCGATGCCGTTGCGCTGAAGGAACTGCTGAACCGCTGAAGATTCCCAATTTCGAAAGTCAAAGCAAGTAGTCGCGAACACTCTTTCATTTCTCAGGAGCAATGTTACACTCTCCCAGTCGATGCAGAATTTCCTCCAGTTTTTTCGTTTTCCAGCGGTATTCATTTGCCTCATAGCAGGATTGCAGTTGGTCGCCGGGCTGGCAGATGCGGGTGAAAAAGAGGAGGAAGCGAACACTGCGCCGCCGACTGTATCGGATCTTATGCAAATGGTAGCGCTCCTGGATGTTCCAGAGTTCGAACAGCGGGAGCGAGCAAGTGATGCTCTCAAATCCGTTGCACTGGTGCATGGGGATGCATTGCGCAGTCCTCTCGTGGCTTGTTACAAAAACGCTTCCAGCCCAGAGGTGCGTTATCGACTCTACAGAGTACTGTTGATTCTTGCCGATGGAATGCGCCCCGATGCAAAACCAGGATTTCTAGGGATTGCGATGCTGGATTCAACCGTGACCTTGCCTGATGGAGAAGTGGCAAAGTCCATCATTGTGCGCAGAGTGCTCGAGGGAACTGCGGCTGACCGTAGTGGTTTGAAACTGATGGATCACATCGTGAAAGTGGATGGAAAGCCGATGGAGGCAGGGACAGATCCCACAGATCCGACGGATACTGCCAGTGCGCGCTTTAGTGAATACATTCGCACCAAGCCAGCACAGGCAGAGGTTAAGTTGGACGTTTATAAGTCACAGACACGGAAGCTGGCTATAGTGAACATCACCCTGGGCGAACGACCCGTTGAGCACGTGGATCAGATTTACAAAAGTAAGATCGCCAACGATGTTGTGAAAGGATGGTTGGGCCGATCAGACAAGTGAACGTGAATCCCTCTATCTCATTCTAGCTTCAAATTAGATGTCTCTTCTCTCACTCATTGTGCAGGAAATCGCTCACCGAAAGGGCAGCTTCATTTTAGGTGTCGTGTCAGTGGGGCTGGCGATCGTGTGCCTGTGTGGAACAGTGCTGGCTTTGCGTGGCCATGACGTGGAAACGGAAGCATTGTCCGCTTCAATCGAAGAAACGACTCGCCAGGAAATGGCCCGACTGGAGGATGAAATCCGAAAATCGATGAAAGGACTTGGCTTCAATATTTTTATCTATCCGGAGGGTCAGGACATGAGTGAAGTCTATTCGCAGGGCTATGCGTCGAAGACCATGCCGGAGAGCTACGTGCATACGCTGGCGCAAACAAAAATCGTTACCGTCAATCACTTGCTCCCTCAGCTCACTCGTAAGATCAAGTGGCCAGAATATGAGCGAACGATTCTGTTGATCGGTGTGCGGGGAGAGGTGCCTATCGCGCACCGCGATCCGAAGAAGCCACTCATCGATCCCGTGCAGACTGGGTCGCTGGTTCTGGGATACGAACTGCAGAAGAGTCTGCAATTGAATCCTGGTGACGAAGTCAAAGTGTTAGGCGAAACTTTTGTGATTGCCAAGTGTCACGCTGAACGTGGATCCGTGGACGATATTTCCATTTGGATGAACCTGACCGAGGCGCAACGCCTGCTGGACGCCGAGGGGCAGATCAATTCCATTCTCGCGCTTGAGTGCAACTGCGCGAGCCTTGACCGACTGGGAGAAATTCGCAACGAGATCGCGTCCATCTTGCCAGGAACTCAGGTGATCGAAACAGAAAGTAAGGCGCTGGCCAGAGCCGAAGCCCGAAACCTGGCCAAACGCACGGCGGCGAATCAACTCGCCTCGATGCAGGCTGATCGTGCTGAGCAACGTGCAGGTCGAGAAAAACTTGCTGCATGGTTATCTCCTCTGGTGGCGCTCGGCAGTATGACGTGGATTGCATTTTTGACCTTTACGAACGTGCGGCAGAGGCTAGCCGAGATCGGAACATTGCGTGCCATTGGTGTCACCTCAGGCCGCATTCTCACTGCCTTTCTTGGCCGGGCGGCCTGCACAGGGATTGCCGGGGTGCTGCTGGCGGTGATCCTCCTGTCAGGGATTCGAGCAATTGGAGCGTTCAATGCCCAGGGATTGGCCGTGAGTGAATGGGCGCTGCTGGCAATTGGAGCACCTCTCCTTGCCAGCATTGCAGCCTGGCTGCCTGCGTTGAACGCCGTCGCCCTGGATCCCGCCAGACTCTTGCGTCACGATTGATTGTATGATGATCACCGCTGATTCCCTGACAAAACGCTATAAGAAAGCTGTCACTGCGGTAAGCGAAGTGTCGCTGACCATCGATTCCGGAGAATTTGTCGCGCTGCATGGTCCCAGCGGATGTGGGAAGTCGACCCTTCTTCTGATTCTGGGAGGGCTCGCTCGGCCGGATGCGGGGTCTGTCTCGGTGCTCGGGTCAGACTTGTTCCAACTCTCCGCCAATGAACGCGCGCAATTCCGAGCGCAGCATATTGGTTTCGTATTTCAAGATGCCAATCTCCTGCCGTTCGCAACTGTTCTCGACAATGTGTTGGCTGCAACACTGGCGCGGCCTCATAAGTCCGCAGATGCCCGCGCCCGTGAGATTCTGGATGAATTGGGGCTGGGGCACCGTCTTACTCACAAGCCACGAGAACTGAGTGCTGGAGAGCAACAACGCGTAGCACTCGCGCGCGCACTTTTCCACGATCCCAAAGTGCTGCTCGCTGATGAGCCGACCGGAAACCTTGACGCCGAGAACGCCGAGCTAGTGTTCGCAACCTTTCAGAAGCACGCCGCAAACGGAGGTTGCGTAATCATGGTGACGCACGATGTCTCAGCCCGTGCCGCCGCTACCAGAACAATGGCAATGCAGTCAGGGATGCTCAAGGTCGAAGGGGTTTCTGCAGGGTAGAGCAATCCTCTGGTGCAGCGCCTCAAGCAAATAAGCGAAACGCAACGCTACAATGACCAGCTCACTCGCATATAGAGTTCCTCGCTGGATCCTGTTTCGCCAGTCACGCGTCCAGTCAGTGTGGTTCCTGCTCGGTTGAGGGAAACGCCCTCGTTGCTCGAGGATTCGAGATCCTTGGAGAATTGCAAAACGGTCTGCAGGTCATCGACGCCATCGCGTTGTTGCCAGCTAACCTCTGGTCCGAAACTGGTTCGTCTCACGGTCAATGGTAATGGCGCAGTGTGATTGTTAGGATCCGTGCCTCTGGCATATTCTTCCAGATTCGTAATGCCATCCCCGTCTGGATCAGCTGACGGCAATTGGAAAATGGCAGGCAGTGCCGCCAGATTCACTGTCAACCACGCCTCATAGCCTCCGGTTTCGACTGGGCTCGTCAAAAGCAACCCATCATCGCCGATGGCAACAACCACTCCGTTGCCACTTACCATCGATTTCAACTGGCTTGTCGCAGGAAAACTAAACGTTTCCCAGTCAGTCAGCGCATTTCCAGGGGTGTTCGCATACAGGGTGCTTGCCGCGAGATTATAGAGCCCCAGCTCTGAATCAAAACCGATGCGACCAAAGTTAATTCTTACCCATATCGGAGGAGTGAATGGTGTCCAATTGATCCCATCCGGGCTAGTGCCAGCGGGATTGCTCACAATGAACTGACTATTCGTGGCGATGATCTGAGATCCGCCAAAGCCAGTATCTCTGGTCGTCCAAGTGTTGAGATCGGGGCTGGTGAAAACAGCTTCACTGAATCCAACGGCCACATACTGCCCATTCAAAAACGCAATATCCGTGAGCCGATCATCAATGCCCGTTTCATGTGTTGTCCATGTCATTCCTCCATTCAAGCTGCTGGCCACTCCACCGCTATTACCAACAGTGACGAACCTGTTATTGAGATGATGCAGCCCATTGGTATCAGAGATAAACGGCATCACTGCTTCGGTTTCTTCCCAATTGATTCCGTCACTGCTGCGAATGCATGTGCGTGCTTGTGTCAGTAAGCAAAATTGTCCGCTGCCGCTGCTCGCAACATTCGTCCGGAAGAAGTTGGAGCTCTCATATCTTTGCGTCCAGAACCTGCCATTCGAACTCGAATAGAGTCTCCCTGCTGAGTCGTCCGCCACTACGAAATTTCCGGCATCGAACGCAGCACTGCTGAAGCTCTCCGCTATACCTTCGCGCCGATCTGTCCACTGCAGGCCATCTTCACATCTTCACTGGTCGCCAACATTCCGTTTCTTCCAACGGCGACCAGTCGATTCCCGACCACCAGCATTTCAGAAGGACTGCCAGGCAGCCCTGACCCACGTTCCTGGATGTCGGTAAACTCTGTTCCTGTGCTTCCAAACATTCCAATGTAGTGGTCGTTGAAATAGGTACCTACCGTTTGGGTGTTCTCTGCAGACTGCGACGTCCAGTTCAGACCATCATCGCTGGAGTAGAACATTCCATTGTCTCCAAGGGGCAGAAATCGACCGTTGGCGAAAACCATCGAGCGAAACCATCCCTCGTCTAGTGATCCTGCTCTGCCAATTTCCCAGCTGGTGCCATTGACACTGCGCAACAGCCTGCCATTCGCACCTCCCGCTGCGAATACTCCATTGCCAAATGCGATTGCTTCAAGATTCTCAGTTCCCGCTGGAAGCTCAACCTCGCTCCAGTTCAGTCCATCATCGCTGATCGCAACATTGCTCACCCGCCCAGTCGCAACAAAATTCCCATTTCCGTAGGCCACATCGAAGCGGAAGCCGCCTGAGTATTCGCCGATCGAATCCATTGCCGACCAGGTGATGCCTCCATCAGAACTCTTCACTGCAACTCCTTTCAGGCCCACCGCAACGATGTTGTTCCCAGCGGCTGCAGCACCATTCAGCGTGGTCGCGGTTGGTAATGGGCTACGCAATTGAAGCGCAGCAATATCTTACGGAGAAATGGCCGCCAGTCTGAGAGGGAAAACTGACAGCAAGATGACGGAAAGGGATGCAATGCGTGAAATCATGATCGTGGAATGCAATGGAATGAAGCTGAAGAAGAATGGAGACTAAAAGTCACCACTGCTTTGTAGGGAAATCTTATTCGCCACCGTGGAATTGGATGTGGTAAAGGCGCTGGTAGATGTCAGATTTTCGCAATAATTCTGCGTGGGTGCCAACGTCGATGATTTGGCCCTGATCCATGACGACGATTTGGTCGGCGTCGAGAACGGTTGATAGTCGATGGGCAATTGCAATGACGGTCTTGCCTTTTTCCAGCTTCTCGATCGCCTTCTGCACTTTCTTTTCGGCTTTTGAATCCAGTGCGGACATGGCTTCATCCAGAAGCAGGATCGGTGCATTGCGAAGAAAGGCGCGGGCGATACTCAGGCGTTGTTGCTGGCCACCGGAGAGTGTGCAGCCTTTGTCTCCCAGTATCGTTTCGTAGCCATTCGGTTGCTCGATGATGAACTTATGGGCAAATGCCTGGTTGGCGGCGAACTCAATCTCTTCACGGGTGGCGTCCAATCTGCCATAGCGAATGTTGTTATAAATGGTGTCGTGGAACAGAAACGTTTCCTGGTTGACGATGCCGATTTGATCGCGCAGCGACTGTTGCGTCACGCTGCGCAGGTCATTGCCATCAATGTAAATGCCGCCTTGCTCTGGGTCATAGAAGCGCATGATGAGCGCCAGCATGGTAGTCTTACCTGCGCCGCTTTCGCCGACTAGCGCGTAGGTCTTGCCTGGCTCGCAGTTGAGGTTGATGCCATTCAGGGCAGGAGCCTTTTTGTGGTAACTAAAGTGGACGTCGCGGAACTCAATACGCCCGGCCGGCACGGCTAAAATGGCGGCGTCTTCTTTATCTCCTACGCCGGGCGGTTCGTCGATGAAGGCGAATACTTTGGTGGTTGCCACGAGACATTTCTGCAGCTGAATCTGGATCTTCGACAGCGCCTTGGCATGTGGATACATACCGATGAGTGCAAGGTAAAGGATCAGGAATTCATCCGTCGAAATGTTGTATTTCCAGGCGTAGACCAGTCCGGCAGCGATTCCCAGTGAGGCGAATGCTTCTACAAATGGGCCGACAATTTCCATCGCCTTGCGCCAGCGCATGATGAATTCGAGCATGCGTTTTGATGCGGCATTGAACTTGTTCGACTCGAATTCTTCTCGAGCATGGGCTTTGACAACACGAATGCCTGCAAAGCTCTCTTGCATGGTGACCATCAGCATGCCTGCTTCCTCCTCTTCCTTGCCGCCGGCCTTGCGCACCTTGTTACTGACGGCGACGACTGGAATCAGGCACAATGGAAATAGCACGAGTGCTGCGAACGTGAACCAGGGGTCGACGATCAGCAAAAATGCTACAATCGAAATGATCGATATCGGATGCTTGATGAGATCGCTGGCAAGATTGGTGCCAGCGGTTTGCGCCATCCGTGTCTGGTTGAAAACCGTCTGGATGAGTTCGCCGGTTTTCTGTTTGTTGAAGAAGCTCAGCGATTGATTGAGCAGCTTGCTGAACAATTCAGAACGCAAATCGTAGAGGACGTGGTTGCCGACCCACATCATGCAATATTGATGCATGTAGCCGAGCATTCCGCGGATCAAAATCATCAGCGGTATCAATGAGCAGACGCCGATGACTGCCCAGATATTGTCCTGCAAATCTGGTTCCGGAATCTTTGCGATAAGCTTGTCGATGTACTTATTCGGTTTGCTCGTCGACTTTCCGCCTTGCGCGATGGTTGCCACTTCCTCTTTGGCCAGCCGCACCTGTTCGACCGTGATCGAGCTGCCAGTCGCTCGATTCAGTTCAACGGCGAATCGTTTGTCCTCCGTGGCCTCCGCAGCAGCAAGGGCTGCGGCCACATTTTCCCGGGGAATGGAGGGCTTCAGTTCAGTCTGGATGCGCTCCGCTTCCGGTGGCCGTCTGCTGAGGGCGGTATTGATTTCCTTTACCTGGAACTCTTTTTCAGGCTCGGCTATCGTATTCAGCGACTGAGTGAGCTGTTTAGCTTCTTCTGAAAATCCAGACGTCAACACCAGGCCGAAGACGAACTTGAACACGAACAACATCACTGCGTTGAACAGGCCCGCGACGACGCCAAAGACAATGCCCGCAGCGAAGCGGGTCTTGTATGGCTTCAATCGGCCAAGGAGTCGCTTATAGGGGATTTTCGCCGCCTGCACGAACTCCATGGTCGACATCTTGGAAATGTCTTTCCGTGAGAGTTTATCCATATTCAGAGTCTCGCTCGCCCTACTGGCCAGCGAGTCGGGCATCGATAGCACGGCAGACCTGATTCGTCGACAGATCCGTCATCGGTGAGGACTTGTGTTTTGGCTGAAAGGTGTTGACGTTCAGGGATTCATCACCTGCCAGGAGAAGCGAAGCATTTTCGTGCCGAGGTCGCCAGTGGAAGGGATTGGTAGGGCCGAACAGGACAATTTGCGGCCGTTCCAGCATCGCCGCCAGGTGCATTGCTGCAGAGTCGACTCCGAGAGCAAGGGTTGCGCCGCCAATGACCGCCGCCACATCCAGTAACGAAAGCTCCCCGGCCACGTTGTGCGGTTTCGCTGTGGCACGCACCTCGATTTCTTGCAAATGGGCAGCCTCCTCCGTGTCGTCGGGGCTGCCTGTGATGACGCAGGGAAGCGAGTGATGCGCATGGAGGTGGTCGATGACCGCCGCCCAGCGATCTGCTGGCCAGTATTTCTCTTTGCGGGCTGTGCCCGGATGAATGACGACGTAACGCTCACCCACAGCCGCCTTGGTTTTCTGCATGGCACCGTCTGCAGTCGAGGGGATGGCAAAGCCGGAGCGCTTTGATCGCGTGTTCATTTCGCCGGTGGCGATGCGGGCCAGGGCAAGGTGGAAATCGACTGTGTGTAAGTCGCGCACCGAGGCCTCGCTCAGCTGGGTGTAGGCTGCGCATCTCAGCCGATTTCCATTGGCAAATTTCGCATAGCCCAGACGCTGCCGAGCACCACTTAGCCGCGTCATGAGTGCCGCGCGATCATTGCCACTGAAATCCAGGCACACATCGTAACGGCCAAGGGCAAGCATTCGCCAGATCTTAAAATTGTGGCCGCCTGGTCGATACTTCAGCACTTCATCGGCATCACAAAATGCGTCGCTTAGCTGAGCCGTTGCGCCGCTGAGGATCAGCGTCAGGTGCGCCTCAGGAAAACGCTCCCGCAGCAGTGCAATAGCGGGAGCGGTGAGAATCGCATCGCCGATTCTCTTGAGTTGCAGGACAAGAATGTGCTCAGGCATGGCCCGTGGTTTTCGAGCTAGTCTGCGAGCTTTTTTAAGACTGGGTGCAATGTTTTCCAAACGGTGGCGGCCACTTTTTCCTGACCATTTTCGTTGGGATGAATGAAGTCAGGTTGATTCAATTCTTTGACCCCACCGACACCCTCAAGCAACAGTGGAACCAGTGTGATTTTGTTTTTGGTGGCAATGTCAGGAAAGACTTTTCGGTAAGATTCTGTGTATGCTTTGCCCATGTTGTCAGGCATTTCCATGCCAGCGAGTATGAGTGCAATGTCCGGGTTGCTCTCGCGCGCGGTGTCGATGATCTGCTGCAGGCTCTTCGCGGTTTCTGCAGGAACGATGCCGCGCAAACCGTCGTTCCCGCCGAGGGCAATCATCAGGACATCGATGCGTTTTTTCATGAGCCACTTCATTCTGCGCAGTCCGCCTGCCGTAGTGTCGCCACTGACACCGCCGTTCAGGACTACCACGCTGGACATTCCTGCTTCTTTGGCTTTCTTCTGCAGCAACGCTGGATATGCCTGTTCAGGCAGGAGCCCGTAGCCCTTGGTAAGGCTGTCGCCGAGGATCAGCACGCGCTTGATGTCTGTATCCTGCGCCGCGCCAGGTAGCAACATGCCGACGGTCGCGATCGTCAGAATCAGGCTTTGGATAGTGCGCAATATGGATGTTTTCACGATTTCCATAGTTAAGGCTAATGCAGATTCCGCCTTGGGCAAACGCTGTCGACTGCTGGTTCTCCGATTGTGAATCTCCGCGCTTGCAGTCCATCAGAGGCGTGGGCTACAGACAGCTGTCTATGGCACTTTCGATCAAATTCAATGAAGCCCGACTCGGGGGGATGGCACTTGCAAAAGTGGGGAATCCGCTCCGCGACGAGCCGTTACAGACATCGCGCACACTTTGTCACTTCGAAGATGCTGACGCAGAATTATTGACGCATTGTTTTCTGAAGTCCTTCAAATCTCTGGAGCTTCACCATTTGCATCATCATACTGAAATCGAGAGCAACGAAGTCTTTGGCTACGCAACTGCGGTCTTTGAAAATAATGACGTCCTACTCGATAGCGGGCAGAAAATAGCCAAACACTTGCATGCGAAATCGAATCGGCCGAACATCAAGTCTGGTGACCTGTGCGTGTCGTTGATCAATGATGTAATCGTGGGAAGTGAAAAGGTGCAGGCGATCAGCATTATCAAGTCTGAGAGCAAGGTGCCATTTCTACAAATTTCTGAGGAAAATGGTGATCTGCGGCTGAAAACTCAGCAGGGAATTTATCCGGACAAGATCGACAAAGGATGCCTGATCGTGAACTACGACCGCGACGGTGGCTATGCCGTGTATCTTTTCGACAAAAGCGGCAACAACCCGATGTTCTGGAACCGAGATTTTCTCGGTGCGCTTCCAGTGCGCAATGATGATTACCTTACAAAACGTTACTCAGAACTCTGTGTGAAATTTGCCGGTAATGGCCTGCCTGATGACGTGAAATCCGAAGAGCGTCGGGAAGTCGCAGATCGCGCCATTTCTTACATTGCAGATGCAGAATCGTTCGACCTCGAAGAGTTTCAAAACGTTGCCTTGAAAGAGCCCGATCGCATCGAGCAATTCAATGCTTTCAAAAGCGAATACGAGGAAGAAGCAGGACAAGAGTTGAAACCCAACTTTACCGTGTCCAAGCCCGAAGCCAAGAAAGCCCAGAAGCGGCTGCGTGGTAAAATGAAACTGGATACCGGGGTAGATTTGAAATTTTCGACCAAGTTTGTCGACCAGGCGCACTCGCTATTGGAACGCGGATTCGATGACAGAAAGAAGATGAAGTTCCTTAAAATCTACTTCCACAACGAAGAAGACGTCCTCTAGGACTTCTGGAAGCCACATGATTCCAAGTTGCCGAGGGAAACAATTAGGGCGACTCTAGCAGATGTTTGGAAAGTTTTTGCGCCAGTGTATTGCGCTATCCCTTGTCTGTCTGGTCTCCAGTTGCGCCACTTCCTCCCGCGCGCTGTCGAGTTACGATTACGCGTTCCGCAATGGCAGGACGGCGATCGTGCAAAAGAACGGATACGCGATTGCCCCGAACCGTGCCCCAGCTGTGGTAAAGGCTGCCATTGCTGCAGGCAACCGAATCCGCCACGCGCCCTATCAGTTTGGGGGCGGTCGAGGACGTCCTGGCGACTATGGATTTGATTGCTCGGGCGCGACGTCCTATGTCCTGCGCGCAGCTGGAGTCATGAATGGCTTCGGAACTTCCTCCACATTCAAGTCCTACGGCAAGTCTGGTGAGGGAGATTGGATTACCGTCTGGGCGCGCGACGGCCATGTGTTTTTAAGTGTTGCAGGGCTGCGCTTTGACACCGGCTGGCACGGTGAAAAGGGGCCTCGCTGGGCAACAAAGTCACGCCCGGCGAAGGGATACGTCGTTCGTCATCCGCCTGGGCTGTAGTTCCGGGAAACGCGGGGTTAAAGGTTAATTCTACCGAACCCTGCGGTGAAAACGTAGTCTGATCCAAATTGAGGCATCATTCTGCGATTACTTGAAGAACACCCTGCGTCACTCGCCAATGACCAGGATAAGTGCAAAGGAATGGGTAACTTCCGGGAGTCTTTGGTGCATCAAAGTAGATGATGTAAGAGGTGCCGCTTTCGAGTATCGGGGACATCGCGAGAACGCCTGGGTCGTCGATCACGTAGTGTTTTGCTACTCCCTCTGGAAGTGAAGCCAGCTGCATCGAGCCTTCACCTACGGTACTGAGACTTTCCGGGCGGACGAGCACCAGGTTGTGCGGCATGCTGGGATCTTTATTGGTAACCGTGAGTGCTACTCTGGCACCAGCTTTCACGGTCAGATTCTTCGGTTCAAATTGCAGTCCTGCCACGGTGTCTACACGCAGCTTGGCGATCGCAGCGAGCATTGGTTCATCGCCGACAATTTTGCCCATGTTTTCCTGTGCGATCAAGCGGGGATCGACCTTGCTCTCTGCAGCACTAGGAAAATCGTTCCATGGTTGCTTCGGGATCTCACGGAGTCCGTCGAGCTCGAACGGCTCACCCAGTTGAAAAATTGAGTAGTAGATGTCGGGCGAAAATGCTTCGCCTGTTGATGTTTTGAGTTCCATATGAAGGTGGAGTTGCATGACCGGATGCAACTGCGGAATTTCGACAAAGATCGTTTTGCTGTCGCCGATGAGATGCTGCACGCTTCGGATCTCCACAGGGTCATGGCCTTGAAGTCCAGGATGTTTCACAGAATACTCAGGCGATCCGTAGGCCGAACTGTGCAGGTAATTCCATTGCTGGCAGAACGCACGATTCGCGTTGGCTGAACTGGGATCAATCGGTGTGTTGAAACGAATGAGCAGGCCGTTCGAGCGGGTCTCGATGCTTTCAGGAAGGTGCATCGTGCCGCCGGTGTAGCGCACGCGTTGCAGGGAGCCGTCTTCCTTTGCGTAGCTTTGCCAGCCATCGCTGCCGACCACATAGAGACAGCCGTCAGCATTGCTGAATCGCAACCGATGTGCGCCTGATAGAAATTCTCCAGGCAGTGGAACCACGCCGCCTTGCACCCCGGAGGCGGTTTCCTCACGCAGCACCATGTAGTGCTGGCAGTAGCCGAACGATGTTCCGATCATCTTTCCTGCGAGTGGGCCGAATCGCGGATCCTCAGGAACAAAGACAATGTCGCCAGAGGAATTGTCGATGCCGCGCGGGATGAAGCAGAGCGGCATTTGGTAACCGTGTTTTCCAAACTCAGGTTTTGGCCCGAAGAAGCCGTGATAGCTGCCGTTACCGACTTCAAATATCGCCGATGCTGGTTGCCAGCTGCCCTCTTGCGGCTGGGCGAAGACGATGCTGCCATCAGGGGAAACTCCAGTGCCGTTAGTGCCTCGCAGCCCGGTCGCGATAGCTTCGGGAGCACTGCCTGGAGTGTAGCGAGTCATCCCAAATTGCGCCGAGCGCGTGAACCAGTAGAATCGGCCACCGGTGTCGTGGTGCAATGTGAGAGCGAAATTGTTTCCAGCTTCTGTGGGGAAGTCGTTCGTGACACACTCGTAGTAGTCGGCTTCGCCATCGCCATTACGATCGTGCAATCGAGTCAACTGATCGCGCCCGATGACATGAATGTCGCCATCAGCTACGACCAACCCCAGCGGCTGATTCAGTCCCGATGCGAATCGCCGCCAGGTAAGCGTTTTAAGCGCGCCGTCCACTCCACTGATGATCCAGACATCGCCCATCAACGTGCATACTGCGATGCGACCGTCAGGAAGAACGTCGACTCCACCGATGCGCATTGGTGTCTTGAACGGGTTCGCGTCACGGTAAGGGACGGTGAGGGTATCGATCACATAAGTTCCCTTGCCATTGACCGCGACACCCTTGGTTGTTACCGTCTGATCAGCCCACATTGCCTTCAACGCAGGGGAAGGGACTTCCGGTGGATTCATTATTAAATTCTCGGAAGTGGATAGTCGAATGCCTTCCGGTAGATCTCCCGAAGTGCGCACGATTCGACGCATCGCGCCATCTCGAACGGCAATCCGATCAGCAATTTTGACGCCACCGATGGTGTATTCAAACTCGGCCCCGCCCGGAAACCGGGAGAATCCAAGATAGCGAGTAACTGTGCCCTCCGGCATGTCCCACCGCGAAGCCTGAGGCCCGATCATGCGGCCCTCTTTTACATCCACCCCTGACGTGATTCCGTAGCGTCCAGACGACCATTTCACCAAGTCCCCCTGCCAGGCATCCACAAACGACAACTTCTCTGGATCGAACAGTGAAGTGTAATCTCCAACCCTTACATTCACCCCTTTGTGAGTCGTATGACCAAAGTGCCGAGTGACCTGCATCAACAACCCACCCGTGTCGACTTCATTCAATCGAGGATCCGCATTTTCTGATTCAGGATTTTGCCCCCAGTGGCCCCAGTTGCCTCCGTCGAGCCCCGGGAACTGTGGCAGGATCTTGGGTAACGCGTTACCGCTCTCAATGAATTGCCGTGCCTGATCTGCGTAAAAATTGCGAACGCGATTTTCGGGGAATGGTTTCTCGTCCTGAGCGTTTAAGTTGTTCCCAGATCCGACAACTGTAAGCCAGACAAGAAGAACGAGTGAGATCGGAGTCGTGTGGTACATAGGTTCGTAGAGCCCCGACCATAACCGAGAATTGAGTAGCTGGGATCGTATTTCGGGTCGCCGGGTTTGGGTGAATCGATAGGGAAGGCTCGATGCTTGATAATCAGGTAGTTGGGTTGTAGCTCGAGGTCGTTGTCAGTGCCGAAACCAAAGTTGTTGTTCTGCCCTTTAGCGGACGCATAGACCCAGCGGCGCTGATCGCGACTGAAGGGGCGTTCTTCATCGTTATCGGTGACGATGTATTGGCGCAGCTCTGGGCCGACCATCTCCAGAAGGTAGCGAAAATGGCCGACGACTGGAAAATTGCGAAGGATCGCATGCTTACGTTGCAGCACATCGTAAACCGCAACGGCAACGATGATGAAGACAATGGAGGCAGTGAAGAAACTGAGTCCCCAGAGAAATTGTGTAAAAGTCATGTGGCCAAACGTAGCCACGACATCATCACTTGGAAAGTCTCTGGTTGATCGGACTTAATCCTTTGCCAGATCCGTGGTGATCGGGGCCCTTTGGGCGATTGGCTTAAGGTAAGTCGGGTATTCTTCGCTGCTTGGAATGATCAAAAGGTGACACCGTCCGCGATGGGCGATCATCTGTGCATCGGTGAGTGGTGTGTGCTCTTTCATGTAGTAGGCGGTGCGGCCATTCGCCGCTGCCCAGTCAATCACTGCCTGCGCAGAGACGGCCATTTTGCGCTCTTCGATATCGTGCATCTCGATGAAGAATTTGGCGGCAGACTTTGCTACCGTTACAGCACCTTTGAGAACATCGAGCTCGGCACCTTCTACGTCAATTTTGACCAGATCAGGCTGGAAGTCATGAATCTCTGAGAGGGCATCGACAGTGGTCGTGGTCAGCTTCATGCTCTGCTGCTTGCGCGCAGCGGTCTTCGCGTGAGAAGCGTAGACCGACCCGGCATCGCCTGGCCCCACAGTAAAGAAAGCGATCTCATTGCCCACGGCTTCCGAGACAAGCCCACGCTGGAAAGTGATGCCTTTGCCATAGCCGTTCATGGTCACATTCTGACAGGCGACTCCCAGTGCTTCTGGATTGGCATCGACGAGAAGGAGTCGCATGGTCTCAGGGTTACCTGCAAGCAGTGCGACAAGAGCGGTGAATCCCCGGTTGGCCCCAACGTCCATGATGCACGGATGTCGGGCAGCAAGCGCGTAATACCATGCATCATCGTAATCTGGATTATCACGAATGAGCCCGGCTGTGCCCAGCACTTGCCTGCCGGCAAGGGTGCTTTCTTCAACCTTTGGTGCGTCCTTCAGTTTGCTTAAAAGTTTCCGTATCATCCCAGGAGTGGAGTTCAAAAGTCCGAGAGTCCCACAGCGATCTACACTCGATTCTTCGGCAGGACGAAGAGCAAAATGAAGGACACCGTGGGGGGGCGGCATCGTAGCCTGAAGGGTGTCTGTGTCAAGCATCGGAGCGAAGGTCGCGAAGGTCAGATCTTCCGCAGAATGTAATGCCTATTTCTGCGAGAACCCATCGCCTGACTGCATGATTTCGATGCGATTACCAAACGGGTCTTCCGTGTAGAGCCGACGGCGGTCGGGCAAATCTTCATCCCAACGCACGAGAGAGCCGTGAATCATCAAATTTGCCGCAACTTCATCAAGATCGGTGGCCAGAAAAGCAGGGTGCGCTTTTTTCTGTGGGGCGAATGGCTGGTCTACGCCAATGTGTAATTTGCAACTGCCCGCTGAGAACCAGCAACCGCCTCGCTGCGCGAGCGTCGGCGGTTTCGGGACTTCGCGGAAGCCGAGAACGCCGCAGAAGAAGGCTACGGCTTCCTTTTCACCGTCGGCTGGCATTGCCAGTTGGATGTGGTCAAGAGCCTCTATCATCTCCAAGACTGGTAGGCGAGGACGGCGTTGTCCATGCGGAAGTTTGACGCCGGGTATCGAGTCGCTACCGACGCTGCCGACTTGCATGGCAGAATCTTCCCTTGATCGGTGTGGGATTTCGAGTATCGAAAAGAATACGTATGATTCAGTGCATGGAATCCGGTGAGAGCCCGGAACAGTTTGCGCTGCTGTAACTGGATACAAGCTTCCAAATGCCAATCCGTTTTTTAAATGGGTGAAGGCGGAGGCAAGGTTTGAAGCCAGAAGTCAGAATACTTCTCTGAATCGTGCTCATGTGTGCTGCTGGTAGATGCGCTATTGAAAGCATCTGGAGCGGTCTTTTTCGCAACCAAAAAAGATTGATGAGACAAGATGAGAAAACTAAAATTGCCGGCCTTCGTGGCAGGCGCATTCCTTGCTGGCACGCTGTCCGCAGTGTCAGTGAACGGTGCAACGGCCACCTTTGAAGATCTGGGAGCTCTCGCTCCTGAAACTGCCGAAGACGGATTCGGCCTCACACCTTACACGACGGGAGACGCCTTTGGAGAGGTGGAAAATTGGAACCGCTTCAGTAGCGGTGGAATTGCATTTGAAAACCGGACGATTCCTGCCTTTGGCTCATGGAGCACTTGGGCATACTCGAATCAAACTGACTCGGTCACGGCCGGCTTCGGCAATGATTTGAGCGGTTGGGCAGGTGGTGGTGCAGATCCGGTTTCTGGTGCCACTGTTCCTGGAGAACATTATGCAGTTGGGTTCGGTTCCAGTATCTTAATTGATCTGCCGGCCTCGCGGCAGAGCCCTGTTTCTGTGATGGTGACGAACACTACTTACACTGCATTGGCAATGCGTGACGGAGATGCGTTCTCGAAGCAATTTGGCGGCGCCGACGGAGCGGATCCTGACTATTTTCTGCTGACTATTCTCGGGGAGAATGCAATGGGAGCGGTGACGGGAAGTGTTGATTTCTACCTGGCCGACTATCGAGCAGAAGATTCTGCAGATGACTTTATTAGCAGCGATTGGAGTAACGTTGATTTATCTACGTTGGGTTCCGATGTTTCATCCCTGAAATTTAATTTGACCTCTTCGGATGTGGGTGCCTTCGGAATCAATACGCCCACCTATTTTGCGGTCGACAATCTGGTAGTCGTGCCGGAACCTTCCAGCATGTTTCTCGTATCAATTGGGTTCGGCGGATGGTTGTTAAGGCGTCGTCGCTCGCGGCCTCTGGCGCTCGGATTGCTCGCGGCGTTCTCGGTGATTTCTGCAAGTGCGCAGGGGATCTCTGCAGATGATGAGCGAATTGTTGACTGGGCAAGTTCGGTCACGTCGACGATCCGTGGCCCGGTCAATGCTGCCGACTACTCGCTTGGGTATGCCTCATTTGGTGACCCGCAGAGTGCGCTCGGGGAGGCGGATGTTTCGCCGCTGAATCAGGAAGAGGCATCGGTTGTCAGTCTCGGCGATGGCGGGCAGATCACGCTGTCATTTGATCCGCCCATAGCCAACGGTGAAGGCCCTGACTTTGCAGTCTTCGAGAACGGATTCAGTGAAGACTTTCTTGAGCTTGGGTTTGTAGAAGTGAGTCAGGATGGAATCAGTTTCAAACGATTTCCTGCGAGCGCGGTGCTCCAGCCGGCCGAGCAGATTGGAGCATTCGGATCTGTGCGTAATTCTGGATTATACAATTTGGCAGGTGTGTATCCAGCGGGAACTGGCGTCCCATTTGATCTTTCTGATGTGGAAATGGAAGAAGTGACTTACGTGCGCATCATTGATGTCGTTGGATCGATCGATCCTGCATATGGCTCCCCGGATTCGCAGGGAAATCTGATCAATGATCCTTTTCCGACGGCGTTCGCCACGGGGGGCTTTGATCTGGATGCGGTTGCTGTATTGCACCAGCCGCCGCTTTTGTTTGGCACGGACGACGACAAGTTTGTGACATTCGAGCAATGGTTTAGTGCAAATTTTGATGTCGAGAAGATCAGACCCATCGATATGTCTGACATGGTTGCTGATCCTGACTCGGATGGGATGACAAACTACGAAGAATATGCATTCTGGTCAGATCCTAACGAATTCACAATTCCAATCTCGTTGGACATTTCGCACTTGATCGAAGATGACGTGGTGGAAGTCCGATTGCCACCGCTGCCGGATTTTCGACCCGATGTCGATTACAGTATCGAAAGCGATTCAGGCTTGGTCTACTGGCAGAATCACGGTGGTTTGATGGAGATTGATGCGGATCTTGAAAAAGATGACCAGGATTTTTTCAGGCTCGCTGTGGAACCGCTTGGGGACGATGCCAGATAGCATCGAGCGGGTTTCTGTTGTCATTCCATGCCTCAATGATTCTGAGGCGCTGAAGTTGTGCCTGCTTCGGCTGAACGAAGCAGAAATGTCCGTTTCGTTTGAACTTGAAGTGATCGTTGCGGACGCATCGACGGATAATGCCTGTCGGAATGTTGCTGAAGAGTGCGGTGCCCTCTTAATTCATTGCGAGACGCGTGGAAGGGGGCAGCAATTGAATGCCGGTGCTCGAGCTGCCAGTGGTCAGTTGCTCATCTTTAATCATGCGGATACACAACTTTCTGCACCACACATCGACGCTGCTGTCAACGCGATTGAATCTGCTGGGGCCATCGGCGGTGCTTACTTTCGCGATCTTGCGTGGCAGTATCCGCGCCTCCGATGGGCAGGGGCATTGGTGCGTGCCTTTACGCGGAGATACGGAATTCTCTATGGCGATCAGAGCCTGTTTGCGACAAGGACAGCATTCGATTCCCTGGGCGGCTTTGCTGATGTGCCGATCATGGAAGATGTCGACTTCTCGGCGCGCATGAAGAAGCACGGCCGGATTTGTCTGGTCGATCCGCCATTGCGGACATCCATGCGTCGATTCAAGCGACGTGGCTACTTGCGCAATAAGCTACAGAACATCGTAGTTGTCTGGCTGTGGCGGCTGAACGTCGTCACTCCTGAGCAAATTTACCGCTGGTATTACAGAGCAACGGCAAGTTGACATGGGAGGAAAGGTCTACGTGCTGTTCTTTGACGCGCGCTTAGGCCCACTTAAGCTCTTACCGCATGGCGGCGTTGTGGGCGGATGGCTCGCTCGAGGGCGCGTGCCATTTCATCTTCCTGCTCCTCGATCGATTCCACCAGTTTTGCCTGCACCCGGTAGCGTTCCAAGTTGTGATTAGGGCGATGAATCTTGAAGTAAGTATCGCCGTTGAGGTAGTCGGTAAGAAAGCGCATCCCAATCGTGAACGTGATCAATTTGCCCGAAAAGGCGAGGTGCTCCCGCTCGCAGTCTGTCAGGAATTCGTCCGCAGATGAAAGATACCCGCCGACCAATGCCTCATACAATGGCAGACGCATCTGCACGCGACTGAGGTCTTGTTCATCTTCTGCACAGGAAATCGTTGTCGTGCGGATCAGGTCACCGAAGTCATAAAGCGCAAATCCTGGCATGACGGTGTCCAGATCCATGATGCAAATGCCTTCGCCGCTCACATTGTCGATCATCACGTTGTTGATCTTGGTGTCATTGTGAGTAATGCGCTCGGGCAAAGCACCCTGCTGATGTAAATCAAGGAGGACGTCGACCATTTCTTCTCGCTCTAGAATCCAGTCGATGTCCTGCTGGCTGCTGGTGACACGGCCTGCAGCGTCATCATTAATAGCCTTCCGAAGTGTATCGAAGCGTGTTCGGGCATTGTGGAAGTGCGGGATCGTATCGCGCAGGCGAGGTCCGGGCAGATCAACCAGTGCCTTCTGAAATCCGCCAAAGCTTCGTGCCGCCTCGCGTGCCAGAATAGGACTGTCCACATGATCGTGGGCGCTGGCTCCTTCGATATAAATGTAGGCACGCCAGTGATTCCCCGCATCGTCGCAGTGCCAGAGGTTACCGTTTTTGCAGGGAATCAACGTCAGAACTCGCCGGTGCAACTCAGGCTCATTTGCGGAGCGCATTTTGTCCGCGAGGTGAGTGGTGACACGGATGATATTGTCCATCACGATGTCAGGCTGCTGAAACACAGACTGATTGATGCGCTGGACGATATAGCGCACGCGGTTGCCTCCCTGGGAAAAAGCGACGACGAAAGTGTCATTGATGTGCCCGTTTCCACACGGGCGATGGCTCAGGTAATCCCCTGGCATTTGAAAATGACTGGTCACTCCGGCGACGTCGTAGACGATACTCATGCTTAAAAAACTAAAAAAGTATTAAAAATCGAGTTGCTATAGTCGCTTCTTGCGGGCAGCTCTGCAACTTGTTTCTCCTGTAGCGGTGAGCCCGAAAGCTTTGCCAGAGAAGACCCTGTAGCAGTAGGTGGGATCACTAGTGGCCTATCTATCCCAGAAATCTCAGGAATTGATGAAAATAACCACGCTGATCCAAGCTATTCGCAAAGATTGCAGAGTGCGGAAATGATAGGGAATCAATTATCGCGTTTTTTAATCCGTTCACTGGCTTCGACGAGGGTCTGGCGTTCCTTATCAGTGAGGCTGGTGTTTCCTTGATCGCCGATTTTCTGCAAGATGCGATCGACTTCCTTTTCGAGTGCCGCAGTCGGTTGTTCCTGTTTACCTTCAGTAGTGGCAGGGCGAGTCCCAGGCATTTGGATAATCTTCCGACCTGATTTTGGCCGCTTCTTGCTGGCCTTTCGAATTGATGCGGGTGCGGTCACGGCTAACCAGTAGCGAGACAGGTTGAGTCCGAATTTCCAGTAGATGAATCCGAACAGGAGTCCACCAAGGTGCGCGGCGTGCGCAATTCCGTCACTAATCGCATTGCCTGACAAGGCCCGAATGACGGGAAGGAGATCAAAAATAACATAAGCCAGCACGAGCCAGCGGATTTCCACTGGGATGATCATCCAGATGTAGATCTTTTGCCGCGGGAAAAGCGCTGCGTAGAGCATCATGACGGCCATTACAGAACCAGAGGCTCCCAGGGCCACAGAAAACACATCACCAGTGGCCACATTCAGGCCAAGGAAAGCCAGGCCAGCGACGATAGCTCCCACCAGGTAGAAAAGGAGGAATTCCAGCGACCCATACATTTGCTCCAGCGTCTTCCCAAACCACCAGAGAAACAGCATATTGAAGAGGATATGGAGTAGATCCCCGGGGTCATGGCAAAAGGCATAAGTCACCAACCGCCAGACTTGGCCTTTGAGAATGCTACCACCATCAAGCACCAGCCACGACTGAAGTGCAGGTCCCGCTAGAATTTGAAGGATAAAGACAGCGGCTGTGATGATAATGAGCCACTTGCATACTGGAGGCAAATTGGAGGAGCCACCACTCCACATACGACCCGACTGGCCGCCGTCTCTCATGTAGTCGCGATTGTAGATTCCCATCTAAGATTGGAAGGGCAGCCCGGTTAAATATGTAACCCCTCACCAGACAATTAGCGGACAAACTGTCTCTTGGCTATCTACAAATTGCTTTGCCTGCAACCGTTTTGCCTTCTATCTCAGTGGAGAAACTAAGCGGAAAAATAACATTGTTTCTTGAGGGAAGAGCTCAAATTGTAGCGGCTGTGCATCGCTGTCTGCAACAAATGCGTCGACCGTTTCCCAATTTGACGGTACGCCCCTGCTGATCTGAAGATTATACAGTTCGTTAGGGGCGAGGTTTGTCGCGGATGCTTTCACGCCCGTAGGATTAGGATCCAGGATAATCACAGGTGGGGGCATATTCTCAAATTCAAACGGGTGGCTACTTAGGAATACGTAAGCTCCCACGCCTGTTCTGGGATTCTCCGCATAACCTACGCCTACAACCGTCTGCTCTGCCACAAAGGAGGATTCGGCAAGGATGTGCGGCTTATGGACAGTCTCCGAATTGAGGAACCAGTTGAATGCGGATTCCGGGGAGTTCCAAGTGCCTGAACCGTAGAAGTAGCTCTCTATATTATTCGCATCAAGGTGCTGATGGTACCATTTCGGCAGTGGATATCCAGCCCGCCGTGCTCGCTCATTCGGGCCTACACCTTCCGGGCTTGTATGACCGTAGTAACCACGTGTTACCATGTCTAGCGCGTGGCTACGAGCGGCCATGCTGAGTCTTGGATCAAGCAGTAGTGCTTTTCTACCTTGCTCATGATCATCGTTAATCAGGGCGAAGAGCGCCTTCTCCTGGGCGTTGAACTCGATAGATTGACCGTGTGCTCGCAGCGCGATCGCTAGAAGGCAGATAAGTGTGATGAATAAGGATTTGGCCACGGTGTAATATATTAAAACAGGGGATAATGCAAATGAAAATTATGGTAATTATAAAAAGCGGTCGCTGCTTGGGCAAAAAAATACCCTCTCGTTGTGAGAGGGCATCTTTTAAAAATTAGAAAATGAAGCTTACGGATCAGCTACCGATTCAATCAGCTACTGGATCTGCTGGTGTCACTGGACCACCACCACCACCGTCGCCACCGCCACGATTAACGATCTTGATTCTCACACGTTCGATCACTTCAACGACGGTCTCGGAAACGAAACCACCGCCTGGTGATGGAGCCAGCAGATAGATTCCGCGGACATCAAGAGGTGCACGACCGAAATCGAATCCACCGTTATCAACAACTTCTACCGGATCTACAACCTCTTTGCCTGGGTTCTTGCCGTAACCATCTTTGCCGTAAGAGGCAGAACCTTTATCAGAAAGAGCACTCTTGAGTGCTGCTTTGATTTCGGAAGTTGCTTTAGGGGCTGCTGCTACCGCACACTCAGTGATCGTAGTGGCCATTCCTGGAGCGATGCTGACTGCGGCAAAGACGATGTCGCCCACCTTAGCCTTGTCGGCGCCAACAGCTTTGATTGCTGCCTGAACGATTTCGCAAGAGCAGGATTCGTTCTTGGCTACTGCCTCCACAAGGAGAGTCAAAAGCTCATCGGGCTGGCTGGATACAGCAGCTGAAAATGTAGTGCTTGCCTTGTCGCAATCGGCGGCAGCAAGCGCAGGGGAGACAAAGCCAACCGCGAGTGCAGCAACTGTTGCCATCAAAGGAGTCTGGATGCGTTTTTTCATGTGTTAAAAAGACTGTAGGTAAATGCTTCGTTGAATTGATGTGTCGATGATCTCAGAACTTACCACCGTTCCATAGAATATGCGAGCATTCGAGGCAATCTTTCAAGATCATTTTCAAAAAAAATGGTTTTTTATTATTGGAGTATTCCAGAATTACCATAGCGAGCTGAAATCAGCCTGTTTTGCCGCGGTTTCGGTCGGTCGAAAGTGGGATGATCTTGTTGGAAAGCGTTGATGATTATAAGGTTGACGTTTGACTTCAGATTTACCCTGGAAGCACTAATCCAACCTTCGATCGTGCTCGTCGTGGAAAAAAGACTACTCAATTGTTGATGCGATGTCGAGTCTGCGGGAGCAAAAGCATAGAATGATTCCGATTCTGCGGACGAAAATGCTGATGAAATGGTAACGGACATGCACCTGGATAGCTCTGGAATATCGGCAAATGGGTTCTCTTTTTCTGCCACTTGGTGGACTCGAGCGTAAAACCGCGCAGGTGAAGCATCCATCGAGCCCTGAAACTGGCGCATGCGACCGGAAATTTGCTGTTCGAGCAAATCCCAACGCACTTTTGCGCCTGAACTGGTTTCCTCCACCCATACGACAGCTGGAGTTTTGCGATCGCCGCGTTCCAGCAAGTGTTTCACGATAAATGACTCGGAGTTTGGTTTTCGTTCCGCCGCGTGAAAGGTAAGGTTTTCTGGGGGGGGAGAATGGAATGGCGGAGGCTTGCTGCCCAGAGCGGCCTGTGGCATTCCGACCGCGTAGGTGCTCGCTTCGTCCCAGTCGGAGGCGGCTAAAAAGCTGCGGAGGCAGCTGGCTGCTTCGACAATCGCCTGGTTCTTATTTTCATCCATCCGATTTCGGGTAGCTAGAACGCGCTTGAAGGCCGCTTCTTTGCTCTCGGTGTCAGAACTGGGTGTGAAAAGATCTTTGCCAGGGCCTGCAAAAAATACCGTGGCTGCTGCGATGCCGAAGGTCAGCCCTACGATTCCTAAAGTATTGAGAAGTTTTTTAGAGGAATTGGGGTGAGCGGTCGGGGCGGATACTCGCTTTCTGACTTGGCGCTGGACGCGATCCGGGGAATTAGATTCAGTTGTTGAGGGGCGTTGCTCCAGAGGAGGTTGCGATGGAGCATGGCGATTTCTGCTCTCGGATTCGCTGTGATGTCGTTGAGTTGTCCTGTGCTCAGGAGGTGGCGAAAGTCTGGCTTGAGACGCTGGATTGGGCGCCGTGATGGTGACGCCGCAGAACAGGCATGGCCCGCTGATCCCTGCTAATTGCGCAGGAATTGAGAGACCTTGATAGCAGCTGGGACACGGGAAATGAAGGAGAGAGGGCGGCGGGACGGGTTTTGGAGGAGCCGTCTGCGCTGCGGCTGGAGCCGTGGCGATCTGTGAGCAGAATGGGCAGGGTGCCGACTGCCCAGCAAAGGCTGTCGGCACTTGCAGTGCTTGAAAGCAGTGATTACAGCGAAATTGTAGAAGATCGCTGAGAGCTGCTGGATCGGAAGGGGGGGCGGTGACCATTTCTCATATGCCAGACACAGACATTTGGAAATTAAGACATCTTAATGTTTTATGTCTATGAAGAAAATGTGTTTTCTTCTTTGTACACCCGGATCTATGGGGTATGTGCCAACCGAATCTGAAATCAGCCATATTTTTCTATAGCTGGATACCTTTGAAATTCGTGAACGAATACATTCGCATCTGCCGCATCGACCACTGGCTGAAGAACATTTTTATTGTCTTCGGGCATGCTGTCGCATTCGTGCTCGGTCCGGGAATTGAGCTGACTGGCTCGAACATTGGAATCTGCGCGCTATCGTTGATCCCTGCTTGTTTCATTGCTTCCGCCAACTACATTCTCAACGAAATTCTGGATGCACCATTTGATCGAACGCATCCAACAAAGCGGCTGCGGGGCGTAGCGGCAGGAAAGGTGAATGTTACGATTCTCTGGGGAATCAAAGTGGTGCTGATTGTCGCAGGGTTCGGAATGGCCTTCCTTTACTTTGATATTGGCTACATTATCGCTCTCTCGCTGCTGTTATTGAGTGGGATTGTTTACAACGTGCCGCCGCTCCGGCTCAAGGATCGAGCCTATCTTGATGTCATTGCTGAATCGTTCAATAATCCGATTAGGCTTTGGTTGGGTTGGTATGCGCTGGTGCCACTGCACGGCTATGAGCCGGATTATCGAGTGCCTATGACGATCGTTCTGGCTTGGTGGTCATTCGGGGCGCTGCTGATGACGGGGAAGCGTTATGCGGAGTTCCGATTCATCGATGATCCAGAAGTGAGTGGGCGCTATCGCAAGTCTTTCCGAACCTATAACAATCAGAAGCTGATCATCGCGATGATCACCTATGCGAATCTATTTTGCTTCTGCACCGGAATTGCCATGGCTACGCATGAGCAACTGGTGAATTTGATCCTGGTGTTCCCAATGATCGTGATTGCTATCATTGCATACTTTAATCATGCAATGAGTGACGTCGGTGCACGATTGGAACCAGAAAAACTGATGCGCCACCCGTGGATTATCGTCTGTACAATCATCACGGCCCTCCTCGCTCTCTGGCTGCTGAGTGTTGATTACAATCTCGTTCGTCAATTGCATCTCCTGTAAGCTGCTGGGGGGGGGGGGCGGATATC